>JBBQJJ010000342.1:0-9676 GCA_038325805.1 Haliangiales bacterium
GGCGTCTACCTCGTTGGCGGTGGCGTCGCGTTCCCCGCGGTCGGTCGCACGCTGCGCGAGCGGTTCGGCAAGAAGCTCCAGCTCGCACCGCAGCCGTTCGCGGCCACCGCCGTCGGGCTCGCGATCGCGGCCGACCCCACGCAGCGCGTGATCGTGCGCGAGGCGATCACGCGCCACTTCGGCGTCTGGCGCGAGGCCGATAACGGCTCCGACAAGGTGTTCGATTCACTGATCGGCAAGAACACCGATCGGCCGGTGGTCACCCGGCGGTATCGACCCACCCACGCGGTCGGGCACCTGCGGTTCCTCGAATGCGGCGCGCTGGACGACGCCGGTCAGCCGATCCAGGACCTCGTACCGTGCGCCGACGTCTATTTTCCCTACGATCCGACCCTCGACGGCCAAGGTGAGGCGGCGCTAGCGGCGGTACCGAACGACCGGCGCACCGTCAAAGGCGACGAGATCGCCGAGACCTATACGTATTCGACCGACGGCACGATCTCGGTGCATATCGAGAACGTGTCTCGCGGGTACGGCCGCACGTTCACGATCGGCGCGTTGCGTTGACCGAACGTCAACGCCATGTGGGCTGCGTGCTCACATCGCGGGGCCAGGAACGATCACGGTAGAATTCGAAGCTGGTGTCGGACGGCAAGCAGCCTGACAAGAAGAGCGCCGCTCTGGCTGCTGCGACGGTGAACCCACGTTCGCGGCCCATGCCCGCGGTCCCCGCTCCGGAATCGAAAACGCTCGCATACGCGAGCAGCGCACGAGCGGCCGGTTCGTCCAGCCATCTTGCGAGCACGCCGATCGGCTCGGCGCAGATCGCCATCGCGTCGCCCTCGAGCGCACTCCAGCCCGGCGATGCCACGAGCATCTTGCCCGAGCATTACGCTCCCGATCCCAAGCTCGCCGAGCCGCGCACCGGCGGTGGGCGCCGCAAGGGCGATTCGCGGCAGCCGCTCGAGTTTGCGGAGAATCAGCAGATCGGGCGGTTCGGCCTGATCCGCGAGATCGCCCGTGGCGGCATGGGGCAAGTCTTCCTCGCGCGCGATACCAAGCTCGGGCGCCGCGTCGCCATCAAGTTCCTCCTCCACGCCGATCCGAACTTCGTGCAGCGCTTCCTCGTCGAGGCGCGTGCGACCGCGCGCTGTACGCACGAGAACATCGTCACCATCTACGAGGTCGGCGAGCACGAGGGCTTGCCGTTCATGGTGCTCGAGTACCTCGAGGGCCGCACGCTCTCGGATCTTTTGGACCACGCACCGAAGCTGACGGTGCGGCAGTTCGTCGAGCTCATGGTGCCGGTGGTCCGCGCCCTCGAGCGCGCGCACGAGTTCAACATCGTCCATCGCGACCTCAAGCCGAGCAACATCTTCATCACCGATCGCGGCAACGTGAAGGTGCTCGATTTCGGCATCGCGAAGTGTTTCGACGGATCGGATCAGCTCGATCTCGCCGCCGCGAGCGCCGCGCCGCAGATCTTCACCGAGAGCAGCGACACCTACGTGACATTCTCCGGCGGTGGCACGCTGGTCGGAACGCTGCCGTACATGTCGCCCGAGCAGTGGGGCGTCGATCAGGTCGACCACCTGAGCGACCTGTGGTCGATCGGCATCATGTTCTGGCGCGCGCTCACCCGCGTCCATCCCGCGGGCACGATGTCGCCCGACAAGCTCCGCGATCGGTTGTGTGACCTCGAGACGCCGTTGCCGAGCATCGCGTCACGGGATCCGTCGCTCCCGCGCGCGATCGTCAACCTCATCGATCGCTGCCTCGAGAAGCGAAAAGGGCTGCGCTACCAGTCGGCGACCGACCTGCTCGTCGATCTCCAGATCTATCTCCAGCCCGAGCGGACGCCCGGTGATCAGGACGTCTGCCCGTATCGGGGGCTCGCCGCGTTCGGCGAGAACGACGCGAAGTACTTCTTCGGGCGCAGCGCCGAGATCCGGACCGCCCTCGCGCAGCTCGAGCAATGGCCGCTGCTCGCGGTGATCGGCCCGTCGGGTGTCGGCAAGTCATCGTTCGTCCACGCCGGCCTGTTGCCCGCGATGCGCAGTGCCGACAACTGGAAGATCAAGGTTCTCCGTCCCGGTCGTGCGCCGCTGCAGAGCCTCGCGAGCGTGCTCGACGTGCCCTTGGAGGTCGACTCACTTCACGAATCGCCGGGGCTGTTCGGCGATCTACTCCGCCGCAGCGCGGGCAAGCAGCGGCACCGCGTGTTGATCGTCGTCGATCAACTCGAGGAGCTGTTCACGCTCTCCGACGAGGAAGCGCCGCGCAAGACGTTCCTCGCCGCGCTGCTCGCCGCCGCCGACGATCCGAGCGCACCGGTGCGCGTGGTGCTGTCGATGCGTGCCGACTTCCTCGATCGCCTCGCAGGTCACAAGCAGTTCCTCTCCGAGCTGTCGCGCGGCCTGTGCTTTCTCTCAGCACCCGATGCCGAGAACCTGCGCGAGACGCTGATCCGACCGGCCGCGCTCGCGGGGTATGCGTTCGAGGACTCGCTCGTCGATGACATGCTCGGCACCGCGAGTAGCCGCGGTGCCCTCCCGCTGCTCCAGTTCGCGGCGACCCGCCTGTGGGACTCGCGCGACAAGGTGCGCAAGAAGCTGACCGCATCGGCGTATGCGGCGATGGGTGGCGTCGGTGGTGCGTTCGCGCGTCATGCCGACGAGGTCGCCGCGGCGGTGCCACCGCAGAGCCAGGCGCTGCTGCGCGCGATCATGACGCGGCTGGTGACGCCCGAGGGCACGCGTGCCGTCGTCGATCAGAAGGAGTTGTCGGGCTTGTCGGCGGATGGTCGCGAGGTCGAGCAGATCCTCGATCAGCTCGTCCGCGCGCGGCTGATCCATCTCCATACGGATCCCGACGCGACGGCGACCGTCGAGATCGTCCACGAGACGCTGATCACCGAGTGGCCCACGCTGCGGCGATGGCTCGAGGAGAATCAGGCGGCACGCGCGTTCCTCCACGAGCTCCGCCAGGCGGTGCGGCAGTGGGTGGCGCGCGGCAAGCCGGGCGATCTGGTGTGGCGCGGCACGACGGCGCAGGAAGCCTTGAGCGTCACCAAGCGTCATGTCCTCGATCTGTCGGCGACCGAGCGCGAATACCTCGAGGCCATGCGCTCGCAGGTCGCACGAGCTCGGCGGCGACGGATCCTCGCCTTCGGTGGCGTGCTCACCGCGCTCGCAGCCGTGTTCGCGATCGGCGCCGTCGCGTACGTCAACCAGGCCGCCGCGAACAAGGTGATCGAGGAGAAGCAGCACGCCGCCGAGCAAGCCGCGGCCGATGCGCGGGCCGCCGAGGCGGAGGTCACCAAGCAACTCGCCGCGGTGCAAGCGGCCGAGAGGCAACGCAACCAGGCCGAGACTCAGCGGCAATCCGCCGAGGTCGCGGCACTCAAGGCGAACCAGGCCGTCGAGATGTCGCACGAGGAGCTCGAGAAGGCGAACCGGGAGCTGACGAAGACGCTCGACGACTCGCAGCGCGACAAGGCCAAGGCACAGGAGCTCGCCGTGGCGGCGAAGACTGCCGAGGTCGCGGCGAAGAAGGCCACCGACGAGGCGAAGGCCGCGAACGGCAAGTTGCAGGCGTTGCTCGCCATCGAGAAGGAGCGCGTGCGCCAGCTCGAAGAAGAGAAGAAGAAGATCCACACCGGAGGCCTGCGTTGAGAACCGTGCTGCTCGCCGTGCTGTTGGCCTCTACACCTGCAGTCGCGGATGACGAGATCACGCCGTGGTCGAAAAATATACCCGAGCAGACGCGCCGCGATGCCGAGAAGCTGTTCGAGGAGGGCAACGACCTGTTCGCGAAGCAGGCACACGCGCCGGCGGCCGAGAAGTACCAGGCGGCGCTCGCCCTCTGGGAGCACCCGCTCGTCGAGTTCAACCTCGCGGTCACGCTGATCCGGCTCGACCGCGTGCTCGAAGCGGCCGAGGCCCTCGACAAGGCGCTGCGCTACGCCGAGAAGCCCTTCAAGCCCGAGCTCTATCAGCAAGCGCTCGACTACCAGGCGTTGCTTGGAGGCCGACTCGGCTACATCGAGGTGACGTGCGATCAAGCCGGTGCGTCGATCACGCTCGACGGCAAGGCGTGGTTCGCCTGCCCGGGCACGCAGAAGGTTCGCGTCCACGTCGGCGAGCACACCGTGGTCGGCGAGCTCGCGAAGTACCTGCCGATCAATCGCCGGATCATCGTCGCCGGTGCCGCGACGGTGCGAGAGCGCATCAAGCTCGAACCGCTCGATACCGCGGTCAAGTTACAGTACCCGTATCGTCGCTGGGTGCCGTGGACGGTGACCGCCGGTGGCTTCGCGGTCGGGCTCGCCGGCCTCGGCGTCTGGCTCGCCGGACGCGACCAGCTGGATTCGTTCGAGCAGAACTTCGATCGCGACTGCATGGCGGGCTGCGAGAAGGATCTGTCGCAGCACCAGGCGCTGCGCGATCAGCGAGACAGCGCCGAGCGCAAGGGGACGATCGGCATCTCGCTGATGGCGGCGGGTGGCGCGGCGGCCATCGGTGGGTTCGTGTTCGCGATGTTCGTGAACACGCCCAAGCGAGTGCTGCCGACGGTCGAAGTCAACCCGAGTGGCGGCGTGCGCGCGACGGTGGGCTGGCGATTCTAGCGACCCTCAGCTCACCCTCAGGTCGTCGCCTTGAAGATCTTGATCAACCCGTTCGGATACGAGTCGTAGCTCTCGGCCCACTTCGCGTACCCATCCAACGTCGAGACCTTGATGCGCTCCATCGAGCGCCAACCTAGCAGGCGTTCAGATCGGCGACAGGTTGAACATCACGCGAACGCGCGCGCTGCTCCCGGTGAACGTCATCGTCGCGTCTTTGCGCCAGCCGGTCTCGAACGGGTTGAGCACCAGCTCGTTGCCGAGGGCGTCATCGAAGAACGGGTCGTGCTCGGTCAGATTGCCGCGCAGCCGGATCGCCTGACCCGCCTTGGGCGAGACCTCGATGATGGTCTCGGCGAGCGGTTGGCCCTGACCGAACTGCTGACCCTCGCGGATCACGACGTAGTTGCTGCCGGTCTTGTCGAACAACGTGCCGCTGTTGACGCCCTCGGCCCAGATCTTCCCGAAGATCTCGAGATCGCCACCGCCGTCACCGCCATCGTCGTCGACCGCGATGCCCATCAGTGCGATGCGCACCTTCTGGCTGACGCGGACGCACTCCTTGACCTCGTAGTCGGTGGTGAACGACATCCGCGCGGGCGAGTTGTCCTTGAGGTAGCTCAGCTTGTACGCGATCGGCGCGCCGGGCGACATCTTCGAGTAGTTGCCACCCTCCTTGATGAAGTTGATCAGCGCCTCGTAGCTATCGATGGTCTTGACCGCGGTGCCGGCATCGCCACCGAGGATGAACGCGGTGATCTTGCTCTTCGAGATGATGTCCTTGTAGGTCACCGAGACGTCGCCCGAGATATCGACGCCACCCTGGTACGCGAAGTCGAGCGCGGCGTGCATCTCTTCGCTCGAGTACTCGGACTCGAACGTGAACACCACCAGGCGACCGTAGGTCACCGAAGATACGTAGACCGGCGGACGCGTCTCGTCCATCTTCTCCTGGACGTCGGCGAGCAAGAGGTTTGGTGCGAGCAGCGAGCTCGGAGATTGTGGCGCGTCGAGATCCACCGTGTAGTACGCCTGGGTGTAGCGGACGAGGTAGCGCGAGCGAACGTCCTGCTTGTTCCACTCGAAGCTGGTCTTCAGGCTGGCGATGCCGAGACCCCAGCTCGCTTGAATGCCGAGCGCCATGTCGAGCTGCTGCTGCGAGTGAACTTCTTCGATCTCGCTATAGAGGTTGGCGGGCGTCGAGCCGGTGATCTCGCTGTCGAGGATGCCGGCGAGGGCGTCGCGATACGACGACAGGCTCGGGTTCTCGATCACCGCCGTCTTGCCGCCGGCGAGGTTCTCGAGGCTGACCGAGATCGTGGCGGGTGCGCGCGGTAGCACGATCTGCGTGAACAAGCCGGTGAGCACGGAATCGGCGCTGACGATCGCGCCCGGGTACAGTGCGTCGGAGTTGGCTGCGTACGCGACGATCCGATCGTACTGGCGCGTCTCGGCGAGGTTCTGCGTGGCGCACTGGTAGTCGCCCTCGCGCGCTTCGGCACCACGGGGGCCGGCGTCGATCTTCTCGTCCGCGACGGGCAGGTACGGCAGCGACGCGATGTAGTCATCGATCTGATTGCCCTGCGGCTCGACGAGCTCGGTCGAACATCCGGTGATGCCAACCGTGAGCAGTACGAGCAGCTGCGTGGTCTTCGTCATGTGCGACGCTTGATGAGCAAATGCGTGACCAACTCGTCCCGCGTGTCCGGATCCCGGCTAGGGACGTTTGTCCCGGCAGGAGTCCAACACTTGGAGAGCTCTGTGCACACACGCGTGCGCGGGCATTCCGACCCTAGGGGCCTGGCCCAGTGGTCACTCGATCTGCCACCTTGCGGGAATGTCGGCAGGTCAGGTCCAGCTCCAACGCCATGGTCACGTGCTCGCGATCGGTCTCGATCGCGCGGCGAAGCGCAACGCCTTCGATCTCTCGCTGTGGTCGCAGCTGTGTCTCGCGTACGGCGAGCTCGCGCACGATCCCGAGCTCCGCGTCGGGGTGCTCCACGCGCTCGGCGATCACTTCACCGCGGGACTCGATCTGGTGCAGTGGGCGCCGGTGTTCCAGGGCGGAAAGTTCCCGGTCCCCGAAGGTGGGCTCGATCCCCTGGGCTTGGTGGGGCCGTGTCTCAAGAAGCCGATCGTCGCCGCCGTGCAGGGCATCTGCTTCACGATCGGCATCGAGCTGATGCTCGCCACCGATGTCCGAGTCGCGGCACGCGGCACGCGGTTCGGTCAGATCGAGGTCAAGCGCGGCATCTATCCCGTCGGTGGCGCCACGATCCGCTTTCCGCGCGAGGTCGGTTGGGCGAACGCGATGCGCTACCTGCTGACCGCCGACGAGTTCGATGCCGACGAAGCGTTCCGGATCGGCTTCATCCAGGAGGTGACCGAGCCGGGCAAGCAACTCGACCGCGCCCTCGCCCTCGCAACGGTGATCGCCGCGCAGGCCCCACTCGGGGTTTACGCGACGCTGGTGTCATCGCGCGCGGCGCTCGCCGACCAAGAGGCGGCGGCGGCAGCTCGCCTGCTCCCTGACCTCGCTCCGCTCATGGAGAGCGCCGACGTCCAGGAGGGCCTGCGCGCGTTCGTCGAGCGGCGCCCCGGCGTGTTCGAAGGTAAGTGACGTCACAGCGCCGGGCAGCTACCCCATCGCGGGCGAGTGTTCCGTCGGAGCCCGGAGTACGATGGGCCGTGGTCTCCGCGCGTGCCCAGTTATTCGATGTCGGAGTGGCGCACCTCTACGCCCGCGCGGTGCTCGCGATCGCGCGAGCCGGCGAGGAGCTCGGGCTCGAGGAGGGGCTGCGTCTTCAGGAGCGCGTCGAGACCCGCGCCGGGTTCTCGCTGTCGCTCGATGATCTGCTCCTCTACGAACCGCTGCTACCGAGCGAGCTCGCGGCGCAGTTGCGGCTCTCGGCGTCGCCGTTTCGCGGTAGCTCGATCCATCCCGGCGAGCTGGCAAAGATGATCGTGATGGACTCGATCGCGGTGGTCCTCGCGAAGGGCTACGTCGCGGAGGCCGAGGCCCGCGAGCTGGTGCGGTTCGCGACGGCGCTCGGCTGCACGGTCGACGAGGTCCGCAAGATGTCCGCCGCGACCGCGCCGTTTCTATCGGCACTCGACGGGTTGTGATCGCGTAGGATGCCCACCGTGCGAGCGGTGGCTTGTCTCCTGCTGGTGGTCGTCGCGTGCGGTGGCAGCGAGCTCGACCCTCCGGGTCCGGACGCGATGCCCCTTCCCGATGCGTCGGAGCTGCCGACGGCGGAGCAGCTGCTCGCGCGGATCGCGACGTGCGAGGTCGTCGGTGGGCCGTTCACGAGTGACGAGGGCAACGTCGACATCTGCGGATTCCCGGGCGCGGTGGCGTGGACCGCGGATCTGGACATCGACTGCGATGGCCAGATGTCCGAGCAGTGCAATCTGGGAACGGACCCGAGCTACATGGATCAGACGGCGGCGACCGATTCGAACGGCGATCCTCTCGATGCCGCGACGCTGCCGTTCGTGGTGATCCCGGGCCGCAGCACGCGCTTCGACTACCTCGATGCCGGCCTCGGCATGCGCTCGGTCGTCGCGGTGATCTACGACGGGAACGTCGAGTACGGCGTGCTCGGCGATGTCGGTCCGCAGGCGATCATCGGCGAGGCGTCCTACGCGATGGCGGTCAAGCTCGGCATCGATCCGGATCCGTCGACGGGTGGCGTCTCCGGTGGGGTGGCCTATATCGCATTCACCGGCGTCGAAGCGAAGGTCGAGGTGATCGAGGACCACGATGCGGCGGTCTTGCTCGGCACCGATCGCGCGAAGCTGCTGCTCGACGCACCCTGATCTTGCCCGGCGTGGTGGCTAGAGCAGCCGTCGTCCCCACGCCGGTCGCCACCGGGATCTCCCAGGCAACTCGAGCAGCCAGCAGCTAACTGCTTCGGATCGCGGGGGCTCGGTGCCGAGCTGGATCGCCATGCCAGGTCCCAGGATCGGCGCACGGCTTGCTCCTGCGTGCGTCATGCGAATCGCTGTCCTCGTCTCCCTTGCTGCAACCGCCTGTTTGCAGTCGGCTTGTGCCTCCGAGGACGACGAACACGACGGCGAAACGGATCTGTTCGAGCAGGCCTACGAGGATGCCCGCGACGAGGGCAAGGTCGACAGCGCGAGCTGCTCCGGCGTGACGGTTCCCGACCGCAACGGCTTCAACAAGCGCATCGCGCTGACCTTCGACGATGGTCCGAACCCCGACACCACGCCGCAGGTGATCGCCACGCTCAAGAAGCACAGCGCACCGGCGACCTTCTTCACCAACGGCAGCCGCTACGCCGCTGCCGGCGCCAAGGATCTCGCGAAGCGCGTCGCGGCGGACCCTGACTACATCCTCGCGAACCACTCGCACCGCCACATCAACCTCGCCGAGCAGACCGCGGCGACGGTGGCCACCGAGATCGACCGCACCGACGCGCTGATCCGCGAGGCCGGCGAGACCCCGAAGTACTTCCGCTTCCCGTTCGGCAGCTCGAACTGCACCTCGAAGAAGCAGGCGCAGGATCGCGGCTACATCGTCACCGGCTGGCACATCGACAGCGCCGACTGGTGCTACGCGGCCGGCGGTGGCGTCTGCAAGAAGTCGACGTTCAAGTTCGTCCCCGACGACATGCGCACCGACATGAAGCGCTACGTGCTCTCGCAAGTGAAGTCGTTCAACGGCGGCATCATCCTGTTCCACGACATCCATCAGTCGACCGCGAGCGCACTCGACGGCATCCTGACGGCGCTCGAGGCCGATGGCTACACGTTCGTTCGTCTCGACGACAAGGCAGCATTCCCGAAGCTCCACGGCCAGCAACCCGCACCGCAGAAGTTCATCGGCGACGCGTGTGCCACCGACGCCGACTGCGCGTTCACCGCGTCGGGCAAGGCCGGTAGCTGCCACCCCGCGGGCTTCTGCACCGTGGCGTGCGCTGGATCGTGCGCCGACCTCGCCGGTCGCGCTCCGACCTTCTGCATCGCCGACGAGCGCGTCGCGAACACCGGCATGTGCGTGTCGAAGGCCGCGACCCAGAACAACGC
>JBBQJJ010000343.1:0-9653 GCA_038325805.1 Haliangiales bacterium
GAGGGAAACAGGACGCAACTGCGCATTCCTGCACAACGGAAGTGACTTTGCAAAGTCGGACAACCGGACGACGAAGCACGATGTCCGCTCGGCGGACTACGGCGGACTAGGTCTTCCAGCGATCGCGCACGACTTCGAGCACGGCGAGTGCGGAGTCGACGCGATTGAACGGCGGCATCACGTACGCACCTTGGACACGATGCTTCACCGCAGCGAGTGCCTCGCGTGCGATCGCGATGCCTTCGGCACGTGCCAACGGACCCTGACCGACCTTGGCCATCCGCTCGCGGAACTCGGCGGGGATGCTCATGCCGGGGACTTCGTTGTGGAGGAATTCGGCGTTGCGATGCGACGCGAGCGGCAGGATGCCGACCATCACGGGCAGGCCGAGAGGCGCGGCGTCGTCGAGGAACCGCTCGAGCGTGCGTGGATCGTAGACCGGCTGGGTCATCACGAGCTCGGCACCCGCGTTCTTCTTGTCCTCGAGGCGGCGCAGCTCGCGGTCGCGATCGTGCGCACCGGGCTCGGCACCGGTGGCGAGGACGAAGCTCGTGGGCTCGCAGGGCTTGCCCGCCGGATCGACGCCGGCGTTGAAGCCCGCCGCCATGCGGAGCAGCCCGATCGAGTCGACGTCGTAGACCGGCGTCGAGAACGGGTAGTCCCCCATCTTCGGCGGATCGCCGGTGATGATCACGAGGTTGTTGAGGCCAAGTGCGTGTGCGCCGAGTAGGTGCGCGACGAGGCCGAGGAAGCTCTTGTCGCGCGCGCAGACGTGGAGGATTGGCTCCACGCTCGTCTCGGCGGCGAGCCGAGCGCATGCCGCGATGTTCGCCATTCGCGCCGAGGCACGAGGACCATCCGCGATGTTGACGATATCGGCACCGGCGGCGAGCAGCTCGTTGACCTGCTGCTTGGTCTTCGTCAGATCGCTCGACGGCGGAGCAGTGAGCTCGACGGAGACGACGAACTCGCCGCGCGCGATCCGACCACCCATCCGACTGCGTCGTGCGAGCGGCGTCTTCGCGGGCGGCGCGGGTTGCTTCGAGTTGATCTCGATCGCTGCCGGCTTGGGGCCACGCTCGTCGAGCTTCTCGCCGCGAAGCATGCGCACGGCCCCGAGCATCGAGCGCGTGTGCTCGGGCGTCGTGCCGCAGCAGCCGCCGATCACGCGCACACCGCTCTTGAGCATGCGGCGCGCGAACACGCCGAAGTGCTCGGGGTTCGCGACGTACAGGGTGCGGCCCTCGACGGAGGCGGGCAGCCCGGCGTTGGGTTGCGCGATCACCGGCTTGCCGCGACCGACCATGCCGACGGCGACTTGATAGAGCTCGGCCGGTCCGATGCCACAATTGCCACCGACCACATCGGCACCGGCAGCGATCAGGCGATCCGCGATCTCGGCGGGACCGAGGCCACCGTCGCTCTTGCCCTGCGCATCGAACACCATCATCGCGGCGACCGGCACGCGCGGGCCGCGCTCCTTGGCGACGGCGATCGCGGTCTCCATCTCCAGGATCGACGTGAACGTCTCGAGGATGATCGCGTCGACACCGGAGAGCACGAGCGTATCGATCTGCTCGGCGAGGGCGAAGCGCGCGAGCTTGCGTTCACTCGCCGTGGCGATGCCGAACTTGACACCCGTCGGTCCGACGGCGCCGGCGACGTACGCGCGATCGCCCGCTGCCGAACGTGCGAGTGCGTACCCACGCCGGTTGATGTCACCGGCCTGCTCGACGAGGCCGTGCCGTGCGAGCGCCATCCGGTTCGCACCGAACGTGTTGGTCTCGACGATCTCTGCGCCGGCATGGACGTAGTCGCGATGCACGGCTTCGATCAACTCGGGCTGACTGATGTTGAGCTCGTCGTAGCTGCGCGTGTGGAGGACGCCGCGCTCGTAGAGCAGCGAGCCCATCGCGCCATCGAGGAGCAGCGGGCCGGAGGCGAGCGCTTCGGAGAACGGCTTCACGAGCGGAACTCGCGACCCGTGAAGCCGAGCGCGCCGAGCTGGCGGCGAACATCGCGCACGGCATCGCCGCGGCCGATCTGCGCGAGGTGACCACCCTCGAACCACGCGATCGGCACGTTCCAGTGGCCGGCGAGTGCCTCGGCTTGATCGGGCGGTGTGATCCGATCTCCGCGACCTGCGATCACCGCGAGGTGTGTGCCGGGGAGACGTGGGGGCCGACTCAGCGGCGCGTGCACCGCGAACGCATCCGCGAGCAGGTCCTCGGTGATGCCGGCGGAGGCGGCGCGTCGCCTCGTCGGGTTCGCCTCGCCATGCCGCCACATCAGGCGCGACATCGACACCGCCGGGATCATCGCGACGGCGAACTCGATGCCGCCCGCATCCTCGGGACCGGCGACGCTCGCCCACAGCGCGGTGGTGTACCCGCCGAGGCTCATCCCCATCACGCCGACGGCGGACGAGCCGCGCGATCGCAACCACAGCGACAGCGCGCGCAGATCATGGATCGCCTGCCCGAAGCCTTCGTTGGTGCGCAGCGGATTCGGTGACGGAAACAGCGCGCCGGAGCGAACCGGGGATCGCGACGCAGGTGCGCGCGCGCCATGGAACGGCAACACGTACGCCGCGACATCCCAGCCGTGGCGCAGCCAGTACGGCACGTCGAACGTACGTGCGGTGACCCATTGGTTGCCGCCACCCCAACCGTGGAGCAGCACGATCGTCGGCCTGCCCCCTTCCGGACAATGCAGGTGGCGCGGGGTTGGCGGGCGAGCCAACCCCGGGCCGCCGCCACTCGTCCACCAGCGAACGTGGGAGGTGGCGTTCTCGTGGACGCTACCGATCAGGTCGCGGGCGGCGGGATGGAATGCGGTGTACGCCGATGGATACGTGAGGTCGACGACCTGCGTACCGAGCGGGCCGTCGCCGCTCGGCTTGAGCGTGACGGCGGGTAGATCCGGCGTCGGGAAGAACTGGTGAGGTGCGGCGTTGTAGTGCGCGGCGAGGTCGATCAAGCGGGTGCGAGCATCGGGATCGAGCTTAGGTGCACGCGGCGCCATCTGCCGCTCCATGAAGCGGATCACGCTGCGATCGAGCACGGCGCTGGCTTTGGTGAAGATGCTCACGCGCGGAAACCCTACCTCGTTTGCAGGCGACGTGGCGTGCAGGAAGATCGGGCAGTTGAATGGATTTCGCGCTATGACGGTCAACATGTCCGTGCGGATCGCCGGAGTCCTGTTCGTCGCTGTCGCTTTCCCTTTGGCTACCCCTGTAGCCGCCGACACCTTCGGGGGGTTCTCGGGGGTCGACAAGCCGTACCTCGTCAACTCCGACCGCGTGTGCACACCGCTCAAGGTCGAGGGTGGCAAGGCCGCCGGTGCGCCCGCGTGCGAGAAGCTCGGCGCGGATGTGATCGCGAAGCTGTCGGTGAAAGATCCGATCCCGCAGAGCGGTCCCAAGGCGGCGTTTGCGGCATCGGCGAGCGGGCGCACGCTGACGGTGACCAAGAAGGCCTCGGGCGAGCCGGTGATCGTGTGGCAGACGATGGACCCGATCGGTAAGGTCTCCGAGGTCTACGCGAGTCAGTACGAGGATCGCGTCGCGGTCGCGTACACCGCGCGCGTGATGGGCAAGGAGCAGACGTTGATCGTCGCCTTCGACCTGCTGAAGACGGGCGTCAAGCCGGTTGTCAAGGATCCCGATCCGAACAAGCCGGTCGATCCGAACGATCCGAACGCGCCGAAGGATCCGAACACCGGCGTGGCACCGGAGGATCCGAAAGTACTGAAGGCCGTCGAGGCTGCGCGCAAGGCAGCGAAGGCGAAGGCGCTCGCCGAATGGCAGAAGGTCCTCGCAATCGATCCGGGGCACTCCGAGACGTTGTTCCGGATCGCCGCGCTCCAGCTCGCAGCCAAGAATCAGCCGGAGGCGTTGCGTGGGCTCGAGACGCTCGCGAAGTCCAGCAAGCCGGATGCGATCGAGTGGCTGATCGAAGCGCGCTTCGATTCGGCGTTCGCGGCGCTGCGCGCGGAGCCGAGGTTTCGCGCCGCCACGGGCCTCGATCGCAAGCCGGCCACACCGTACGAACGGCTGATGCTCTTCGGTGGTCAGTGGGAGCAGACGGGCACGAGCTGCGACAAGCCGGAGGTCCGGCTCAAGCTGTCGCGTGACCGCAGCTTCAAGCTCAACGTGAAGACCAACTGCCAGGGCTCGATCATGGACCTGCCGTTCAAGGGCAAGTGGCGCGTCGAGCCCACCGGCGCAACGCTGATCCTGCCGAACAAGGGCAAGGCAACCGCCGCCGACGAGGCCCCGTGCAGGTTCGAGCCGGTCGGTGACGAGGACTCGCTCCACTGCGATCTCGGCAAGGGCATCGACTTCGTCGTCCTCCCGACCCGGCGCTAACCCCAGAGACCAGCGGGCCGGCGGCCGGCCACCACCTTGAACGAAAATGAGTTCGCATAGACCGCGAACTCTATTTTCGTGGCAGTTCGCCTGTGTCGATCCTTCGACCAGGCGAATGATGGGGAACGGGGTTCGTCCTCGAGCCGGGGACCACGAAGACGATCGATTGGGTGAGCGCGGTAGCGCGAACTCCTACTCTGGGGTTAGTTGTCCGGCTGTCCGACTTTGCAAAGTCACCGAAGTTGCGCAACTTCGCGCGGTTACCTCGTGTTTTACCTCTCCCCCGGGGAGGTTTTCGCGCGATCGCGCACCGTTCTGCACGACGTGAGTTGCCGGTGAACACCCGATCGCGTCCCGGACACTAAGTGACTGCACGCTATGCTGCGTTCGGTGAAGCGAGACACGGGCTCCGCGGCGGCGCTCGGACCTGCCGACGAGGCAGATCTGATCGAGCGCTGCAAGCGGCTCGATCGCACCGCGCACGACGAGCTCTATCACCGGTTCCGCCGGCAGGTCGCCGGCAACCTGTACCGCGTCCTCGGTGATCGCGACGACCTCGAGGACCTCGTACAAGAGGTCTTCGTGATCGCGTTCCGCGGGCTCGAGCGGTTTCGCGGCGACGCGCGGTTGTCGACGTGGCTCTATCGGATCTGCGTCAACGTCGCGCTCGGTCGGATCCGGACGCGCAAGCGCCGCCCGAACGCGATCGGCGTGGTGGATCTCGATCTCGTTTCCGCGGATCCGTCGCTGACCGAGCGGCCGGAGACGCCGGATCGCACGCTCGAGCGACGCCGCGATCAGGAGCGCGTGTATGCAGCGCTCGAGCAGATCGCACCGAAGAAGCGGATCGTGCTCTACCTCCACGAGATCGAGGGGCTCGACCTCAAGGAGATCGCCTATCTCGTCGACTCGAATCCGGTGACGGTGCGGACGCGACTGTTCTATGCACGTCGCGAGTTTTACAAGGTGATCGCGGGCAAGGAGCCAGACGAATGAAGCACGTCGCGGCTCATCGCTGGGCTGACCTGTGGGCAGGTCGCGTCGAGGACTCCGAGCGCATCGCGATGGAGCGCCACGCGGAAGCCTGTCCGCAATGCTCACGCACGCGAGCACGCGTGACACGCGCGAGCGATAGCTTCGTGTCGATCAAGGATCAGTCCGCGCCAGATCTCGCATGGGATGAAGTTCGTGCACGCGTGCACTGGGCGGTGTCGACGGAGCGGCGCGCAAAGCTGCCGCCGCGTGACAGCCGGGCAGGGTGGGTCGCCGCCGGGTTGGTGGCCGCCGCCGCGGTCGCCACGCTGTTCGTCGACCGTCCCGAGGCTCCGGTAATACGCGAACCGATCGCATTGCCGTCACTTCGTCCCGAGCGAGCTGCCGCGACGCCGCTGGCCGGACTGGTCAATCGGCTCACCGGAGACCTGATGATCGACGGTCTTCGTCCCGCCGATCCGTTTCGCATCTCCCTTGCCGCCGGCAATGTGCTCGCGACCGGCGAAGGCCGCGTCGATATCCAGTTCGGTGATCACAGCGCGTTCGCACTCGGCCCCCACAGCCGCCTCGAGCTCGTTCGCTTCGACACCGCAGCGATCGAGTTCGTCGTCGACGGCACGATCGATGTCGAGGTGGCCACCCGCGCACCGCAGCAACGTTTCACGATCCGTGCGGGGCTCCGCGAGATCGAGGTCCGCGGCACGCAGTTCCGCGTCATTCACACCACCAAGTCCACCGCCGTGTCCTGCCGTCACGGTCTCGTCGCCGTCCGCGATGCCAGCGGTCAACGCGACGTCGGTGCCGCGCGCCGCCTCGTCATCCCCACCAACAACCCGGTGCTCGGCGAGACGGTCGCCGCACTCTCGATCGACGAGGTCACCGAGCTCGCCGACGCGATGCCGCTGTCGATGCCGATCTGGGACCTGACGACGCTCGGCAACTCCGCGCCGCTCGACATCGCCACGGCGAGTCGTCGCGCTATCCGCCTCGATGGTGTCGAGCTCGGCGATGCGCCGATGCGCGTCCGTGTGATGCCGGGTCGCCACACCGTCGAAGCGATCGACAATCAGGGTCGCTTCCGTCGGGCAGGCTGGATCGACGTCGTCGCCCACGCCAAGCAACCCGCTCGGCTCGACCTTCATCCCGAGCCGCCGGTGTCGCGTGCACCGGCCTACGCCGACATCAATGTGCGCCGCTCCGAGCTCAAGGCCGGCACTGACCAAGGCAAGCTCTCCGCGTGCACTCGGGCCGCCGCGAAGCAGGGTCTCGGCGGCGGCTACGTTCAGATCGAGGTCAGCGTCGACGCCCAAGGCAACGTCCAGTTCCTCAACGTGCTCGAGACCGATCTCCCGAGGCGGCTCGCCGACTGCATCTCGACGGTGCTCCGCGATGTCCGCTTCAAGGTCGGTCCGCTTGCCACCTGGCGCGAGCGCATCGATCTCTAAGGACGGTCCACGGTCGCCGTTGCCGTGGATCGATCCACGACGTGTGATCCGACTCGGTTACTACCGCGCTCAACGTCTGCTCGCGTCATCGGTCCGCGCATGAGGAGTGGCGCAGTTTCTTGATCCCGCGCGCAGCCCTGCTCACTTCATCGGGTCCGCGCATGGGAGTCGCCCTTTGCAGGTCTCGATCCGTGACTCTGTTCTCCGACTCGGTTGCAGCTGCTCACGCTGCACCGGACCGACATCAACGAGCTCAGCGCTTGCCGGCCCTGATCCACGACGCGCGGCGATCCGACCACTCCGCCTCGTCGGTGATCCCGAGATCGCGCAGCGTGGTGGCAAGCTCTTGCTCGCGCTTCACCGGGTCGAACTCGATGGCCGCCCACAGCTTGTGCATGCATACCGGGCACGCATGCAGCGGTGCGCGATCCGCTTCTTCCTGGCTGTTACTGCCGCCGATCACGCACTGGTAGTACTGGCAGTGGTGCATCCCGAACATGTGCGCGACCTCGTGGATCACCGTCCACGTCGCGCGTCGCAGCGCGAGCGTCTGCCATCCCGCAGTGCGCTTGTCGCCCTGGAACGCCGGATCCTGGCGCGCGAAGCTCTGAACACCGACACGGTCTTCGAACGACGCCATCCCGAACACGAAGTTCCAGCTCTCCTGGGGATACAGGTCGGTCATCGTCACCGCCATCAACGCGAACGCATCGTCAGGAACGCGCTTCTCCAGCCAATCCAACACGTCGGGGGCGAGGAGTTGTGGCTTCTTGGTGACACTATTGATGCGCTTCTTCGCGACCACGTCCGTCAGTGGTACCGCCGGCAATAGCTTCACCTCGAGGGTGAAGTATGCGTGCACGAGCTTCGTCATCGACGCGAGCGCCGGTGCATCGGCCGGGAACTCGCCGAGCGGCAACAGGTAGATCGTGTTCCTGCCCTCGTAGGGCATGTTCGGTTTGCTCCGAATCCACGCGTCGAACGACTGCGGATGCTCGCGATGCTCGTACCGCCACTCGCCGGGCTTCGGGGTCTCGGCCTCGAGGAAACCTTCGGGGTCCATCATTCGCTGGACCTCGGGCGTCAACTTCGAGGTCGGGCCAATCGCCTCGGTCGCGAACGTGGGCTTCCGCTTCGGCGCGCTCTCGCGGGCGACGCGGGGCTTGGTCTCCTCGCCGCCACCACAGGCGCCGATCGCGAGTGCCGCGATCACCAAGCACGTCTGCATCCGAGGCATCGTAGCTCGGACAAGGGTAGTCCCTTCGGGTTGCGCTAGAAGCGGACGCCCAGCGTCATTCGGATCGCGCGGTACTCCCCCTCTCGCATCACCGTCGGGCCAACGAAGCGGATCGAGTTGGCGGCATCCACCTGAATCGTCGCGTCGTCATCGATCGAGCGACCGCCGAGCCTCGCATCGGCTCCGATCGTCAGCCCGCCGTTGGCGCGATACTCGAGCCCGAAACCACCTTCGATGTGCGAGCCGCTCGTCGGGATCGATCCGTCGTCGCGGTCGATGCCGATGCCCGCCAGCATCGTCGGCACCCAGCGGCCGCCGTCGGTGAGGTCGATGACGATCAGACCGCTGAACACACGGACGTCGGTCGCCGTGCCGAAGGTGCACGTGTCGCAACCCTGCTGGCTCTGGTGACGCGCGATCTCGAGCTGCGCGGACAGCCGCTTCGAGAGCCCGACCCGGCCCCACAGCCCGAGCGTCTCGGTCGAGTCGAATCCGGCTTCGGCGTCCTCCTTGTTGTGGAACAGACCGGCACTGACACCGACAACGACCTTGGTCTCGGCAGCGACGGCAGACGCGAGAGCGGGGACCAGGGCGAGGGTGAGGGGGAAGGCGAGGAGCCGCATGCGCAGGCGAGGAGCACGGTGCATGCCAGCGAGCAATCGCATGAAACTACGCAGCATGGTCACGAAAATTCGTGGCGATGAAGCGGCCTGGCGAAGACTCAGCGGAGCTGTGCATACGTTCCTCGGCAGAGACTCTGCGCGTCCCGTCGCCCTGCCGAGCGCCGCCAGCACCTGTCGCCCTGCCGAGCGCCGCCAGCACCTGTCGCCCGAGCGTCACGCCCGATTGCACAAGACGTGGTCACTCGGGCAGCCACGACGATGAACAGCGAGCGAGTCAACTCGACAAAGGCTCAGTCGACCTGTTCCAGCGACATCCTCTACGGGCTTGGGATTGATCCACGCTCGTGACCTGTGGGCCGCCGCCGATCGACGGCGGCACCGCCGCGCCATCGACGACGAACAGCGAGCGAGTCCTGCTTCACAGGCTCGGCTGGTTGCGTCGATGTCCTCTGCGGCTCGCGTGGCGACCTGTGGGCCGCCGCCGAGCGACGACAGAACCGCCGCCATCGACGACGAACAGCGAGCGAGCCGTGCTCTACAACTGCTCGGCCGAACCGCCGCGCCATCGACGACGAACAGCGAGCGAGTCATGCTTCCCTCTGCGGCTCGCGTGGCGACCCGTGGGCCGCCGCCGATCGACGACAGACGCCGCCATCGACGACGAACAGCGAGCGAGCCTTGCTCGACACAGGCTCGGTCGAACCGCCGCGCCATCGACGACGAACAGTGAGCGAGTCATACTTCGACACAGGCTCTGCTGGTTGCGTCGATGTCCTCTGCGGCTCGCGTGGCGTCCTTTGGGCCGCCTCCGATCGACGACAGACCGCCGCCATCGACGACGAACAGCGAGTCATGCTGGACACAGGCTCTGCTGTTTGCGTCGATGTCGGCTGCGGCTCGCGTGGTGCATCGCTCGTGACCTGCGGGATGCCGCCGATCGACAACGGTACCGCGGCACCATCGAAGACGAACAGCGAGCGAGCCTT
>JBBQJJ010000344.1:0-9629 GCA_038325805.1 Haliangiales bacterium
GATGGGCGACACCAGCGAGCCGTTCGTGCTCGGTGGCAATCCGTTGCTAGCGGAGCACGCGGCGGGTGGTGAGAAGGGTGTCGACGCGTGGATCGAAGGTCAGCACGAGTGGTCGAAGGACGAGCTGGCGCAGATGCTGCGCGAGCTCGCGATCGAGATCGTCACCGCGGATGATTCCGCAGAGTCCGACGCGGACGATGAGGACGAGGACGAGGACAACGAGGACAACCAGGACAGCGAGGACCACGAGGACAACGAGGATGGCGACAGCGAGGTCGACGCGATCTTCGACGCGGAAGAGAAGGACGAGGCCAGCCGCCTGACTGCCAAAGGTACGTCGAAGCCGACGGTCAAGGACACGTCCGACGAGGACGACGGTGACGGAGACGACGACGCGAACGACGACGGCGATGATGCGGCCGAGGCGTCCGACGACGATGATGATGACGACGATGATGATGATGACGATGACGATGACGATGACGATGAGGACGACGCCGACGACGATGACGCCGACGACAAGCCTGTTCGCCTGACTGCCAAGGGCGGATCGAAGGACAAGGTCAAGTCCGATGAGGATGACGACGACGAAGTGTCCGCTGACGCCGACGACGACGAAGACGATGACGACGACGAAGACGATGACGACTACGACGACGCCGACGAGGATGACGACGACGACGATGACGATGACGAGGACGAGGACGACGATGACGTAAGTGTCGGCACCGCCCAGAGCCGGCAGCTCACCGTCCACGCCGCGGAGGTCCTGACCGCGCGTGCGAGGGGAGGGCTCCTCGACCATCGCGCTGCGCCGACGCTGCGCCCCTTGCTCGCGCTGTCGTCACGCCACGACGCTCGCCTCCTCGCCGCGGTCGGTATCCTCGGCGCACTGCGCGACGCCGAAAGCGTGCCGGGAATGCTGCAGATCCTCGACGACACGGCTCGCGATCCGAAGCGCCTCGAGCTTCGCCTCCTCACCGCACGGGCACTCGGCGAGATCGCCGACCCGCTAGCGATCGGTGGATTGACCCAGATGATCTCGATCGAGGGCGATGCCCACGATGCCGGAAGGCCGGTCGCCGCCGAGGCGCTCGCCGCGTGTATGCGGCAAGCACCGCAGAGCATCGACGACGGCGTGCTGGCTAGCCTGCTCGCGGTCGTCCGCGGTGACGACCCCAGCCTGGCTGCCGAGAGCCATGTCGCGTACGGCATGATCGTGCGGCAGTTGCCGGCACCGCGTCGCGATGCCGCGCGCAAGCTGCTCGAGAACACGCCGCATGCGGGGCAGCCCGACGATCCGTCGAGCGATCTGGCGCGCCAGGTCGCACTCGCACTCGCGCGTGGCACGGCGACTCCGACCGCCGCGACGGTCGCGCTGATGCACGCCGCGTTGACGCGTGTGGGCCTCGATCACGATGACACCGTGCGCTCGCTGCGGATCGCTCTCGGCGCTGCGGCGGCGATGCCGGCTGCGGTCGATCCCGAGGATCTGACCTGGCTGACGAGATTCGCGGAGGACGACATCCGTGCCCGCGCTCACGCGATGCTCGCGCAGCTCGGTACGCCGGTGCCGGTCGCGTCGGTGTTCGATCGCCGCGCCGCGGCAGCTCTCGACGAGGCTGCACTCGCCTCGTGGATCGCGGACCCACACGTCGTCGGTCGTTGGCTTCTGGTCGCCGAGGCGGCGCGCCGACGCGTGCTGGCGGCTCGCCCGGCGACGATCCGTGCAGTCTCCGAGGTGCTCGACCGAGCACCGACCGGCAACTGGCCGCTCCTCGACCCGGATGCCGAGCTCCTCGCAGCAGCGATCGAGCTACTGCGCGATGCCCAGCTCGACACCGCGACGGTCGCGCTGTTCGATCGCATGCTCCGTCACGTCAACCCGCACGTGAAGTGGAAGCTGCTCGAGGGCACGCCAGCGGACCCGCGGTTGATGCCGGCGATGTTTCGTGTGCTCGCCGAGGACTGGGGCTGGCAGGCAGTCGAGGCTCGTACCTGGCTCGGCGATTTCGATAAGGTCGAGGGTTTCGAGGCTGCGCGCGCCGCCGCAGGCGCGACGTGGGTCCCGGCGGAGGCCGAGCCCGACGACGAGGACGACGAGGACGACGAGGACGACGAGGACGACGAGGACGACGAGGACGACGAGGACGACGACGCCGACGACGTGAACTGATCGAGGTGGCGCCCCGACACGCGCGTGCGTGCTACTTCGCCGAGCCGGATCCGGATCCGGATCCGGATCCAGCAGCCTCTCCGGGGCCGGAACCAGCCGGCGGCAGCCTCAGGGCTTCGTTGACCTTGACCTGCGCGGCATCGAGGAGCTTCTTCGACTCGGCATCGATCAGCAGCCCGAGCTGCTTCTCGATCTCGCCGTAGACCTCGTCGAACAGCTTCGCCGGCTTGTCCTTGAGGTCCGTGAGGAAGGCGGTGGCACCCGCGAACAGGCCCTTCGCCTTGTCGCACAGCGCCTTGGTGTCGGCGCCGCCGCTGCGCTTCGCGATCACGCAGGTGGCGATGATGATGTCGCCGACATCCTCGAGCTGCGCGGTGAGCGGCGCGAGCGCGTTCTTGATCGTATCGGCGACCTGGGCCGCGAGCGGCTCGAACGTCGACTTGAGCTGCGACGACACCTGCGCGCGGACCTCCTCGATCTTCTTCGCGGCGCCGGCGTCCTTCATCAGGCGATCGAGCTCGCCCTTGAGGTTGCCGAGCTTGCCGGAGGCCTCGCCGAGGCTGGCCTTGAACGTGCGCAGCGTCTTCACCGCGTTGTCGAGCGTCGCGACCACTTCGTCGATCTTCTTGAGGTCGGAGTAGGACTCCGTCAGCTTCTTCCACTCCTCGAGCTTGCGGAATGCGCCGAGCAGCTCGATCGGTGCGGACACGATGTCGATCTTGTCGAGCAGCTTCGCGAGGTCGTCGATCCGCGTCTGCTGCTTGACCACGGCGTCGATCTTCTCCGCGGTGATCACCGCGACGCACTTGCCGTCCTGGACGACATTGCCTGCGGGGCAGGTCATCGGCTTGTCGGGCTCGACAGGCTTCGCACCCGAGCCCGGATCTGCGGTGGTCCCAGTGCCTCCACCGCCGCCACCAGGATCTTTCTTGCCGCCGCAGCTGGCGACCGCGAGCATCGCCACCAAGATGATTGTGCGCATTGGCCGAACGTAGTACGAGCCGCACTGCCACGCCAGCGCACTGCCATGAAGCTCGACCCGGAGCAAGACTACAGCGTCGAGCTCGGCCTCGACGATCCTGACGATGCCGCCGCACTCGCGACGCTGCTCGCGAAGCAGCTCGGCGTGCGCGTCACGGATCTCCCTCCTATCGAAGTTCGCAAGCGCTCGATCGATGCACGCCACGGCCGCGTGCGGTTTCACGTCGTGCTCGGCTCCGCGGTGTCCGAACAGCTCGGCGGCCCGATGCCGCGCGACGTCGCGGGTGAGCCGGTGATCGTCGTCGGCGGTGGACCGGCGGGCTTGTTCTGCGCCTACGAGCTCGCGCGCGCCGGCGTGCGCTCGATCGTCCTCGATCGCGGCAAGCAGGTGCAGGCTCGTCGCCGCGATCTCAAGGGCCTCACCCAGCACGGCACCGTCGACCCCGATTCGAACTACTGTTTCGGCGAAGGCGGCGCCGGTACGTACTCCGACGGCAAGCTCTACACGCGCTCGCACAAGCGCGGCGATACGCGCGACGTCATCGAGATCCTCGCGGCTCACGGCGCACCCGGGGACATCCTCGTCGACGCACGCCCGCACATCGGCTCCAACAAGCTACCGAAAGTGATCACCGCGATCCGCGAGCGCCTCGAGCGCGCCGGCTGCGAGTTCAGGTTCGGCGCGCGCGTCACCGATCTGATCACCCGCGAGGGCCACGCCGTCGGGGTGCGGCTCGGCGACGAAGAGCTCCTGGGCCGCGCCGTCGTGCTCGCCACCGGCCACTCGGCGCGTGACGTCCACGAGCTCCTCGGCCGTGCGAACGTCGGGCTCGAGGCGAAGGCGTTCGCGATGGGCGTGCGCATCGAGCATCCGCAGCCGTTCATCGATCGCATCCAGTACGGCCGCTCGGCCGGTCACCTCAAGCTCCCTGCGGCCGCGTACAAGCTCGCCTTCACGCCGAGCGATGGCCGCGGTGCCTTCTCGTTCTGCATGTGTCCCGGTGGCTGGATCGTGCCCGCCTCGACCGAGCAGGACGGCCTCGTCGTCAACGGCATGAGTCTGTCGCGCCGCGATTCGCCGTACGCGAACTCGGGCTTGGTCGTCGCGATCGAGGTCGCGGATCTCGGTCGCGTCGGCCTCTCCGCACCACTCGGCGGTGTCGAGCTGCAGCGCCGCCTCGAGCGAGCCGCCGCGACCGCCGGTGGTGGCGAGCTCCGCGCACCGGCCACGCGGGCCACCGACTTCGTCCGCGGCAAGGCCTCGTCGACGGTCCCGACCACCAGCTACGAGCCCGGCCTCACCGCCACCGATCTCGGAGCCGTGCTCGACGCCACGGGGCTCCCACTCGCACAGCGCCTCCGCGAGGCCTTGCCCGTGTTCGATCGCCAGATGCGCGGCTATCTCTCCGATCAAGCCGTGCTCGTCGGCGTCGAGTCGCGAACCTCCTCACCCGTGCGCGTGCCGCGCGATCGCGAATCGCTGCAGTCACCCGATCTCGCCGGTCTGTATCCGTGCGGCGAGGGCGCCGGGTTCGCTGGAGGAATCGTCTCCGCGGCACTCGATGGCATCCGGATCGCCCGCCAGATCGTTCAGCGGATTGGGTGATCGCGCGCCAGCCGCGACAATCATGTCAGGCCGCCCCGATCTCGATGACAACGCGCACAGCACTTCCGCAGGCTTGGCGCGGTATGCGAGTCGCAGACGGCCCGAGCATGTCGAGATTGACCATCCTCATCGCGCTGCTCGTTGCCTGTGACAATCCCACCGAGACCGCGACCGTCGATGCGCTGCGCCAACCCTGCGCCAACTTCGTGCGCACGCTGTGTCTGGTGATGGCGCAGGATCAGGAGCCGCCGCACCCGGAGTTCTACGGGATCGAGGGCTTCGTCCACCGCTGGGGAACCCGATCGGAGATCACGTTCTACCGCGAGGAGCTCGATTCTCCGGAATCCGATGGTCCGGGGGAGAGGCTGGTCTTGCTCGAGGTCCTCGACGAGAGCGTGACCATCACGGCACCGTTCCAGCTCGACTTCCCGGAAACGGGCCCCGGCTGGTTCACCGGATCGGGCACCACCTTCGACATGCTGGGTACGACGGTGGTTTGCGAAGCCGGCGTCTGCGACCAGATCGTGGCCGCCGACCTCAGCGAGTCGTCGTTCGGAGTCACGATGGAGCTCACCGACGATCCGCAGACGCTGCGTGCCACCGCCGTGTCGCTGTAGGATCGGTGCCATGAAACCGGCACTCGCCCTCCTGCTCCTCACCGCCTGTACCGAGCACGGCTCGACACCAACCCAGACCGCGATCGTCGCGCCGCTGCGCGTACCGTGTCAGGGCTTCGGTCCGGTGATGTGCCTCTCCATGGTGCCGGTGCAGAAGCCGCAGGAGCTGGTGTTCTCCGGCATCGAGGGCTACACGCATCGCTGGGGCGTCGAGTCGGAGATCACGTTTCGTCGCGAGGTGGTCGCGGAGCCGATACCCGACGGTTCGAGCGAGAACCTCATCTTGATCGAGACCGTGGTCGAGAACGAGACGATCACCGCGCCCTTCGAGCTGTCGTTCCCGGGTGGCTCCGGCTTCTTCTCCGGCACCGGCACGCAGCTCGACATGCTCGGCACCACGATCGAGTGCAGCCAGGCGCTCTGCAACGCGATCACCACCGCGAGCTCGAGCGGGGTCCCGTTCCAGGTCACGATGGAGCTGACCGACGATCCGCAGGCCCTGCGCGCGACCCTCGTCACGCAGTAGTCACCACGAGCCGCCGAAGCCGAACAGGAACTGCCGGTCGCGCTTGTCACCGTCGAGTGGCACCGCCCAGTCGAACCGCAGCGGACCGATCGGAGAGCGCCAGATGATCGACAACCCCACCGAGCGCTGGAGCAGCGGACTCGTGGAGCCGTACATGGCGTCGGTGTTCTCGCGCAGCCCGGCATCGGCAAAGCCCGCGATCGACAGCCCGGCCTTGTTCCACACCGGCAGCTCGAGCTCGACGCGACCGACCGCCTCGAGGTTGCTGCCGAGCGGCGGCAACGAGTCGAGCGCGTAGCCGCGAACCTCGGCGTGGCCGTCGTGCTGGAGCCGTTCCGAGAGCGGCACGTCGCCACGGATGTACGCCGCGTGGCCGTGCAGGCGCAGCGTGAACGGACCGAGCCCGCGCGCGTGATCGACCGATCCGCCGGTGCGCTCGAGCGTGTAGTCGCTGCCCCACCGAGGATCCGCGCGGTCGGTGAACAGCTCGAACCGCGTGCCCCGGCGTGGGAGAAAGCGCTCGTCGAGCGTGTCGTAGACGATGCCGGCGCCGAGCGTCGCGACGTTGCCGTTACCGAGCTCGCGGTCCATCATCGACGGGATGTCGCTCGGTTTCCTGTCCGTGCCGAGCGCGGTCCTCACCGCCTCGAGGCGATAGCGACCGTAGATCCGCGTGTGGTTGTCGAGCTTGTAGGACAGACCGAGCTCGCCGCCTGTGCCTTCGCGCGTGAACTGGCCGAGGTCGCGACGTTGCGTGAACAGCTCGGTGTGGAGATCGAGGTCCGGCAGAACCGGGACGTCGTAGGTCAGCGCCGCTCGCTGGCGGATCGCGGACATGTCTGCCGTCAGCGCGAGTCTCTGACCGGTACGGAACAGATCGGGTTGGATGACCGCGGCGTGCGCCAGGAACCCCTCGTCGGGTGACACGCCCACTCCGACCACGAAGGTCCCGGTCGGCTCGGAGTTGACGACGGCTCTTGGCCCGACCACGGCGTGGGGCGAATCGTCCACGGGCACGACCTCGACCACAGGGGATTCATCCGCGTGCGCGGGGACACCGGCGAGCGCAACGAGAGCGCTCGCCGATGCAAAGCGAGAGAGGAGCATTTCCGTCACTGACCGCCAGGCGCGAAACGCCGTTGCCCGAACGTCACGTGGCGTGTGAGCGATGGCATTCTAGCGGCTGTGCTGTGGGACGAGCTGCCGTGGCTGATCGGACTGTTCGTCGCCGTCGTCGTGACGGCGACCGCCGTCAACGTGGTGCATCCGCAATACCGCCCGCGCTTGCGGCGCATGGTCGTGCTCTACGCCATGTACGCCTCGGCGGTGGGTGGTGCGATCGCGTTCGACACGATCGATCGCCCGACCTGGTCCGACAACATGACCCTCGTCGGCTCGCTGCTGCAGGGCCTGCTGCTGATCTCGATCTCGTCGACCATCGTGTTCTCCGTCGTGCTGCCCACCGTCGGGATCCAGCTGCCACGGATCGCGAGCGATCTCGTCGTCGGGCTCGGTGCGATCGCGGTGATCCTGATCATCCTCGGTCAACGCGGTCTCGACGCGTCGAGTGCGCTGGTCTCCGGCGCCGTGGTGTCGGCCGTGCTCGCCCTGTCGCTGCAGAGCACGCTCGGCAACATCCTCGGCGGCGTCGCGCTCCAGCTCGACGGGTCGATCAAGGAAGGCGATTGGGTCGCGCTCGATAGCAATCCTCCGGGGCGGTTCGGTCGCGTGCGCGCGGTGCGCTGGCGGCACACGGTGGTCGAGCTCCGCGATTTCTCGACCGTGATCGTGCCTAACGCGCTGCTGCTCGCGACCAGCATCACGATCCTCGGGCGTCGCGACGGGGAAGAGGTCGCGCAGCGGATCGGCGTCATGTTCAACGTCGATTTTCGCCATGCCCCGAACCGCGTGATCCGCGCGGTCGACGAGGCGCTCAAGCTCGCCGCGATCGACAACGTCGCCGACGACCCACCGCCCACGACGCACTGCCTCGATGTCTCGTCGAAGGACAATCGCGACGCCCTCGGCAGCTACATCGTGCGGTACTCGTGCGTCGATCTCGCGAAGGAAGAGTCCACTAGCTCGCGGATCCGCGCGCGGATCTTCTCGGCGCTGCGCCGCCACGGCATCCAGATCGGCATCCCGGCCGCGCTCGCGTACATGGATCTCCCCGACGACGTGCTGACCCGTCGCCTCGGCCGCGAGGTCGGTGAGCGTATGGACGTGCTGCGCAAGATCCCGCTGTTCCAGCCGTTCACCGACGACGAATTGCGCACGCTCGCGCAGTCGATGAACGATGCCGGCTACAGCCTCGGCGAGACGATCACCAAGCAGGGAGCCACCGCGCACTGGCTGTACGTGCTCGCCGAGGGCCGCGCCGAGGTGCGCACCAACATCGATCCCGATGGCCCGGGCGGCGAACCTGATCGCCCTCTGTTCGTCGCGCAGATCACCGCGCCCGACATCTTCGGTGCGATGGGCCTCGTCACCGGCGAGCCGCGGTCCGCGGATGTCGTCGCGATCACCGACGTCGAGTGCCTTCGCTTGCCGAAGGAGTCGTTCGAGAAGGTACTGCTCGCGCGCCCCGAGATCGCGCACGGCCTGTCGGATCGCATCGCGAAGCGACAGGTCGAGCTGATCGCCGCACGCGATGGCCTCGATGCGGCATCGCAGAAGTCGAAGCACCTCTCCGAGGCCGAGCGGATCCGGCGCAAGATCACCGAGTTCTTCGGTCTCTGACGATCGCGAGCTGCATCGGTTGTCCCCGGTCGACTATCATCGCGGCGCCCGATGCATCGCTGGTTTCTCGTCCTGATCGCGAGCTGCGGTACGTGTGGCGGCAAGCGAGATGTTCCACCGTCGCCACCGCTGCTCGTGGTCGGAGAATCGGTGCGCGTCAAGGCAGGGGGGCTCCCGCCGTCGTCACCGTGGCTCGTCAACGGTACGCTCGAGCTCGTCGCCGCCCGTGGCGAGACGCTCGGCTTCCAGATCTTCCATCGCGCCACGGGCCCGACGACGCTCGCGATCCCCGGCGTCGAGGTGCGCGGCTACTCCGTCGAGACCGTCGTCGTCTCGCGTCCTTCGACCTCGATGTACGGTGGCTCGCAAGGCGAGGGCGAGTATCCCGAGGGTCTGACCGCCTCGGCTTCGCCGACGACCAACCCGGCGTACTTCGAGATCGCGCTTCCTCGCGATGCCGAGGGCACGCGCACCGGCGAGCTCGTCGTCGCGGGGCAGCGCATCCCCGTGACGTTGACGGTCGCACCGCTGACGCTCCCACCCCTGCGCCTCGACGTCTGGGCGTACTTCGATCAACGCGAGCTCGCGTGGGCAGGCGGCAAGACCGACCAGCCCGCGACGGCGACACCGCGAGCAGCGAACGAGCTCGAGCGCGAGTGCATAGATCTGTTTCGCGCGCACGGCGTGCTGCTCTCGCCCGACCTCAGCCTCGAGGCCTACCAGGCACGCAAGCCGCTGCTCGCCGGGTTCCCGTTCATCCCCGCCGTCATCTCCGAGGATCCCGCGACTGCCGCCG
The DNA here is from genome assembly GCA_038325805.1 of Haliangiales bacterium. Taxonomy (GTDB): domain Bacteria; phylum Myxococcota_A; class Polyangia; order Haliangiales; family Haliangiaceae; genus JABFXX01. The sequence goes on from JBBQJJ010000344.1 coordinate 9,442, forward strand.
GTGAGGTCCGTGCCTGGATCGCCGCCACCAAGGACTCGGGCCAGATCCCGTTCGCGATCCCGATCGACGAGCCGGCCGCCGCGACGCGACCGAAAGTCCGTGCACTCGCCGATGCCGTGCGTGCCGCCGGTGGGGGAGCAAACACGTTTCGCTACGCGGTGACCTCCGAGCCTGACGCGGACTTCGGC
>JBBQJJ010000345.1:0-9589 GCA_038325805.1 Haliangiales bacterium
GATCTCGCGTGGGATCCCGAGAGCTTCTACTCGGTCACGTTCACCGACGACAACGCGATCGCAGACCTCGCAGGCGGCGCCGGTGCGCTACCTGGAGCGGCTGACTTCACGCTCTGCTTCAACACCAACACGGCGACGCCCTGAAGGGACCCATCATGCGCAAACAGCTTTTTCAAGCGTTCCTCGCACTGGGTGTCCTCGGCGGCGCCCATCTCATCAACCCCACTGATGCCTCGGCGCAGTCCAGCGCCACCGTCGGTAGCCTCCGCGGCGTCCTCAAGGACAAGGCGACGGGTGAGCCGGCGATCGGCGCGACCGTCGTCGCCACTTCGCCCGCCCTCGTCGGCGAGCAGGTCGTGATCACGGACGAGACCGGGCAGTACTTCATCAACTCGCTGCCGCCCGGCCTCTACACGCTGACCATTTATTATAACAACCAGCCGTTCAGCCGACCGAACGTGCTCATCCAGCTCGGCAAGGAAGCCGTCGTCAACGTCACCGTCGATAGCGCGGTGTCTGCTGGCAAGGCAGGCCCGGGCGAAATCATCGAGCTCAAGGGCTCGGTGCCGATCATCGATCAGGGCTCGACGAAGACTGGCTTCACGGTCACGGACGACTACACCCGTAACATCCCCACGGGGCGCACCTTCGCGGGTGTGCTCGGCTCGGCGGCTGGCGCGCAGAACGATCAGTACGGCGTGTCGCTGTCGGGTGCTGGGTCAGCGGAGAACGTGTACGTCGTCGAGGGAATCAACACGACCGATACCGGCTTCGGCGGCGTCTCGAGCAACCTCCCCAACGAGTTCATCGCGGAGACCGAGATCATCACGGGCGGCTACAACGCCGAGTTCGGTCGCGCCACCGGCGGTATCGTCAACGTGGTCACCAAGTCGGGCTCGGATCAGTTCCGCGGCTCGGTGTTCGGCTACTTCACGCCGGGCGCACTGGTGGCGAACGCGAAGGCAATCCAGCGCGAGGGCAACTCGATCGACAGCGAGACCAACCTCAACTTCGCCTACGACGTCGGCGCGGAGATCGGCGGACCGATCATCCCGAAGAAGCTGTGGTTCCACGTCGGCATCAACCCGTCGCAGTCCAAGCTCGACGTCACACGCAAGGTGCAGAGCCAGGTCGACGCTGACCAGGACGGTGTTCCCGACGTCAATCCCGACACGGGCTTCACGCTCCACGAGCCGGTGTCGGCTCGCGACATCACGCAGAACCTGACCACCTACTTCTTCACCGCGAAGATCAACGGCGCGATCGATCAGAACAATCAGTTCCAGATCAGCGCGTTCGGCAATCCTCGGTCCGGCGAAGCAGCGTCGGGCATCGTCCGCAACCCGGAGAACTCGCGGTTCCGCCTCGAGGATGGCGCTTACGATGTCGCCGGCAAGTGGACGTCGAAGTTCAACGAGGGCAAGACGCAGGCCGACGCCGTGCTCGGCTTCCATCGCGGCTACGTCAACCAGAAGGTGCTCAACCAGGGGCAGAACCTCGCGGGTGTCGACTTCAACTTCGAGCGCTCGCTGTTCGACTTCGCGGCGCTCGAGAACAACATCGACGCTTGCAACGATGGTGCGGCGAATGATCCGTACCCGATGATCCGCAACTGTCCGATCGTCGGCTACCGCAGCCAGGGCCTCGGCTTCCTGGAGGAGCGAACGAACGATCGCGCCACGCTCGCCGCGTCCATCACGCAGCGCGTGAAGGTCGCTGGCTATCACACGTTCAGGGCCGGCATCGACGTCGATCGTGCGACCTACGATTCGCGCCGTGCGTTCACCGGTGGTGCGTTCTATCAGCGCGGCGCGGACGTTCCGGCCGACACCGATGGCGACGGCATGCCGGACGCGCTGCGCCCGGGTCGCTTTCTCCTTCGCGAGCAGTTGCGCGTGATCCGCAACCTCGAAGCCGGCGAGCTCAACGATCCGGACTTCGCTTCCTCCTTGCCAGTGGGCCAGACCATCTGCGCCGGTGGACGTGCGCTTTGCGAGCAGGCCGAGGCGATCAACGCCCAGACCGTCAACCACTCGTTCGCGGCCTTCATCCAGGACAGCTGGCAGATTCGCCCGAACCTGACGCTCAACGCCGGCATCCGGTGGGAGCAGCAGACCGGCTTCGTCGCCAAGGCCCTTCAGGGTCAGGTCTCACCGCAGGGTGAAGTGATTCCGGAGAAGGGGTACGAGCTGAAGAACTTGCTCGCGCCGCGTCTCGGCTTCATCTACGACCCGACCCAAGAAGGCAAGTCGAAGGTGTACGGTCACTTCGGCCGATTCTACGAGAATGTCCCGATGGACATTAACGTCCGTGCGTTTGGTGGCGAGATCACGAACTTCCAGAACGTCAACCAGGGTCGTCGCCTGCCGACCGAGGCTGGGTACGACCCGAACTGCGACGTCAACTTCACTCCTGGCATCGATATCGGTGCGGTGCTCGCGCAGTGCCCACGCTCGCAACGTCTCGACCGCTTCATCCTCGGTGAAGGCACGGAGTTCGTGTCTCCGGGTCTCAAGGGGCAGTACACGCAGGAAGTCATCCTTGGCGCGGAGTACGAGCTGATCCCGGACCTCAAGATCGGTGTCTCGTACATCCATCGCTCGTTGCCGCAGGTCATCGAGGACGTCTCGACCGACGGTGGTTCGAACTACCTGATCACCAACCCGGGTGGTGATTTCTCCGCGGAAGCGGACGATCTCCGCACGCAGTCGGCGCAGATTCTCATGCAGTCGGGCTGCACCTCTTTCGATGACACCGGTCCCAACTGCGATATCCAGAAGCAGAGCCTCGCCGCACTGCAGGACGATCGCGCTCGCCAGCTCGACTCGGTCGACAAGTTCGACAAGCCGACCCGGAACTACGATGCGCTCCAGTTCACCGCGATCCAGCGCCCGACCAAGAAGTCGCTCGTTCAAGCGTCGTACACCTACTCGGTGTCGAAGGGTAACTACCCCGGGTTGTTCTCGACGGAGACCGGCCAGCTCGATCCGAACCTGACGTCGCTCTACGATCTGCCGGATCTGATGGCGAACCGCTACGGCAACATGGGTCTCGACCGTCCCCACAACGTCAAGATCGACGGCTTCTACCTGTTCGATCTGAAGAAGGCGGGCTTGCTCACCACGGGTATCAGCTTCCGCGCGATCTCTGGCATCGCCCACAACGCGCTCGCTGCCCACCCGATCTACGGCGACCAGGAGTCGTACCTACTGCCGCGTGGCGCGATCGCGCGCTCGCCGGTGACGTTCCAGACTGACATCCACCTGAGCTACGGCTATCAGGTGAACAAGAACACGAAGGTCGAGGGTTTCGTCCGCGTGTTCAATCTCTTGAACGCGCAGGAAGAGCTCGACATCGACGAGGAGTACACGATCGACTCGGCGATTCCGGTGGTCGGCGGCGACGCGGCAGACCTCGATCACGTCAAGTCGATCGATGGTGGCTCGGGCGCCGAGACCAACCTCACGCCGTTCAAGAACCAGAACTTCGGCAAGCTCAACTCGCGGCAGGCACCGCGCAGCGTGCAGCTGGGCTTCCGCGTGACGTTCTAGGACCAACCCACGAAAGGTTGAGCCGAGGCCCTGCGAGCGCAGGGCCTTTTTTTGTGCGCCAGGACTCCCACCCAGAGGTGCAACTCCGCGCGTCTACGGCTGTTGTGCCTCTGTCGTTAGGCCCCTTGGGGCTAGAACGAAGACGAGGGGTCCGTTCAAAACTGCAGCTCCAGTCGTTGTCACGACACCCGTACACAACGATTCCGACCTCTTAGAGGAGGCTGGGACGCTGCGGTTCTTCGAGAGTCTGTAGATCGACGGCCCCACAACGGGCGTTGAAAGACCTCATGGACATTCGGTTCGCCGACCACGCGTCGTTTCATCGCGCAGCCGCCGGCATGGTCGGCGGTGCGTTCGTCACTGGAGTTGCTTTGCATTCGGTCACTCCGCTTGCTCCGCTGATCGGCGGTGTGGCGGGCATGGCGATGGGAGCGGCGTGGGGGTACGGCAACGCGAAGCTGCGGCTGGCCGCAGCGGGCGTGGCGGTGGCTCCGTTGTTCGCGACGACGATGGCGTGGGCCGCCGGAATCCCGCAGACCGCGGCCTTCGTGGTTGCCGCGAGTGTACTCGCACTGGGGTTGGCGATCGGCGGACCGCGGGGCGTCAAGGGCGCGGTGACCGTGATGATGACCGCGTTCGTGGCGCTGGTCGGCATGTGGTGTGCGATGCGGTTCGCGACGGCGCGCGAGACGGCGAAGGTTCCGGCGTGGTTGCTCGGCGGGATCAGCGCAGCGTCGATGGGGATGGTCGGCGTGTTCGCGTTGCTGCCGCGGCATCTGAAGATGTCGAGCGATCCCGTGGCGGCGGCCGTGAAGGGCATGCCGCTCGGGTTGGATGTCGAGGTCAAGGCGCTGTGCGATCGGTCGCTGGCGATCTGGAAGACGGCGAAGGACGAGCTTGCGGACGAGGGCGGCAAGAACCTCGTGCGCGACGGCGTGCTGAAGACGCTCGAGGTTGGTGCGAAGAGCGCCGAGCTCAAGGTGATCGGTGTGAGCGATGCGGAGCTGGCGCAGCGGATGACCGAGCTCGATGGAAAGATCGCGCTCACCACCGACCCCGAGGCGAAGGCGCAGTACCAGGCGGCGCGCGCGGCGCTCGACGATCAGCATCGCTATCGCTCGCACATCGCGAAGGGCAAGGAACGGTTGGTCGCGCGCATGCACAACCACGTCGCGGCGCTCGAGAAGTTTCAGCTCGCGGCAACGGGTCTCGAGGCGGCGCGGAATTCTGCGAACAGCAAGCAGCTCGAGGAGCTGTCGAGCGACGTCGCGGCGAGCGGAGAGGCGCTGGCGGAGATCGAGATGGGCGAGCTGGCGAAGAAGTCGGTCATCGAGTCGGTCATCGAGGTGGTCGAGGCACCAAAGGCGATCGCCGCGGCCAAGGCCGAGCCGGATGCCGAGTCCGGCGCGATGGCCTGACCGGGGCTCGAAGAAGTTTCCTAGACGGGCGTGCGCTCTCAGGCGTGCGCCCGTTTTGCGTCCGGACGAGCGTGCGCGGTGTCGTCCGACGCGACCGGGTCAGAGCGTCGCCAACGCGCCGCCAACGTCTCGCCAAGGATCATTTCAGGCGTGGTCTCGACGGTCGATCGAGCGCGGGCGTGCCACTCCTTGAAGGTTGGCGTGGCTTCGCGGGTTGGCGACCCTCTGAACAGGCGCGGGTTGAACGCGTGATCGAATCGATGATGGTCGCGGAGAACGTGCGTTCGGACAAGCGTGCGCGGACTCGTGGACTCGACCGGGTCACAACGTCGCCAACGCGCCGACGTTTCGCCGACGTTTCGCCAACGGTTCGCCAAGGATCATTTCAGGCGCGGCCTCGACGGTCGATCGAGTGCGCCGTGGCTACTGTCGGCGTGGCTTCGCGGGTGGGCGACCCTCTGAACAGGCGCTGGTTGAACGCGTGATCGATGACGCAGCAGATGGTCGCGGAGAACGTGCAGTCCCTACCATCCCGCCGAAGGTCGCGCGGTCGATGACGATTTTCGGGCACGGGGTGTTTTGCCGCGTGAGAGAGACGTTGGGAGAAGTTCGCGTTGAGTAACCGTGGGGGGCGCCACGTCACTATCTGGTAGGCTAACTGCCAGCCCTGGAGGACACCGGATGCGCTCGTCGTTCACTCGCCTGTTGCTTGCTCTGACGCTTGCTTCCTCGACCGCGTATGCGGAAGACAGCGACGCCCTTTACAAGCAGGGCCTCGCGTTGAAGCAGGAGGGCAAGGTCGACGACGCGATCAAGAAGCTCGAGAACGCGGTCGCCGCGAACCCGAAGCACGGGATGGCGTGGTCGTCGCTGGGCAACCTGTACAAGGGAAAGCAGGACATCCCGCGCGCGGTGAAGGCCTACGAGATGGCGACCGCCGTCATCAAGAAGGACAAGAACCTCTGGGAGAACCTGGGGATGGCGTACTACCGCAACAAGCAGCTCGATCAGGCCTTGGGCGCGCTGAAGACCGCGGCGGAGATCGATCCGAAGGACGCACAGATTCGCTCGAACCTCGGCACCGTGAAACGCCAGAAGGGCGACATCGCGGGCGCGATCGTCGATCTCGAGATGGCGGTGAAGCTCAAGCCGACCGACGGCGGTTACTTCAACAACCTCGGCGTCGCGTATCGCCATGCGAAGCGCAACGACGACGCGGTGAAGTCGTTCCAGAAAGCGGTCGAGCTGTCGCCCAACGATCCGGGCTTTCACTTCAACCTCGCGACCGTGTACCGGCGCAAGGAGATGTTCGAGGAGGCCGCGGGTGAGTACGAGAAGTCCGTCGGCCTCGATCCCGGAAATGCGGATGCGTGGTTCGACCTCGGGTTCGTCCACAAGCAGCTGCGCAACAACGACAAGGCGATCGCCGCGTTTCAGAAGTATCTCGAGCTCAACAAGGGCAAGGATGCCGAGGCCGACAAGCGCGTGAAGGACGAGCTCGGCTCGATCGGTGGCGCCACCAAGGGTTCGGGACCCGGTCCCGATAAAAAGACCGCGCCGACGCCAAAGCCGAAGAAGTAGAAGCAGACCCAGATCTCGGCCGCACGCGCACCTGGCGCGGTTGCGCACGCTGGGTGAACTCGGCGTGTAATGGTACGGTGGTCTTGGTCGACATGCGGATCAGCTGGCTCACCGCCGACGAGATCGCGATTGCCCGCGAGGCTTTGACGGCCGGTGGGAAGACCTGGGGCGACCACTTCGTCGCCGACGAGTTTGTCGGGGTGCCACAGCCTCCGAACAACACCATCCTCGACTGGCGCGAGGTGACCGAGCACGTGGCGCGAGCAGAGCGCGTCTCGGAGGTCGTACGCGAGCTCGGGGTCGAAGCCGCACACGTGAGGTTCGCGGCGTCGCCGCTCGCGATCGAAGTCGTGATCCTCGCGGCCGCCGCGCACGAGGGCGGCCACGTCGACCTCGCGCAGGTGATGGGCGTCCTGTCCCGTGCGATCGATCCGCTGGTGTTCTACGCGCCGTTCCTCGAGCTGCTCGTCGAGCTCGGCAAGGGCGACATCGAGATGACGGTGCGGACGTACGAAGACTTCGTGGCGGCGTACGCGCGTGCCCTCGCGGCGCTCACGGATCTCCCACGCGCGCACGAGCGGATCGGCGCGGCGCGCGACGGGCTCGCCGACTACTACGTCAGCGCCGGCAAGCTCGACGAGGCCGAGGTGCTGTTCCAGCGTCGCCACGACGAGGATCGCGGTGACGTGGCGGTCGCGCTGTCGGCGAGTCGCGCGTTCCTGGCGGCGGGATCGGTGAGCCATGCGGTGCGCTGGCTCGGCGTCGGCGTGGAGCGCGCGACCGAGCTCGGGCGCGACGATCTCGCGAACCGGTTGCGCGAGAAGCTGGGCCGCGTGCGCGAGCGTCTGAGCTGAACACTGAACGTCAGACCAGGGTGGTACGAGTAGCGCGTGCCGAAACCCAAGCGCCTCGATCGCACCACGTACGGGTGCACCGCGTGCGGCCACACCGAGCTGAAGTGGGTGGGGAAGTGCCCGCAGTGTCAGGCGTGGTCCACGATGGTGGAGTTCACCGAGGCGCGTGAGGGTTCGCGTGCGGCCGGGCGAACCAACGGAGCCCTGGGGCTCGGGGATGGATCAGCACCGTCGCCGATCACCGAGGTCGCCGAGATCTCGGCGGACGATCGGCTGTCAACGAAGATCGGCGAGCTCGATCGCGTGCTCGGGGGTGGCCTGGTGGCCGGCAGCTTCGCGCTGCTCGGCGGAGATCCCGGCGTCGGCAAGTCCACGTTGTTGATCCAGGCACTGGCGGGACTGGCTGACGATCGGCCCAGTCCGGAAAATGGACCGCGCGCGGTGGTTGGCGGGCGAGCCAACCCCGGGCGCGGTGGCAAGATCCTGTATGCGACGGGCGAGGAGAGCGTCGCGCAGACGGCGATGCGCGCGCGGCGCGTCGGAGCCGCGACGGCGAGGTTATCGGTCGTCGCAGAGACGGATGTCGACAAGGTGATCCAGCACGCGCACGCGGAGCGCCCCACGATCCTCGCGATCGATTCGATCCAGACGGCATACACGCCCTCGCTCGATTCGATCCCGGGATCGCTGGCGCAGGTTCGCGAATGTGCGAGCCGGCTGATGCAGTACGCGAAGACCACGGGCGTCCCCACGATCATCGTCGGGCACGTCACCAAGGATGGCGGCCTCGCAGGCCCGAAGACGCTCGAGCACATCGTCGATGTCGTGCTCCAGCTCGAGGGCGATGGCGGGCCGTATCGGATCCTGCGCGCACACAAGGATCGCTTCGGCTCGACGCAGGAGATCGGCGTGTTCGAGATGCGCGGCGCCGGGATGGCCGAGGTGCAGAACCCGTCCGCGCATCTGCTCGCAGAGCGGCCGATCGGTGCACCAGGGTCGGTGGTCGTCGCGTCGGCGGATGGAGCGCGGCCCTTGCTCGTCGAGATCCAGGCACTCGTCGCGCCGGCGTCGGCAGGGGTCGGGCGCCGCACGGCGGCGGGCGTGGATGCCAATCGCGTGTCTCTCCTGCTCGCGGTGTTGGCGCAACGCGCGGCGTGCGACGTCCTCGATCGCGACGTGTTCGTCAACGTCGCCGGTGGGTTGCGGCTCGCGGAGCCGGCGATCGATCTCGGGATCGCCTGTGCGATCGCGTCGTCGGCGCGGGGGCGCGCGCTCGATGCCCACACGGTCATGTTCGGCGAGGTCGGGCTCGCGGGAGAGATCCGTGCGGTTCCTCTCTGCGAGCAGCGCCTCGCGGAGGCAGCGCGGCTTGGCTTCCGGCGTGCGCTGATCCCCACGCAGAACCTGGCGCGGTTGCAGCGCGCGGGTGGGGCGCATCCCGAGCTCGAGCTGTTCGCGGTGGATCGCCTGCAGACGGCGATCGCGTCGCTCTAACCGCCACGGCATTCGATCAACCGCCACAACATTCGATCGGGAGCTGTCACCCGCGGCGAAGGTCGCGATGACGCGTCGCCGGCTTGGGAGCGATCAGCTCGGCGACGCGTTGCGCGACGTGGCGTCGACGGCAATTCGTCGGGCCGTCTGCGGTGGCTTGCGTCGCTCGACCGAGCGACCTGGAGGTCATCAAACAGGTGGGAATTCGAGGATGCAACCTGCCGGGCATTGCTGTCCGTCGACCGGACAAACAGGGCAGCACGCTTCGGCAGTCTGCTCGTCCAGGCAGACCCGGCCGTCGTCGGGGCAGGTGCCTTCGATCATGCATTCTTGCGGCGGCTCTTCCCCCTCATCGCATGCGGTCATGGCAACGAGCGAGGTCGCGCCGATCATCACGACGACGAGCGTCGTTGGAATGGTCAGGCGGCGGGGCATGCAGCGATCCTAGCGCAACGAACCAGGTGACCGTGACCAACAACCCATCTGACCCACCACAAATAACCGCGAGGCGCCTTTCGCCACCGAGCTCCGACGCCGGACCGCGCGAAGGCGAGGAGAGGCGGTCAGCGTCTTTGGTGGCTCGCGCGTCGGATCCGGCGCATCGGCGTTGACGTGTATCCGTGCAGCCTGTTGCCAAGGCTACGGTCGGTCGATGCGCTACAAGGAGCCCTCGCGGTGATCACGCGGATGC
>JBBQJJ010000346.1:0-9584 GCA_038325805.1 Haliangiales bacterium
CTCGGGTCGCCGCGGTACATGGCGCCCGAGCAGATCACGGGGGCTCGCGATGTCGATGCCCGCGCCGACGTGTGGTCGCTCGGCGCCACGCTGTTCCATCTCATCACCGGCGTGTCACCGTTTCACGCCGAGACGATCGGCGACACGTTCGCGCGCATCCTCGATGGGCCACCTCCTGCCTTCGAGCAGTTACCGCCCGCGATCGCGCCTGTGGTTCGTCGTGCGCTGGAACAGGATCCGGCGGCGCGCTACGCGAATGCGGCCGAGCTCGCGACCGCACTGCGTGCACCGGTTCTGGGCTGTCCTCCGGAGCTGGCGGCGGGGCTCGACGCGCGCTTCGAGATCTTCGAGTTGATCGGCGAGGGCGGCAATGGCGCGGTGTATCGCGCCCGTCCGCGTGCAGGCGGGCGCGAGGTCGCCTTGAAAGTTCTGCGCAACACGGTCGGCGTGTCGCGCGAGCGGTTCGCGCACGAAGCTGCATTCGTCCAGCGGCTCGAGCACCCCAACACCGTCCGCCTGCTCGACTCCGGCATCGCCGCCGACGGGACACCGTTCATGGCGTTCGAGCTCGTGCGCGGTCGCACGCTCGCCGCCGAGATCACCCGCGGACCACTGCTGCCGGCGCGCGTCGCCCGGATCGCCGCCATCCAGGTGCTGAAGGCCCTCGGTGAAGCGCACGCGCACGGCATCGTGCATCGGGATGTCACGCCGGCGAACATCCTGCTCGTCGACTACGTCGGCGATCCCGACTTCGTGAAGCTGCTCGACTTCGGTGTCGCCGTGCACGCGGAGACGCCGCGGTTGACGTCGAATGGCCAGCCGACCGGCACCCCACAGTACATGGCACCCGAGCAGGTGATGGCCGGCCGGATCGATGCGCGAGCCGATCTCTACGCGCTCGGCCTCGTGCTCGCCGAGGCGCTCACCGGCACGCGCGTGTTCACCGCCGACACCGCGATGGCGATCTGCTTCGCGCAGGCATCGCCGCAACCCGCGCCCCTGTCTGCCGCGGTAGTTGCCGGGCCGCTCGGCGACGTCATCGTCAAGGCGACCGCGAAGCAACCGGACGCGCGCTTCGCGACCGCACACGACATGCTCGCGATGGTCGAGCGAGGCCCGGTCGGCAACCTTCGCCTTCCACCGCACCTGCCGACACCGGTGGTGGGCGCACGCAAGAACTCGGTCGCGCCCGTGTTGATCACGCTCGCGCTCGCCGTCGCGGCGATGGGACTCGCGCTCGTGATCTGGCGACCGTGGGAGCACGCACCTCCGACCAGCGCAGCGCCAGCTCCCACGACCTCACCGCGCGCGTTCGACGAACCGCCGTCCGCGCGACCCGTGCCCACTGGCGTGCTGGTCAACGTCGATGAAGCGCGCCTCCGCCACCGCGCCGAGAAGCTCGGCTGGAAGATCGAGGAGACCACGCGCAACAGCTTCCCGAGCTGCGAGCACACCCGGTTGCTGATGCACCGCGGTGCGAGCCGGACGACCAGCAACTGGGCGGAGCTCTACCTCCTCGAGTGCGTGTCACCAGAGGTCGCGACGAGTGAGGCCGCCCGGCTCCGGAATGGCTTCCCGGGGACGTGGTACGTCGTCGACAACATGCGGATCGTGTCGTTCACGAAGCCTCCGGAAGGTGGCTACACCGCCGAGGAAGCGGCCTCGAAACAGCTCGCCGCCGCGCTGCTGACGCCTTGACGCTCAGTGCAGCGCGGTCGCCGCGGGCAGCTGCGGCTGCTCGACGAGCTTCAGCGAGCCCGGGAGGAACATCAACCACGCCGGCCGGTAGCGCAGCTTGTACGTGCCGCCCGGGACGACGTTGAGGAGGTAGCTGGCCTTGCAGCACTGCGCCTTCAAGATGTACGGGAACCACGCCTCGATCTGGTATTGCCCGGCGGGCAGCTCGAGCGGGTGCTTCCCCCAGCTCTTGCGCTGGGCATTGCCGTTGATCGAGATCCACGGCGACACCAGGTAGAGGATCCACATCAGTGGAAAGAACGAGAGCTCGACTTCGACGCGGCCGTGCATGCCGAGCACCGTACCGCAAGCCGGAGCTCCGTACTCAGCCGCCGAGCGCGCGAGCCAGGCTGACCTCGCGAATGTCCGAGGGGTACCGCCGACCAGCAACTTCGTTCGCAGCTGTTGCGCGATCTCCGCGACGTCGCGATCGGTGGTGCGATGTCGGATGCTGTCGCGCGCGCGGCAGCGGCACGCTGATCGTCCACCGTGCTCGCGCGAGACAGTTCGCGATCGGCAACCTCGCAGGTTTTAAGCGCCGGCACCGGGCACGTGGGCTGCACACGACCGCTGTCCGATGAGCACCCAGCGGATCCCGATCGGCATCCTCACCCGCCTCGTCGATCAGACCCGGACCCGTCCGCCGGCCGTCGTGCACCGGCCGCCCACCGCCGACGATGACTTCGCGGAGGAGGAAGCGCCGTCGCTGCTGATCGCGGTCAGGGGCGACGGGTCGGTCGACGTCGAGCGACTTCCCGAACCGACCCAGCGGTCGCTGATCTCGGAGATTCTCGCTGCCTCGACCCGCGTCGTGCTCGGTTAGCTGGCGAGCTGGTCGGTGCCTGGCCGCTGCTGCTCGATCCCTGCGAGGTGGCGACCGAACCGAGCCATCACCCAGCGGTGAAACACCGCCTGCGTCCAGCGATAGATGATCCACGGGAGGCGCGGCTCGAAGTCGTGGATCGCAGTGAGCAGCTGATCGCCCTTCGGCGTGGTGCGAAACTCGAGGCGCCCGCGCTCGGATTTTTTCGCGAGGAGACCTCCGGTGACGTAGAACAGCTGGCGATCACGGCCGCTGCGATCGGGTGCGAACCGCAGCTCGAGCAACGGACGACGCGTGCCGACGAGGTAGAACCGAGCATCGCGATCGTCGTCGTCGACCTCGACGCGCAGCGGGGGCCACGCCCCGCGCGGGAGCCACCGCATGTACTCGTGTGCAGCCCACTCGGCGGTCTCACCTTGCGGGAGAGGTACGCGCTGCACGCTGCGAACGCCGGTCGCGCGCACGCGAGGCGCTCGGCCGTAGGCGTGCGGGTTGCCAACCGTCGCCGCGAGGGCCTGCGTGACGGCCGTCCGGAACGGCAAGCCGGGCAACCCGGCCTCGCGCTGCAAGCGGAGGTCGCGCGCGACCATCTCGTGGCGCAGGCTGTCGAGCAACGGCGAGACGAGCGACTTCGGCGCACCGGTGACGAGCCTGACCCAGAGCCGCGAGATCCGCGGACTGAACCACGGCACGCGGATGCCGCGGCGCGCCTTTCCGTGCATCACCTCGCCGACGATCGCCAGCATGTCGCGATAGCGCAGCACGTCGGGTCCGCCGATGTCGTAGGTCTCGCCGAACGTGGTCTGGTTGCCGACGCAGTACTCGAGCAACCGGGCGACGGTCTCGAGATCGATCGGCTGGCAGCGATTCGCGGTCCAGCCCGGCAGGACCATCACGGGCAACCGCCTGACGAGCTTCGTCAGGATCTCGAACGACGAGCCCGTCGCACCGACCACCATGCCGGCGCGCAACGTGGTGACCGGGACGCCGTGCGCCGCGAGAGCGCTCTCGACCTCGCGCCGACTCTCGAGGTGCGCACTGATCTCGCCTTCGCTCGGAGGAGGCATCAGCCCGCCGAGATAGACGATCTGCCGAACCCCCGCGCGCGCTGCGGCACGGCCCACGTTGTCGGCGCAGATCAGATCGAGGTCGGAGAAGTTGCCCTGGACGAGCCGCGCCGACGGCAACATCGAGTGGACGAGATAGGCGACGTAGGTCGCTCCTTCGAGCGCTCGCTCGACATCCTTCAGCGAGAACAGATCGCACGCGACCAGCCGATTCCACGCGCCCTTGACATCCGTTCTCCCGCGCGTCAGCCCGACCACGTCGAAGCGCTCGGCGAGCTGCGCTGCCACCGCGTGGCCGACGAAGCCTGTCGCGCCGGCTATCACGATGGTTTCGCGCACTCTCGTTGGGACGTCTCGCTCGCGTCGAAGGTTACGGCGCACGCGATCGATCCTTCGACCAGGCGAATGATGGGGAACGGGGTGGCTCGTCCTCGAGCTGGGGACCCCGAATCAAGTTAGGTCACACCCGGACGCGACCCCGCATGAGCGCGTAGTACACGATCGCGGAGAGGCCGGACGAGACGAACCAGGCCCACGTGTAGAGCTGATCGAAGATCGGGACCACCGAGACCTGGTCGGTGGCGGCGGCAGCGAAGCCGGGCAGGCACGGTGCGACGCCGACCGCGAAGGCGATGATCGCAGCCGGATTGAACCCGTTCGCGTACTCGTAGCGGCCACCGCGGCGGTAGAGATCGGTGACGTCGAGCTCCTTCTTACGCAGGACGAAGTAGTCGACGATCATGATCGAACCGATCGGTCCGAGCAGCACGCCATAGCCGACCAGCCACACGAAGATGTAGCTGCTGGCGTTGGCGAGGATCAACCACGGGCAGATCAGGATGCCGATCACGGCGGTGATCACGCCACCCGCGCGATGACTGATCTTTGAGGGTGACAGGTTCGCGAAGTCGTTCGCCGGCGACACCACGTTCGCGGCGATGTTCGTCGACAGGGTCGCGATGGCGAGGCCGAGCATGCCGATCACGGTGATCACCGGGTTGCCGATCTTGGTGACCAGCGCGTCGGGTGAGGTGATCGGATCCCCGCCCCACACGATCACGGTCGCGGCGGTCGTGGCGACGCCGATGAAGGCGAACGCGGTCATCGTCGTCGGCATCGCGATCGCCTGGCCGACCGCCTGATCGCGTTGCGAGCGCGCAAATCGCGAGAAGTCCGGAATGTTGAGCGCGAGCGTTGCCCAGAACGAGACGCCGGAGGTCAGTGCGATGGCGAACGTATCGGATAGCGGCGCCTTCGCCGGTGTATCCATGATCGCGAGGAGCCCGCCGCCCTCCACGATCGCCCAGCACAACAGCGCCCCACCACACACGAGGAGGAACGGCGCCGCCAGCGTCTCGAGCCACTTGATCGACTCCATGCCACGCCAGATGAAGTAGACGTTGAGCAGCCAGAACACGAAGAACCAGATCAGTTGCGCGAGCGGTGCACCGACGATGTGGATGTCGGGCACCGAGATCTCGGGGAACAACGTCGAGCCGGTTGCCCACAGACCGAGGCCACCAAACCAGCACTGGATGCCGAACCATCCACACGCGACGAGTGCGCGCAGGATCGCCGGGACCTGTGCACCGGTGACGCCGAACGACGCACGCACGACGACGGGAAACGGGATGCCGTACTTGGTGCCCGGGTGGCCGTTCGCCAGCAACGGCAACAACACGATCGCGTTCGCGAGGGCGATCACGAACACCGCCTGCCACGCGCTCATGCCCTGACCGACGCGTTCGGACGCCATCGTGTAGGTCGGAACGCAGACCGCCATACCGACCCACAGGGCCGCGATGTGCCACCGGTTCCAGGTCCGTTTCTCCGGCGGGACAGGGGCGAGGTCTTCGTTATAGAGCGACGGATCCACGGATCACCTCCCGTCTGGTTTTCTACACGTCGCGCGATCGCCATACAGCGCCGCTGAGGCCGATTGTTCCAGGTTTCCGGGATTTCGTGGCGTGCAGCCCACAGGCTCCCAAGTCCTCGTCGAACAAGATCGAGGACATCGCACCCGAGCGCCGGGGCACGGTGCATGCAGTCTCGCTACGGTGTGGAGTTCCCCGTCAGAGGCCGTATCCCACCTGCGAGCAGGATCGGCGACTACGTCGTCGTCGAGGAGATCCTCGTCGAGGAGACGGGCGTCGTCTACGAGGCCAAGCACGTCCTGCTACCGCGCCGCGTGCTGCTCAAGATCATGCACTCCGGTTCGTGGTCCCGCGCGATCGCGATGGCCGTGCTCCGCGAAGCGTGCCTGCTCGAGGCGCTCTCGCATCCCGGTATCCCCCGCGTGTTCGAGTGCGGCGTGCTTCCCGACAAGCGCCCTTGGACAGCGTTCGAGTTGATCGACGGCGACACGATCGGCGAGCTCCAGCGCACCGGCCCGATGCCGGTCGCGGACGTGGTCGCGATGCTGCGCGATGTCTCCGATCTGCTCGCGCATGCGCATGGCCGCGGCGTGGTGCATCGCCAGCTGACGTCGCACTCCGTCGTCAAGACGCCGGAGCGACCGGTTGGCTTCGCCGTCATCAACTGGGAAAATGCCCTGACCCTCGACACCTGCTCGGTCATGCTCGACACGCGCGACGACGTGTTCGCGCTTGGTGTCGTCGCGTTTCGCGCGCTGACCGGTAGGATGCCCGACGTCCAGACGACGCACGAAGCCTGCCCGAGAGCACCCGCCGAGCTGTGCGCGTTGATCGACCAGATGCTCGCGATCGAGCCCGTCGCGCGACCGACGTGCCCCGAGATCAAGGAGCGCGCCCACTGGCTCGCGACCGTCAACGAACCGATCAAGCCGCGGTGGACTCCGCCGCACGGCCTCGACGACAAGATCCCCCCGATGAACGACGGCTTCGCGATCCGGATCAGCCGCACCCGGTCGTCGTAGACATCGTCGGTCGAACCTGGTTCGCCCTCAGTTCGCCCTCAGTTCGCCCTCAGTTTTTCGGGTCGCGAGGTGTTTTCACCTAGGTCCAGCAGTCGCTGGAGACTGCTGACCTGACGCGGGGTTGGCTGTAGTCGCGGGGTTAGCTTTCGTACTCCAGGGCACGGTCTCTGCACCCTGAGGTCGCAGATGGGGTTTTCGGCGGACGACCGGATCGCGACGTATCGCGTCGAGCGCGAGCTCGGGTCGACCACCACGGGCGTCCTGTACCAGGCCGTCCACCTCGTGTTGCCCCGGCGCGCGACGATCAAGGTTGCCCACGCGGCGCGCTCCCAGCAGTTTGCCGTCCAGCTGCTGCGCGAGGCCTGCTTGCTCGAGGCGCTCTCGCATCCCGGCATCCCGGCCGTCTACGAGTCTGGCCTGCTCGAGGATCGCCGACCGTGGTTCGCATCGGAGAGGATCGAGGGCAAGACGCTCGCGGAGCGGATGCACGAGGGTCCGCTGCCGAGCAGCGATGTCGCGACGCTGATCCGCGATCTCGCGAGCATCCTCGAGCACGCGCACAAGCGAGGTGTCGTGCATCGCGCACTGCGCCCGGATCGCGTGGTGATCACCGGCAAGCGTGACATCGTCGCCCTGACTTCCGTCGCGATCCCCGACTGGAGCGAGGCCCGCGTCCACGACTCGAGCGCCACGACCACGTTTCCCGCTCGCGAAGCACGTCCGTATCTGGCGCCCGAGTTGTCGCGCGGCGAGCCCGCCGACGATCGAGCCGACGTGTTCTCGCTCGGAGTGCTCGCGTACCACGCGCTGACCGGGGCGTACCCGCGCGGCACGCTGGACTTCGCGTTCATCCCGACGGCGGAGCGCTGTCCCGATGCACCGCGAGAGCTCGCCTCGCTGATCGACCAGATGCTGTCGGTGGATCGCTTCGATCGCCCGACGAGCGCGGAGATCCGGTCGGACCTCGACTGGCTCGCGGATGCGCTATCGATCGAGCTACGGATCGATGCCCACGCATCTTCCGGCATACGGATTCGCAAACCCCGCTGGACGCCGGCGATCGAACCCACGATCCAAGCGATCGATCCGAGCGATGCTGACGATTCCTCGACGGTGTCCGGCGAGATCATCATCCTCGAAGCCGACTAACCCCAGAGTGCCCGGGTCAATCGACCCGGTACGGGCGTGCTGGTGTCGCGAGTCTCGAGGTGCAAAATCAATCTCCATCACTACATGCGCGAGGCATGTTCGGTGCACGGACTCGCGAACGTGGGAGAAGCCGAGATCGGATCGCGCGTTGGTGACTATGTGATCGAGGCCGAGCTGACGACGCGGCCGGGCGTCTACGCCTCGACGCATCGCCTGCTTCCTCGCCGCGCGCACATCCTCGTGTCTCTGCCCGAGCCTGCCGCGTTCGAGCTCGCCCGTGTCCTCGAACAGCTTCGCCACCCCGCCGTGCCGAGGATCTACGAGTGCGGTCTCCTCGCGGACCAGCGTCCGTGGCTCGCCGTCGCGGTGATCGAAGGCCCGACGCTCGCCGAACGGATCGCCTCGGCGCCGCTGTCGGTGGGCGAGGCCGCCGCACTACTCCGCGATGTCGCCACCGTCATCGCGCACGCCCACGGCCATGGGATCGTGCACGGTGGATTGTGCGCGGAGCACGTCGCGCACACCCTCGACGGCTGGAAGATCGTCGATTGGACCGAGGCCGGTCGCGCCGACGACTTCACCACCGACATCACCGCACTCGCGACGCTCGCGTATGCGGCGCTCGCCCGTGCGTTGCCGACCACGCCGATCGCACAGCGCTGTCCCGGTGTGCCGGCCGCGTTGTCTCGACTGATCGATGGCCTGTTCTCGGAGTATCCGATGCCCGCCAACCGCGTCGCGGTCACCGCTGCGCAGCTGGTCGAGGATCTCGCGCAGCCCGAACCCGAAGACGACGCGGTCCCGATCGCGATCGAGGACATCGTCTTGCTCGACGTCTCGCGCCCGCCTCCCGTCCCCATGAAGCTCCGCGTTCGCGCGCAGGGCACGGGTCCCGTCATCGTCGCCAAGAAGGGTTCGGGACGCTGTCCCGATAAAAAGGAGTCGTGATGTCCCTCGCCATCGGTGATCGCGTCGGTGCCTATCGCCTGATCTCCCCGCATCCCGGCGGCGGCTGGCGCGCGTCGGACGGCGCGCAGGATGGCCGGGTCCATCTCGAGCTCGACGACAGTGGCGATTGGCGGACGTCGGCCGTCGCCGCGATGCGGCTCGCATCTCAGGTCGGCATGCTCCAGCATCCCGGCGTCGCGAAGATCGTCGATCGCGGTGTGCTGCCGGATCCCCTGAACAAGTGCGCGAGCAGGCCATGGATCGCGACCGAGCTCGCCGATGGCATGCCGCTCAGCGAGATCATGGCGCGCCGCGCGCTCGCGGTCGACGAGACGCTCGAGCTAGTCCGCGACCTCGCCTCGATCCTCGCGCACCTCCACGAGCGCGGGCTCGTCCACGACGCGGTCAAGCCGCACGCGATCACCATGCGCACCGGCGCGCGGTCGTTCCCGATCCAGCTCGGCTCGTGGCGCGAGCTCCGCACCGGCGATGGCAGCAGCGACATCCACGCGCTCGGCGTGCTCGCGTATCGCGCCGTCACCGGCCGCTTCCCGGGGCTCCACGTCCCCGAGCTCGTCCCCGGCGTGCCCGGTGGGGTCGGTGCCTTGATCGTCAACATGCTGTCCGCCGATCCCGACGATCGTCCGACCTCCGCCGAGGTGTTGTTCGTCGTCGGCGAGCTCAGCGGCGATCGCGCGCTGTCCGGCCCGCGGTTCGCCCGCCGGTGGACGCCCGCACCCGACGAGCTCCAGCCGATCACCGAAGCGATCACGCTCCCGCTCAAGCGCGCCTAACGCCGCGCTATGATCCGCCGATGTCGGACACCGGCGAGCGCCTGCTCCGCGAGATCCGCGAGCAGCCCGATGACGATGCACCGCGCATCGTCTACGCCGACTGGCTGCTGTCGAGCTCGGTCGACCCCGACGATCACGCGCGCGCCGAGCTGATCCACACACAGTGCGGC
>JBBQJJ010000347.1:0-9577 GCA_038325805.1 Haliangiales bacterium
CAGTCGCTGCTGCGCGACAAGACGGACTCGTGCAGCGCAGCGGGCGCGTCGGCCTGGCTGGCCAGACCCAGCAAGGCGGCGCGTTCGGCGCGCGTGCGCTTGCCGGTCTCGGCGAGCCAGCCGCGCAGCGTGTCGAGATCCTGGGTGTGGCTGGCAGGCAGCAGATCGGTGTCGTAGAGCAGCATCTCGTCGATGGTGGCTTCGATCTTGCCCGCGTCGGGTCGCCGCACCTGGCGCCCTTGCTCCTGCAGAGCGTGCCCCTCTCCTCGCTTGCCACCGATGATGTCGCGGCGCACCTTCCCGGTGCCCGGCGCGGTCGTTGTTGTTCTCATTGTAAACGCAGGAACAATCGAGCCGGGCACCGAATTCCCAGGGCGATCGCGATTCCGTCACGTCAGCAGACCGTCGTGGGGCGAGCGAAATGGAGGTTCATTCAGAGGCAGGTGCCTCGGTCGACGCACGCGCCGCTCGTGCACGACCTCGATGCACAGTCATCATCGACGACGCAGGCTGAGCCGATGGGTGCTCGGGCCGAACAGGTTCCCGATCGGCACAGCGAACGAACGCACGCGCCGGTCCCGTCGTCGCAGGCCTCGCCCAGGAACCGATCCTCGCGACAGATGCCGCCGTCGCACAGCAGGCCGGCACCGCAACTATCTGCGCCGAACTCGCTAATACACGCTTCTCCAAGCGCGTCTCGCGGCACGCAAACGTCAGACACGCAGCGGAACGCGGAACCGCAGTCGGTCGGAGCGATGCAGGGCTCGCCGTCGCTCGCCGGAGCGCGACAGGTACCGAGCATGGAGAAGTCGGGCTGGTAGCACGTGAGGGGCTCGACGCAGTCGAGATCGACGCCGCAGCCGTCACCTGCGTTTCCTGGGCGGCCGCACGTGCCAGGGTCTCCGAGGACTTGGACGCAGACGAACGGATCGGCACACCGAGCGCCGTTCAGGTTGTCGCACGTGGCTCCCTCGCCAACCAGGTCGAGGCATCGGCCCGCCGCTGTGTCGCACCACAGACCGTCGTTGTAGCAGTCGGCCCGCGTGCTCGCGTCGCACGCATCGCCCGCCACGAGATGGCGCACGCACGAGCCCCGACGGCACGTGAGCGCCCAGTCGCAGTCGGCGGTGCCGTCGAACGTGCACGCACCTCCTTCGCCGACCCGCGGTTGGCAGCTCCCGGGGCATGTCGCAGCAAGCATGGAGCAGAAACTCGTGGACGCGCAGTCGAGGTCGCTCGCGCACGGCTCGCCTGTCGCCTGCAGGCCGGTCACGACACCCGGGCAGTACGCGAGGACCTCGTGCACGGTAGGTACGAAGAGGAACAGCCCGAAGTCGCACGGGTCGGCCCGAAAGCGAGCGTCGCACGCTGCCGCCGCGCTGGGGTCGTAGGTTGCCCATCCGGCCGCGACTTCCATTTCGAGATCACTCATGCGAGAGCAGATCTGATCTGCTTCGCAATGCGCGGCGTCATGGTAGTCCCGGCCCAGGCACTCGATCAGCGAGAGGCAGATGTCCGCGACAATCGCTGCGCAGAGGTCATCGAGCGGGAGGGTGCTCGCCGTGGCGTCCAGAGCGGCGTCCATGCCGGGAGCGTCGCCGGCAAGCGCGTCGACCGCGCCGTCGCCGACCAGTCCAGCATCAAGCGGGCGCGCCGACGTAGAACACTCACATCCGCACGCCAAGGCCATCGACAAGGCGATCGCCGTCACGATGGGACCGCGCGTGGCCCTCGCGCTCGACATCGTCAGCGCAACTCCGCCGGAACGTCGACCGGTTCCGGCACCCACCCCCAACAGACGACGCGATCGTCTGTCGTGACGCCGCAGACGTGCCCACCCCCGATACCGAAGTCGCGGAACGTGAGCCCCGCCGGTTCGAGCTCGCGAAGCGACGGATGGCTTGCGCCCGGTCGCCCCTCGTAGTCGAGACCCCAGCACTCGAGCGCGCCGGTCGCCCGTAGGCCGCACGCGAAGAAGCCGAGGTATGGCAGATCGAGCTGAACGAACTCTCCGCCCGGTCCCGTTCCTACGGCGGTCGTCCAGTCGTCCGATGGACACAACGAGGGCTCCGTGGTCGCGAAGGCGCAGGTTGGATCGCACACGACCTCGCCGGCCGTGTCGAGCGCACATCGCCCCCACAGGTTGGGTCGCGCAACGTGAGCGATATCCCCCAGAAGCGCACGCGGGGTGGTCTCACCGGAGAACCAGCACGCACCGCTCATGCCGTTCCGGACGCAAACACCGCCCTGCGATCCGACCCGCAACTCGTCGACGTTCGGCACCAACGGATCGAGAGGCGAGATGCCCCAGCACAGGAGGCTCCGCGCGGATGTGCGACCGCATGCGCGATCGTTGTTCGCTCCGATGTCCACGAAGTCGGCGGAGGGCGGTTCAAGGAGGGGGTTCGAGGGGGCTCGCGGTGCACCGCGGCACTCGACCGTAGGGCCTCGCCGCACGCAGACCTCACTCGTTCCCACTACGACTTGGTCAACCCCGCCCGACAGCTCGGTCACGCCGTCGGGCAAGCCGCGCCCCCAGCATTCGATCTGACCACCGCGCAGGAGGACGCAGTTTGCAACATCAGCGACGACGAGGTCGAGGATTCGCGGCGCTTCGGGCGCGTCGGCGCCCGCGTCACCGCCGGCGTCGACGAGGACGGGCGGCGAGCAAGAGCATCCGGCGACGCCGAGCGTTACGACGAGGAGGAACCGATTCACGGCCTTTCGACGAGCAGATGAATGATCGCGTCGGTCCGTTCCAGCGAGATCGGCTCGGCCGGCTCCGGTGGCTCAACGGCGTCCGGCGGCGGGAAGAATGCCTCGACCCCGATCGCGATGTCGCGCACGTCGTGAGCAGAATCGAGCGGGCGTGACGCGACAGGCGTCGGCGCCGATGGCGCTGTGGGGATGGTGACGACGAGCTCGGCCGGCCCGAGGCCGCTCGCGGTGGTCGTCGCGAAGGCAAAGACCTCGGTGCCTGCAGAGCGAGTGGTGAACGCGGAGATCAGCCCGTCGAGCGTGTCCGAGCCCAAGGGCGCAAGGGACGTCGGATCAAGCGTCATGATGACGCCTCGGGTCGCGTTGTTCACCGCGACGACAAGCGGCGCCGCGACGCTACGGAATTGGTCCGGGCCACCGAGACCCATCACCGGGTTGTCGGGCAGCGCGAGTTCCGCCACCTCCGTGAGACAGCTCGGGTCCTCGGGAACCGGGCAGGATGTGCGCGACGTGGAGACGCGCCCGCAGTCCGGATCGAACGGTCTACCTGGGCAAGCTGTACGTTCCCCCGCCCACACGAACCCATCGCCAACCGCCTCCGGGACGACGACGATCGGAGTGAACGGGCTGGCCGCGAGCTCCCGAAATCTGGGTCGAATCGTGCCCGTAGCGTCGATCCGCGGAAACACCCAGAGCACATTCGGGAGGGCCTGCACGGCCACGACGTACCCCTCGTCGACGAGCGGCTCGAGCGGGTGAATGCGCGCGTCGGTCGCGAAGCCCACGGGCACGAAACCGCGGCTCACGAACGAGGTGTCGCTCGTGATCTCGATGCGTGCCACGCCCGTTCCGAGTGCCACCACGGCCATGAGCACGCCGTCTGCGCGATATACCTGCAGACCACGCACGCTCGAGCCCAGACCGGTGATAGGAGTGAGATCGAGCTCGGCTACGGGCTCGCCCGCCGGCAGCTCGAACCCGCGCAGGTGGCCGTCATCGAAGCCGACCCACAGCAGTTCATCTGCGGAGATCGCCGTCGGGTGACCGAGCGAGTCCTCGATTTCGAACTCCGCGACGGGGTCCCCATCGAGGCGATTGCCACCCGCGTACGGGATGCTGAGCACGTAGAAGCTGCTCACGTGGTGAGGGGGCCCCGCATCGACGCCGGGAGGCCCCGCATCGACGCCGCCGCTCCCAATGACAGGCCCGCCAGGGATTCCCATCGCAGGCAAGGTGCACGCGGCTGGACCCACGCTCACGACCGTCCCCTCGCAGCTGCGACACCGATTCGAGCCGAACGCGTGAAGGCAGGTGTAGCACATGCGCGTCTGACACAAGAACGCTGGGTCGACCCGCGAACCCGTGCTGAGTACGCATCCCGTGCAGCCGTCGCCAATGCCCGGCTCGCGCTCGTACGGGTCACGCACCTCCTCCCCATCGGGACACTCCCCCCGGATGTCTGGCGGACCACCGATGCAGAAGACGGCGCGTGCTGCGCAGTGAAGTTCCAGCGCCTCGTTTCCAGGGCCGCCGAGGCATCCGGGAGCGTTCGGCACGGTGCCGCCCGTGCAGCCTGCTGAGCTGCCCGCGACTGCTCCGGCGACAATCACGAGTGCAGCCAAGCGAAAGACCGTGGGGATCATGTTGCTCCTCCCGTGCGGCGGACGAATGTCGACTCCATCCAGGAGAGCACCGTCATCGCGTGCTCGGCGCCGACCATACTCGTAAGCGCGCGCTCAGCGGTCGCCCACCACATCGCTTCCTGCTCAGCCCGCGCCATGGGATCAGCTCGAAGTCGAGCCTCCTCCAATGACTCGCGCCAGAACTCCAGGTATGTCTCCAGGCGTGTCGACTCGGCCGGCTCGCCGATACTCGTCTTCATGCCGGCCCAGCCCGGGAGGTCGTCGATGGCAATCGAGGTGTCGATGCCGGTCGGGGGTACGGGAGCAACGGGTTCCCCCGCGCACCCGGCCACTACCAGCAAGCCCAACGCCATGCCCACCAGGAAATGCTTCAAGGACATCGTGGGCTCTCCCGCGTTGCGACGGCGGATCGGCTGCCGAGAATCCACCGGACCTCGTCTGTGAACGTCACCTCGAACGCGACGTCATCTCCAACCGGGAGGAACGCTTGGTGGTCCACGCTTGGAGAGAGCTCCGGGTGGATCCGATTCGCGGGTCCCAACGCGACGACGGCGCCGATGTGAGGCAGGAGTGAACTGTAGCCGAACCGCGCGGTAGCGGAACCGTCAGGATTGTCGCGAATGCATCGCAAGATCGGCGTGAGCGCGCACGCGTCCAGAACGTTCGGTGGTAGCGCGAAGTCCATGGCAACGCGCTCGACGAGCACGTTTGGCTGCACGCGGATCGAGCGTGCGAACACCCCGCCCCGATGCGGCGACGCCCCCGGGAGCAGAACGACTTCTGCCGTCGGCGCGACTAGCCATCCCTCGAAGGTGGAATGAACCTGAACGGAGTCCGCGGACATGAGCACGACGACCAGAGCGGGGCCGGTCTCGCTCACGGCGGATCCGTGCCAAGAAAAGCCTTCCTCGACGCGCACGATGGTCGGCACGGTCGCATCGCCGGCCACCACGATCTCGGCATTCGGCGAGACGCTGAGCGATCGAACGGTGTGCATCCCGTGCGCAAGAACGAGCCGGGCGCGCGGGCCCAGCTCCACTACACCGTGGGCGCCCGTCGACAGCACGGCCTCCTCGCCGGGACCGAGGTGTACGTCGGGGCCGACCCCAGCGACAGGGATCACCACGCGCAGTGTCTCGTGCGGAGTGAACGGACCATCGTGGGTGACGGCGCCTTCGATGACGGCCGATGACGTCGCACTCAGGTCGCCGCCGAGGTGGAGCGCGCCGCGAATCCGGGCTCGATTGGCCAGCGAGGCGTCGTCATCGACCCAGGCCTCACCGGTCGACGCGCCGACGGCCAGCTCCAGATCGCCGAGGCTGGCGACCGGTCCGCCGACTGCTCCCGCGGTGACGCTCACGTTGGGCATCAGGGTCAGCGTCTCCGATGCGACAAGCGCAAACTGCGACCCAACCGTTCCTCGTGGCACGGCGAGCTCGAGCAGCTCGGTGCCCGGTTCGAGCGGAACAGTCCCATCGCTCACGACATGCACCGAGACGTTTCCGAGACCGAGGGCGCTGTAGCGGTCTTCTGCGCCGACCGTCACGACATGCGCGCCCAGCGGCAATACCACCGGCGCCGTCGTCCCGCCGATGCCGTGCCCGTCGATCTCGGCCCACGTAGCGATGACGTCGCCATCGACATCGGTTAGACCGGGCTCGATCGGAACGTTGGCGACGCACTGCGTGACGATCTCAGCTGGCGCCGTCGGGTCGAGATACGGCGGCCGGTTCTCGAACGGAGCGTCCGCGGTGACGTCGAACCGAATCGTGGCTGGTCGACCTTCGATGGTGCCCGCGAGCCGCCCAAGCACGACCGCGCTCGTCGTGCCTGGACCCATCTGCAGATCGCCGACCGTCAGGTACGAGCTTGGATCCTCGGCGCCATAGAAGCTGAACCGCGCGCCGTTCACGTTTCCGATCACGTAGAACGGAACCCCTCGCACGGAAGTGGCGCCCAGAAACGTCCTCAGCTGGTTGTACGCCGGGCCCGTGGTGCCGACGATCACCCCATCAAAGTTCTGGTCGGCCAAGGAGAACGGGTTCATCGCCTCCAGCCGGAGTTCGTTGATGGTGTACGAGCAGACATCGCCGAGCGTCGTGCCGCAACGCGGATTGTCCGTCGAGATCGATAGCCGGCCCCCGGTCACCTGGGTTGTGGTCGACGCGTCGCCCCACGCGAGCGTCACGCCTCCACTCGTGAACCGAGCGATCACGTCGGAGCGCCGTGGTTCACCGGAACGTTGACCGACGGCCACGACGCAGACGAGCAACATCGCTGCCGCCACACCGAGCGCCGTCCCCCACTCGCGCTTCTTCGGCATCTTCGGACCTCCCACGCTGCAGCGAGGCTCGCCGACGCCCACGCGGAAGTCAACCGACACCCGATTTCGTCGCGATCTCCGCCGACTCGTACAGAAAGCCCCGGCTTCAATCGAAGCCGGGGCCGTGCAGACAGTCACGCCGCGAGCAGCGTGCCCGCCGCGCTCTCCATCGCGAACCGGACCTCGGGGTCCGTGTTCGTCGTGTGCGCGACGCGGGTGATGACGTTCAGGAGGCCGAAGCGCGTGATGGGTGCCTCGGCGAGGGCGCCGCGCTGTGTCTCTTCGACGAGCGCACGCGGGATGCCGGCGAGGATCTCGCCGACGATGACGTCGGCATGCTCGACGGTCGCGTCCATCGCGATCGCCATGAGCTCCATCGCGCGCTCGAAGCGGCCGGGAAGCCGCCCGAGGGCGAGGACGAACGCGGCCGCGAGCTGGTCGTCGTCGATCTGACGGTGTCGACGGTACAGCGAGCGCTTGCCGCCGACCGAAATGAGCAAGCCGTTCAAACATGCGAGACGAAGTACGAAATCGTCCAGGCTCAAGGGAGCCTGCCCGACCTCGCTCGTGCGGAGCGACCAGCCGGGAACGAGACGATCGCCGCGGACCTCGCGCACTTCGCGCAGAACGGCCGCGTACTGGCTCGTCTCCTCACCGGACTCGGCGCGCTGGAACACGTACTCGCCGAGAAGCGAGCCCATGTTCGCTCGCATCGACGCGAAGATGCGAGCGTCGTCGATCGGCTCGTAGCCGGAGGGGAGGATCGCGCGGAGGGTGCCCGCGGTGGCGCCGGTGTTGTCGCGCCACGCGCGGAGCTTGCGCTCGCCGGGCGTGCGCTTGAGGCGGCGGTTCAGCTCCTCCGCGCGCTCTTCGGGGGAGGCGCTCTGGAACCACTTTTCCCAGCGAATCCCGACCATGCTCGCGAGCGAGCGCTGCGCGAGCGGGGTCATCCCGTGGGGACCGACGCTCGGCACGACCACGTGGCCCTCTGGCGTGAACACGAGGTCGGCCACGTGGACGGTCGTGTCGGGACGCATGCGCGCAGCACGCGTCATCACGGACTCGTGCACCTCGTCGAACGAGAGTCCGCGGAGCGCGGTCACCGGGGGCGGAAGGCTCGGGCGCGCGGGCGCGCCGTTCGAAGGAACGATCTGCATGTCCATGTCTCTCACCTTCTTGCAGCGAGCACGGGCTCGGGCGACATGCCCGAGGCGGCTCGTAGCAAGGAGAAAGAGGAGGAAGGGAGAGCCCCTCCTCCGAGGGTGGCTACGCGTTGTTCTTGCGGCGCGCGGGACGTGGGACACCAGCGTCAGCGCGTCGCTCGAGCGCAAGCTGGGCGATGGGCGCGAAGAACTCAGCGAGGTCGGGGTCGGTCGTGCGATCGTGCTCAACGGTTGCGACGAGGATCGCGCGACCCCGCTCGATCCACTTCGCGAGAAGCTGGAGCGAGATGTCGCGATCGAGCGACGCCCTGATCTCGGGGAGCGATTGCTCGAGCACGACGCGTCGGAGCGCGGCCTGCGCCTGCACTCGACGTCGCTCGCGCACGGATGCTTTCCGCGGGGACTCGGCGAGGAAGCGCTCGATCCGTTCGTCGAACGCCGCGAGCACACGTTCGGCGACCCCATGCGGGATCGAGGCGCGCGCAGCCGGTTCCGGCTGTCGGCCGGGTTCGCCCCAAGTGGGGCGGAGCGCCTGATGTCGTCGGTACTCATCGGCACGGCGGCTCCGGAACACGGACCGCACCCAGGCGGCTGCACCGACCGCATCGTCGGCTCGCAAGGAGCGGACGCCGTGGATGATCGAGACGAGAATGTCCTGTCGCAGATCATCGTCAGCGGCGCGCGGCGCGATTCGACGAACGTACCGATCCACCTGTCTCCACGCGGCTCGCGTCGCGGCGCTGTCGCTCGGCTCGCAACGGATGGCGGCGATGGCCGTGAACAGCTCGACTGCGGCGCGCGATGGCGACTCCGCGGAAACGTACATATCTCTCACCTTCTTGCCGCGAGCGCGCGGTCGGGCGACGTGCCCGAGTCGGCTCCCAGCAAGGAGAGAAAGGAGGAGGCACACGAGGCACCTCCTCAGGATCAGTGTGCGGTTCGATCGACGCCGAGCCGCGCGATCGCATCACGCACGGTCGAGCGCGGAAGCCCGATCATTCGCGCGGCGGCCGAGATGTTTCCGCGCGTCGCGAGAATGGCGGCGTGGATCGCATCGGGGCGGTTCGCGGGAGTCGGCACGGACGTGAGCCGTGGCCCGATCGCGCGAACGATGTCCGCGGCCGAAAGCGTAGTGCTCACCGACTTCGCGACGGCGCGAAGCAGAACCGTCCGGAGCTCGCGCACGTTGCCCGGCCAGTCGTGGAGCGCGAGGGCTTGGAGTGCGTCTGATCCGAGCCGGCGCGGCTCTTCGATCGCGATGCCGGTGAGGAGATGAGCGGCGAGATCTCCGTGGTCACCGCGGCGCTCACGCAGCGGCGCCACGTGGACGGTGAGCACCGCGAGACGCCAGTAGAGGTCGGTGCGGAAGCGACCACGCGCGACCGCACGATCGAGCTCGACGTTCGTCGCCGCGACGATCCGGACATCCACTCGCCGTGGTCGCTCCGTGCCGAGTGGGCGAACCTCGCCGGTCTCGAGCACGCGTAGCAACCACGCCTGGAGGTCGAGCGGCAGCTCCGCGATCTCGTCGAGGAACAGCGTACCGCCGTGCGCCTGCTCGAACGCACCGCGGTGGCGATTCGTTGCGCCGGTGAACGCACCTCGCTCGTGTCCGAACAGCTCGGACGCGATCAGGGTTGCCGGCATCGCTCCAGCGTTGAGGGCCACGAACGGGCCCTTCGCGCGTGGGCTCGCATCGTGGAGCGCGCGGGCGACGAGCTCCTTGCCGG
>JBBQJJ010000348.1:0-9573 GCA_038325805.1 Haliangiales bacterium
GATGTCGGAGAGGAACAGCACCTGCTCGTCGGTCAGCGTCTCCGGCACCTTGATCGGCCCGAAGTCGGCGTACGGCACACGCACGTACTCGGCCTGGCCACCGGCGAAGCCGCCGGTGAGGTGCGAGTAGCCAAACGCACCGCACGTCGCGTGCCCCATCAACTTCTCGGGCAACCACGGCGTCGGGTTCGAGTTCTCGCAGGCCGAGGTCTCGCCCATCTTGCACTGCTGGCAGTTGCCGCACGCGATGCAGAACGGCACGACCACGCGATCACCGACCTTGAGGTTCTTGACGCCCTTGCCGACCTCGACGATCTCGCCCATGAACTCGTGGCCGAGGATGTCGCCCTTCTGCATGGTCGGCATGTAGCCGTTGTAGAGGTGGAGATCCGAGCCGCAGATCGTGGTCGCGGTTACCCTCACGATCGCGTCGCGCGCGTTGAGGATCTGCGGATCCGGCACTTGCTCGACCGAGACGTTCTGCTTGCCCATCCAGCAGGTCGCTCTCATGGCTGCACCTCCACCGACTTCTTGCCGTGGGTGACGTGGGGATTCTTCGCGATCACGTCGGGCTCGCTCGGCTGCGCCGGGTGGGGCTTGCGGGTCACCGTCGCGTCGGACAGCAACACCTCGCCGGTCTCCATCACCTGCTTGAAGCGACGGAGGTCACCCTTGATCTGCGGCTTCGCGAACAGCTTGGTCAACGTCGCGTGGCCCTTGCCGAGCTCCATCTCGACACGGACCTCGGTCGCTTCGCTGCCCGGCGCGGTCGCGAACGTGACGCGTCCGCTGACCTCGACCGGGGCGTCCACCGTCTTCCACGCGATCACGCGACCCGGGAGGTCCTCGGTGATCTCCGCGTCCCACGAGACTGACGGGGCGTTGTCGCCGAGCGGCTTCGCGACCCAGTGCGAGCGCGTGCCGTCGACGGTGACGCTCTCGAGATAGTCCATGAGCTCCGGCAGGCGCGCGAAGTCGCGGAAGCGTTCGTAGACCGCCTGCGTGGGCTTGTTGATCGTCACCGAGAACAAGACCGGGCGGTTCGGGTAAACCTTCATCTTGTGGGCTCGGAGGCTGGCGACGATGTCGAGCGCGGTGACACCGCTGACGGCGGCGATCGCGCCGGCGAGCCGCAACCCGCTGGTCCGCCGTGTCGCGGCCAGCCCGAGCAACGCGAGATTGACGGCATCTCCCGCGACGCGTACCCACAGCGGCATCGGCGTGCGCGGGTTCGTCAGGATCGCGATTCCGGAGACGATCTCTCGCGCACCCATCACCCGGGTGACGAGCGACGTGATCGGGCCCGGTTCGATGCCGATCCCACGAGCGAGGAGCCGTGGCATCGCGAGCTCGGCTGCACCGAACGCGAGACTGAACCAGCCGAGGCCGCGTGCGAGCGTGTCCGAGGGAGGCGAGTCGGAGGACCGCAGCTCGCTCCGGAAGGTATCGAGAGATTTCATGCGCGCGAGCACAGCAACAACTACACCAGGCGCATCGCGCGCTTGCTGACGCGATCCGAGCGCCGTGGTCACGACCGTGCGCCGAGCTGCGCGCGCCGACCTCGACCACGTCTCGCGAAGTCGATTCGCGCGCGAGGTTCGCGGACATGACAAACGAAACGCTCGAGGAGTGCCGAGTCAGCTTCGATCGACTACGGTGCCGCGGATGGATACGAAGAGCGGCTATCCGTTCTGGGTACTCGCGAATGGTTTGCTACCGACGTATCCGCGCATCGAGCATGACGAACGCTGCGATGTGGCGATCATCGGCGGCGGCATCACCGGTGCCTTGATCGCCGACGAGCTGTCCTCGCACGGCCACGATGTCGTCGTCGTCGAGCAGCGCGACATCGGCTGGGGATCGACGGCGGCGAGCACGGCGATGCTGCAGTACGAGATCGACGAGCACATGCGCGACCTCGCCGATCGCTACGACGAGCTGACGGCGGCGCTCGCCTACACGACGTGCGCGGAGGCGGTCGAGGGGTTGATCGCGATGGCCAAGCACCTCGGCGACGTCGGGCTGAAGAGCACGGCGAGCGTGTATCTCGCATCGACGCCGCGCCACCTCGGGCGGTTCGCCGACGAGCAAGCCATTCGCAAGCGCTACGGGCTGCCGAGCAAGTTCCTCGACGCAGCCGAGGTGCTCGAGCGCTTCGAGATCAAGGCTCCCGGTGCGCTGTACTCGCCGCTCGCAGGCGTCGTCGATCCGTATCGCTTCACCTGCCGACTGCTCGCGCGCGTGCATCGCCGTGGCGCTCGGATCTACGACCGCACGCGGATCGAGAAGCTCGACGCGACCTCGCGCGGCGTCACGCTGCACAGCGATCAGGGTTGCAAGCTTCGCGCGGGTCACGTGGTCGTCGCCGCCGGTTACGCGGGCCAGCAGTGGCTCCCGAAGCGCGTCGCCGCGAATCGCAGCTCGTACGCGGTCGTCACCGACCCGCTCGACCGCGCCGATCTGAAGAAGCTCAGCCGCGCCATCTTCTGGGAGTCCGCCCGCCCCTATCACTACCTGCGCACCACGACGGACCACCGGCTGATCATCGGCGGTGAGGACGACAAGGTCGATCTCCCCGCGCGGCGTGACAGGCGCGTTCACAAGCGGGCGAAGCTGCTCTACGAGTACGCGCAGGAGCTATTTCCATCGCTGACACTGACGCCTGCGTTCGCGTGGGCTGGCACCTTCGCCGAGACCGAGGATGGCTTGCCGTTTTTTGGTGCGCACGACAAGGTCGGCTCACGCGTGCTGTTCGCGATGGGCTACGGCGGCAACGGCATCACCTACAGCTATCTCGGTGCGGGCGTGTTACGCGCGATCATCGAGAAGCAACCGCACCGCTTGAAGCAG
The DNA here is from genome assembly GCA_038325805.1 of Haliangiales bacterium. GTDB lineage: Bacteria > Myxococcota_A > Polyangia > Haliangiales > Haliangiaceae > JABFXX01. Next base: position 2,851 of record JBBQJJ010000348.1, read on the forward strand.
CTCTATTCGTTCGACCGCCTGGGGCGCTGATGCGGCTGTTTTCCTGTCCCTCCTGCAAGCTGGCCGTGTTCTTCGGCAATGTGAAGTGCGAGCGGTGCAGCGCCCTGCTCGGGTACGACCCGGCGATCGATCGCATGGTCGCGCTCGTCGAGGGTGCGCCGTACAAGCACTGCCTCAACCATCCTCATCAGGTCTGCAACTGGCTGCTCCCCGCGGATGCCCCCGAGACGCTGTGCCGCGCGTGCCGGCACAACGAGGTGATTCCGGATCTGTCGATCCCGGCAAACCTGCCGCTGTGGGGGCGGATGGAGGAGGCGAAGCGCCGGCTGCTCTTCACCATCCTGCGCTTGAAGCTCCCGCTGTTCGATCGCACCGAGCGCCCCGACGACGGGCTCGGGTTTCAGTTCCTCGCCGCGGACGATCCGAAAACCCAGGTGATCACCGGCCATGCCGGTGGCCTGATCACGATCGCGCTCGCCGAGGCGGACGATACGATGCGCGAGCAACGGCGCGCGAAGCTGCACGAGCCCTATCGCACCCTGCTCGGCCACTTCCGACACGAGATCGGGCACTGGTACTGGGACGTGTTGATCAAGAACACGCCCGCGCTCGCCGGCTTCGTCGAGCTGTTCGGCGATCCCGACCTCGACTACGCCCAGGCCCTCGAGCGCCACTACGTGCAGGGCCCCGACCCCGCGTGGCGCGATTGCTTGATCTCCGCGTACGCTGGCTCGCATCCGTGGGAGGACTTCGCCGAGACCTGGGCTCACTACTTCCACCTCATCGACACCATCGAGACCGGAAGCTCGTACCGGATCACGCTCACGCCGCGGCTCGATCACGACATCCTGTCCACGTCGCTCGACTTCGACGTCTACGATCCCAGCCTGCCGATGCAGACGCTGACCGACGCGTGGGTCGCTCTGTCGTCGGCGCTCAACTCGTTCAACCGCTCGATGGGACTGGCAGATGCGTACCCGTTCGTGCTGTCGCCGAAGGTCTACGCGAAGCTCGGCTTCATCCACGGCCTCGTGCACGCCGTGCGCTGATGCCATAGGAGGCGGCTCCAAAGACCACCACCCGAGGAGATAGCCGCGGCACGCGTCTTGTAGCGGCGGTCTGCACATGAGTGATTCCAACCCAACCGAAGCGATCGATCCGGTGGACGAAGCAACGTCTGCCCCTCCCGAAACGGGTGTGGAAGCTCCCGCGCTCGAGGCTCCCGCGCCGCAAGCACGCGCGAAGACCAAGGGCGTCGCCGATCTCGTCTTCCTCATCGATCTCACCGGCAGCATGGCGCCGTGCATCGATGCGCTTCGCAAGAACATCGAGACCTTCATCGACTCGCTCAGCAAGGGCGATGGCAACAGCGCCGCCCCGGTGCGCGACTGGCGAGGCAAGGTCGTCGGCTATCGCGATATCGAGTCGGGCGCGACCGATGGAGTGCCGTGGTTCGTCGACAACCCGTTCGTCCGCGACGTGGCCGCGTTGAAGGCGCAGCTCGCGAGCGTCAAGGCCGAGGGCGGCGGCGACGAGCCCGAATCGCTGCTCGATGCGCTCTACAAGGTGGCGTCGATGCCGGCGATCCCGAAGGGCTCGCAAGCCGAGGATCCCTCGAAGTGGCGCTATCGTAGCGATGCCGCGCGCGTGGTGATCGTGTTCACCGACGCGTCGTTCAAGGAGACGATGAGTATCCCGGAGGCCAAGGGCGGGTCGCTCCAGGACGTCGCCAACGTGGTGATGGCCAACCGGATCATCCTCAGCCTGTTCGCCACGAACTTCGAGGGCTACGACCGGCTCAGCCAGATCGACAAGTCGGAGTGGGAGGTCGTCGAGTTCGAGGGCCTGACGGCGCAGCAGGCGCTCGAGAAGTTCACCTCGGACCCTGTCAACTTCAAGACCACGCTGCAGCAGCTCGCCGCGAGCGTCTCTCGCTCGGCCGAGACCATCGCGCTCTAGATGGCGAAGAAGCTCAAGATCGGCGATCGGATTCGCGGCTACCGGATCACCAAGGTGTTCGGGCCCGGGATGATGGCGATCTCGTACGCCGCGCAGGCACCGTCGGGCACGAAGGTGTTCTTCAAGCAGTACAAGTCACCCGCGCCGACGGTCGTCTGGTACGCGCCGTACATCGCGTACCAGATGGAGCTCGCCACTCGCGTGATGAGTGGCCGGGCAGCGAACCTCGCCGTGCGACAGGTCGATGCGTTCGAGGAGAAGTGGGGTGGTCCCTGCTACTTCCAGGCGTACGAGTTCGTGCACGACGGCGCCGATCTGCAGCAGGTGCTGGATCAGGAGCGCGATCAACATCGCAAGACCAAGGTCGCGCCCGCGCGCGATCCGGCGGTGTGGGCGCGGCACGTCACGTGGTCGAAGGTGCTGACGTCGGCGATCGCGGCGTTGCACGAGTCGCGCGTGGTGCACTCGGACCTCAAGCCCGCGAACGTCTACCTCGTCGAGGATCGAACCATCGGCTCGGGCCACCAGCTCAAGCTGATCGACATGGACTTCTCGCTGCTGAGCGATCGGCGCGCTCCGTGGCACGGCTTCCAGGGCTACGTCGGCAGCGACAACTACCGATCGCCCGAGCACCTGACGCGGGGCGAGATCCCGACGATGGCGTCGGACGTCTTCACGTGTGGCTTGATCCTGTACGAGCTGCTCGCCGGCGAGCATCCGTACTGGCGAGACGACCAGAGCGAGTACGCGGCGCTCGTCCGGGCCTACGCGGCGAAGCCTCCGGCGTTGCTCGGCACGATGCCGCCGCCGTCACGCAGCGCCGACGTCAGCGCGGCGCTGCACCAGTGTCTGTCTCCAGATCCCACGGCGAGACCGACGGCTGCAGCGCTGGCGGAGATCCTCAGTGGTCGCGACACCAAGCCGGCGGCGAAGCCGGCAGCGGCCGGCGGTTTCCTGGTCTCCGCCGCGATCGAGCTGGTCGGTCCGGACGGTCGTGCGATCCAGATCGGAGTGCGCACCGAGATCGGCAAGGCGCTGCTGCGTCAACTCGGTCCCGACGGCGAGTTCTGGGACAACCGACAGTGCGTGGTCGAGCGTCGCGATGGAACGTGGTCGGTCACACCGGTCGCCGGCACCGCGAACGAGACGCTGGTCAACGGCAAGACGCTCGTCGCCGCGCAACCGTTGCGGCAAGGCGATCAGATCGCGGTCGGGCGCCAGGCCAAGGGTGTCGTCAAGCTGCCGCTGACGGCGCGGAGTCGCTGAATGTCCGAGGCGTTGCTGTCCGACGAGCCGGTCCCGACGTTTCCACCGGCGGTCGAGATTCGCGATCTCGACTGGCAGCAGATCCAGACCGCGTGTGATGCCACCGCGATTCGCGCTCGCATGCAGGTGGCGGTGGAGCGGATGGAAGCGCTGCTCGATCGTGGACCCGGCATGCTGTTCGATGCGAACCGCGAGCACGCGGGCGATCGGGTGATTCATGTCGGCGGCGAGGCCGAGCCGTTATGGATCATCGGCGACCTGCACGGCGATCTGCTCGCGCTCGAAGCGTCGCTTGCGTTGATCCGGCGTGAGGACCCGACGCCGCGCATCGTGCTCCTCGGCGACTTCGTGGACGACGAAGGACTCGCGCTCGAGGTGCTCGTACGGCTGTTCGAGCTGATCGTCGAGACGCCGGACCGCATCTGCGTGATCGCTGGCAATCACGACGAGGCGTTGTCGTTCGATGGTCACCGCTTCGCATCGAGCGTGTCGCCGTCGGACTTCGCGGATGTCCTCAATGCCAGCCTCGACGATGCAGTGATCACCCGCGCAGGAAAGCTGGCGATACGCCTGACCGCCCATGTCCCACGCGCGCTATTCCTCCCCGAGGGTCTGCTGGTCGCCCACGGCGGCTTTCCGCTCGTCGATCTACACCCGAGGCTCGAGGAGACGGGCGACTGGAACGATCCGGCGTGCCTATCTGATTTCGTGTGGGCGCGCGCGCACCCGAAAGCACGCCGCAAGCTGCCGAACCGATTCTCGCGTGGGAGTCAGTTCGGCTACGAGGACTTCGCCGACTTCTGCGCGCTCGCCACGCGCCTCGACCGACCCGTCACGCACATGGTGCGTGGTCACGACCACGTCGAGGAGCGCTATGCGATCTATCCCGCGTATCGCGCGCATCCGATCCTGACCACGGTGGCGCTGTCGCGCCGATTGCCCCGCGAGGGCTTCGGTTCCTACGAACGCGCTCCCACGCTGGTGCGTGTGGTGCCAGGATCGCTCCCGCAGGTCCATCGGCTCCATCCTCCAGCAGCGCTCATCCATGCCGTGTTCCCCGAGCCGGTGATCGGTGAGACGGTGATCGGTGAGCCGGTGCTCGGGGAGCTGGTGCGCGAGGCTGAGGACCAGTCCGGATGAGCGTCGTCGAGCGTTGCCCGAGCTGCGGCACGACGCAGGGTGCAGCAGGTGAGTGCACCACGTGCCGCGAGGCGCACGTCCGCTACTTCTGCACGACCCACGCGAGCTGGCTGAGCGGACCCACCTGCTCGCAGTGCGCAGTGCGTCCGGCTGCGCCGCCCCCTCCGGCGATCCCTGTTCGTCGAGTGGAACCGGTGCGCGGACCGGAACCCGACGGACGTCCGATGGAACCCGACACGCGGCCCGCACGCGCACCGGACATCCGGCCCGACATCCACGCGAGAGAGCCCGCCACCCGGCCGGCGCTCTGGGACTCGATGCTCCGCGGTGCCGACGTCGGTCGTCCAGGACACGCGTCCGTGACCCGCGCGAGCTCGTGGCTCTCCAGGTTGGTGAGGAGGTTGGCGATGATCGCCGTCGTCCTCGGCATCGGGCTCGTGGCGCTGATCTACTTCGTGGCGCGCGCGCTGGGTTGACCCGTTCGTGGGGTTGAACGACGCCGGCCGTGACGTCAGTCGGAGATCAACAGTGACTCGATCTCCCGCAGCGTCGCCAGGTCATCGCCGATCATGTCTTTCATCGCGGTCAGACGGGTGGCGACCACGCGAGCGATCTTCTCCTCGATGGTGTCGTCGGCATACGTCCAGTACACCGGCGCATAGCGACCGTCGCGATGGCAGCGGCCCTCGATCTGCGCCATCTGGATCGCCGACCACCGCAGGTCGTGGATCACCTCGGAGCGCGGCGTCTCGTCGTGCTCGCCCTGATGAAGCGAGATGCCTTCCTCGACGGTGAACAGCATCACCTTCGCTTCACCGCGCTGGAAGCGCAGCCGCTCGGCCTCGCGCGCACTCGCGGACAGCCCGCCGTGGATCTCGGTGCACGTGACGGCCCCGATGCCCGTGCCGAGCTTGTCGCGCAGCGCGGTCAGGGTCTCGATGAACGCCACCGAGATCGCCACGTGATGGCCGTTGTCGATCAAGTCGCGCACGAGCTCGACCGTCCCCGGTACGCGGATCAACGAGCTTTTCTGCCGCAGCCGGAGCGTGGCCGCGAGGGCACCCTTCGGATCGCGACCGCTCGGGGCGAGCTCCATCTCGCGGCGGAACGCCGTCCACGCTTCCTGGTAGAGCGCCCGCGCATCGGACGCGAGCTCGATCGGCGTGAGGATCCGATTGATCGCCGGCCAACCCACGATCTCTTCGGGGCGGCGGCGGATCCCTGCGGCGGGGAGACGCTTGGGGGCGTCGAACAACATCGCGCGCACCTTCTCGCAGTCACTGCGCTCGCCGCGCCACTCCCACTTTCCGTAGTTGCCGCGCGTGACGCCGAGACCCTGATCGATGCACCACTGCTCGAAGTCTTTGAGGTCTTTGGCCTTCGCGCCCGTGACGCTCGCGAGCAACGGCGCGAGATACGACAGCTCGAGTGGGTTCTGACCCGCGGTCGCCGACAACCACAGACAGAAGCCGGCATTCGCGACGAGCTTGGCGGCGAGCTTGCTGCGCGCGGCCGTGGGGTTCTTGCAACGGTGACTCTCGTCGAACACGATCAGATCGAGCTCGGGAGCCGTGCCTGCGCGCGCGAGCCCCTTCTTCGTGCGGATCTTCTTGCGCGCCGCATCGCTGACCTCGAACAGCTTGCCGAGGCGATCGTAGTTGAGGACGACGATGTCTTTGCCGCCGTCTCCCATCGCCTCGATGGTGCGCCGCCAGTGCGCGACCACCGACAAAGGGCACACGACGAGCACGCTCTCGACGTCGCGCATCTCGAGGATCGCTGCCCACGCGCTGATCGTCTTGCCAAGACCGACGTCGTCCGCGAGCAGAAACCCCGGGAGCTTCGCGGCGCGGGCCGCGGCGATCGCGCGCACCGCCGCCTCCTGGTGGGTGCGCAACCGGATCGCCCCAGCCGGCACACCTGCCGCGCGCTTCGCCTGCGTCAGCTCGCGCTGGACATGCATCTCCCACGAGTACGAGAGCGCACGAAACGGAGCCAAGGCCTGTGGGAGCTCGGCCCCTTCGTAAATGAACACGCCGTGGGACGCATCCCAGCGCGCCGCGTGGGCAGTGGCCACGGGACGCATGGCGAAGGGGACATCGAGGACGTGCGGCGTCACCGTCGACAGCTACCACACCCCTCTGATCGTTGGAGTTGGAGCGGATTCGCGGTCCGATGATCAGAGGGATCGGCTATGGATCGCGGGGTGACGGCAACCCGCCGAGACGTGGACCAGGTTCTCGCAGCGATCGCCGATCGCAAGCCGACGCTCGAGCTCGGCCCGGTCGACATCTGCTTCTTGATCGCGCTGCACGTGCGCGCCGAGGGTGCCGGCCTCGCGTCGTTCACCGAGCAGCA
>JBBQJJ010000349.1:0-9546 GCA_038325805.1 Haliangiales bacterium
TTCGGAAACTTGTGGCCGCTGGCAAATTCGGCCGGAAATCGGGTGAAGGGTTTTATGTCTACCAGTGAGCGACTGACGACGATTCGCGTTTTGGTTGCGAAACCCGGACTCGATGGGCACGACCGTGGCGCCAAGGTAATGGTTCGTGCGCTTCGCGACGCGGGTTTCGAGGTGATTTACACCGGGTTGTTTCAAACGCCGGAAATGATCGCGACTGCCGCGCTTCAAGAAGATGTCGATGTTGTGGGGTTAAGTATTCTTTCTGGATCTCACCTGGCCCTCTTCCTCGTACTCGAAGCCCTGGTCGGCGACGATCCGGCGGACCTGCTCCGCGAACGTGCGGGCTCCGGTGAGGTCGGTCTCGGGGAGCACGGCCGCGAACTCCTCGCCGCCGTAGCGCGCGAGGAGCTCTTCGCGACGGACGCGACCGAGCAGGCGGCGCGACATCTCGCGGAGCACGTAGTCACCGGTGAGGTGGCCGTGCTTGTCGTTGATCGCCTTGAAGTGATCGATGTCGAACATCAGCAGCGAGAGCGGACGGCGATAGCGAGCGCAGCGTGCGATCTCGCGCTCGAGGAACTCGAGCAGGTAGCGCTTGTTGTGGGCGCCGGTGAGGGCGTCCACGATCGTCATCTTGTAGATCTCTTCGTGGTAGCTGGCCTCGACGCCCGCACCCATCAGGAACTTGAAGATGGCGGCGCCGATCTTCACGAAGTTGCCGTCGCGCAGCACGCTCTTGGTCACCGGCACGTCATCGACATACGATCCGTTGGTCGACTGCAGATCCTCGACCGACCAGTTCTCGCCGGTGCGGAACACGCGCGCGTGGCGGCGCGAGACCGAGTCGCGGTCGACCTGGATATCGCAGTCGGCGCCGCGCCCGAGGACCGTCTCGCTACGCGCGAGCGGAAAGCGTTTGCCCATGTCGGGCCCGGGCGGGTAGATGAGCACGAGACATGCCTCGCCCGATTCCTTGGCCGGTTTGACGACCTGGACCTTGGTGATGCGTGTCTTCCACTCGCTCATGAATCGACGACGAGGATCGATCTCAGCGCGACTCCCTCGACGTGTCAATGTGTGCGGCGGTGTGATAGAGCCAGAATCGTGCCGCTGCCCACCCACGCCTTCGAGCTCGACGGTGATGGCTCCGTCGGAGTGGTGCTCCAGCACGGCTTCACGGGCAGTCCGTGGGAGGTGCGATATCTAGGTGAGCGGCTCGCCGCTGCGGGATTCTCGGTAACTGGCCCGCTGTTACCGGGACATGGGACGACCGTCGACGACCTCGACCAGACGCGCTGGCAGGACTGGGTCGAACATGTCGAGCGCGCCGTGGAGGCGATGGCGAAACGAGTCGATCGGGTAGCGATCGTGGGGCAATCGCTCGGTGGCTTGCTCGCGCTGTATGTCGGCTCGCGTCGGAAGGACCTGACGTCGGTGTCCACGCTGGCAGCACCGCTGTGGTTGGACGGGATCTCCGGGCGGGTCGCGAGATGGGCACAGCGTCGGGCGAGCCGGCCCGAGCTCGGGAGGATGTTGATCAAGGCGATCCCGAAGTTCGGTGGATCCGACGTGCTGGACCCGATCAGCCGCGCGGAGAATCCCTGTTATCCCAGCATCCCGCTCAAGGCGCTCGGGCAGCTGTCGGAGTTCATGACCGTGGTCGATGCGGCGCTGTCGAAGGTCACCCAACCCACGCTCGTGTTGCACGCGCGGCAAGATCACACCGCACCCGTCGGCTGTGCGGATCGGATCGCGGAGGCCACCAGGGCCGAGCGCGTCCGGCTCCTGCCGCGCAGCTATCACCTGATCGCTGTCGACGTCGAACGCGACATCGTCGCCGCCGAGGTCATCCAGTTCGTTCGCAAGCACTCACAGGAGAAGACATGCGCCACGTGATCGCGATCGACCAGGGCACCACCGGCTCGACGGTGCTCGTTCTCGACGAGACCCTGACCATCCGAGGTCGCGGCTACAAGGAGTTTCGTCAGATCTATCCGCAGCCCGGCTGGGTCGAGCACGATCCGGAAGACATCTGGGCGTCGGTGATCGCGGCCTTGGGGCAAGCGATGCAAGGGATCGAGGCGTCGACGATCGCGGCGATCGGGATCACGAACCAGCGCGAGACCTCGGTGCTGTGGGACCGCAAGACCGGCACGCCGGCGCACAACGCGATCGTCTGGCAGGACCGCCGCACCGCGGATCGCTGCGCCGAGCTCAAGGCGGCCGGCAAGGAAGCGCGTGTCAAGCAGCTCACCGGGCTGACCATCGACCCGTACTTCTCGGGGACGAAGATTCACTGGCTGCTCGGCAACGTCGACGGCCTCCGAGCGCGCGTCGGAGAGATCGCGTTCGGCACGATCGACACCTTCTTGATCTGGCGGCTGACCGGCGGGCTGCACGTCACCGATGTCACCAACGCCTCGCGCACGCTGCTGATGGACCTGTCGACGCTCGCGTGGTCCGACGAGCTCTGCGAGACCATCGGCGTGCCGAAGCAGGTGCTGCCGGAGATCGTGGCGTCGTCGGGTTCGGTGGGACAGACCAAGGGCGTGCCCGGGCTGCCCGACGGGATTCCGATCGCGGGCATCGCCGGCGATCAGCAGTCGGCGCTGTTCGGCCAGGCGTGCTTCTCTCCCGGCGACGCGAAGTGCACGTACGGCACCGGCGCGTTCATCCTGATGAACACCGGAGACAAGCCGGTCGCGTCGAGGTCCGGGCTGCTGACCACGGTCGGCTGGAAGCTCTCGAACGGCGAACTGCGCTACGCGCTCGAGGGTAGTGCCTTCATCGCCGGTGCGGCGGTGCAGTGGCTGCGCGATGGCCTGCAGTTCTTCTCGTCGGCGAAGGAGGTCGAGGCGCTCGCGACAAGCGTTCCCGATTCCGGCGGCGTGATCGTCGTTCCCGCGTTCGCCGGGCTCGGTGCGCCGCACTGGCGACCCGAGGCTCGTGGCTCGATCACCGGGCTGACCCGCGGCACCACACGCGCGCACATCGCACGCGCCACGCTCGAGGGCATCGCGCTGCAGAACGTCGACATCCTGACCGCGATGGCGACGGACGCCGGTCAGGCCTTGGGCACGTTGAAGGTCGACGGCGGCGCGGCCGCGAACGATCTGCTCATGCAGTTCCAGTCCGACGTGCTCGGCGTCGAGATCTGTCGCCCCGCGATGGTCGAGACCACCGCGCTCGGAGCCGCGTTCCTCGCCGGGCTCGGTGCCGGCGTGTGGAAGGACCAGGATCAGATCCGCAAGACCTGGAAGCTCGACCGCACGTTCACGCCGACCAGTGACCGCGCTCGCGTCAAGGAGCACCTCGGCCGCTGGGACGCCGCCGTCGCGAAAGCGTGAGGGAACGTCCTCGATCCTCGAGGAGCCCGTCCCCCTTCTCCCTCTACCCGTGTCCGTTAGGACGATCGTTCTAGCGGAATCCGTTATGACCGTCGTCATAACGCACTGGTGAGGAGGGACAGGGACGTGGCAACGGAAGACCTTGAAAGGACGGGCCGGCGCTCGCCTGATTTCTCGCGCCCTCGAGCCGGCACGTATATATCTCAGCGTATGAGATGGCTCGCGCTCGCGCTCGTCGTCGCCTGTGGCGGCAAGCAGGTCATTCCCGAACCCGAGAAGCCGCTGCCGCCCGCCGTGGTCAAGCCGTCGTGTGCGCCGGCCGGTAAGATCGAGCTGCCCGCGGACGGGCTGCTGTCGTGTCGCGAGCTACCGATCACGATCGCGTTTCCACCGGGCACCCAGCTGACGCGCCAGAACGATCGCGCGCTCACGCTGTACTCCGCGAAGCTCGAGAAGGGCGTGATGGCGCTGGTCGCCGAACCGCGCACCGACGCGGTCGACGGTCCGAGCATCGAGGCGCTGCTCAAGACGCTGATCGCCGGCGTGGCGCTCGATGCGGCGACCACCTCCGTGACAGCACCTGCCCTCGCGGGCACCTCGGCGTCGGCGGCGGTGACGTTCACCACACCCGACGGTGGCGCCGGTGTGGCGCACGGGTACTTCGCGAACCACTGGTTGTTCGCGGTGCTCGCTGGTGCGCGCTCGAAGGATTCACCCGCGCGTGCCGACACACCTGCCGCCCAGGCATTCCTTGCCTCGCTCGCCCTCGCGCCGATCGCCGAGGGCAAGCAGACGCACGCGCTCGTCGGCGGTGGCTCCGTCGAGCTACCGGCCTCCGCGTGGTCGACCGGGACGCAACCGCCGCAGGACGGCGTTCGCGCCGAGGTGATCTTCCTCGCGCCCGATCGCGGTGCGTGGCTCGGCGTGCGCGAGCTCGAGCCGAAGGACTACTGCACGTTGCTCAAGGCCGACACCGACGCGCAGCTCGCGGAGCGCCTGACGAAGATGTACTCGAACGCGCAGAACCCGCTCGGCAAGATCGAGCGCGCGAAGTTCGGCGACGTCGCGGTCTACGCCGAGGCGGCGTCGGAGCCGCGGCACGTCGTGATGTATCTGATCTGCAGTGGCAAGAGCGTGGTCCAGCTCAGCGCCGCCGGCGAGCGCCCGTTCGCGGAGCTTCGCGGTCATCTCGACGAGCTCGCGAAGTCACTCGTCGGCGCAAAGTAGCGGGCGCCCGTCCACGGTCGAATCGAGCCGGTGAAGAAGAGCCGGCCGACTCACGGGAGGATCGAAGACGGGTCGCCCGAGCTGGAACACAGCACGCGACGTGCCACTGGTAACTCCACGTCCCCGGCGAGGAGGTCTCGCAATTTGCCACGCTCGCCGGTGCGACCACCTGCAAGCTGCCCGGGTTGCGGCTTCGAGCTGCGCCTACAACACGGTAAGCTCCGTCGCGCATGGCTTCTGGTTCGACCGCCGCGGTTGTCACGGCCCTGTGCGGCAACGCGTTCGTCACGGTGATCAAGCTGATCGCGTTCTTCCTGTCGGGCTCGGGCGCGATGCTGTCCGAGGCGATCCACAGCGCCGCGGATACCGGCAACCAGCTGCTGCTGTTCATCGGGCTCCGGCGAGGTGAACGCGAGGCCGACGACCGCTTCCACTACGGCTACAGCGCCGAGCGCTTCGTGTTCGGCATGCTGTCGGCGGCCGGCATCTTCTTCATCGGCTGCGGCATCACGATCTATCACGGCATCACCTCGCTGATCTCTCCCCACATGCCGCACCTCTCGGTGACCACGTTCCTCGTCCTCGGGGTGTCGTTCGTGATCGAGGGCAGCGTGCTGCTGTTCGCGGTTCGCTCGATCGCGAAGGAGCGCGGCGACGTCCCGTTCTTTCGTTACGTCCGCACACGCGCCGATCCGGCGACCGTCGCGATCCTTCTCGAGGATGGCGCCGCGGTGCTCGGCCTGATCCTCGCAGCCTCCGGCATCTTGCTCGCCTACAACACCGGCAACCCGATGTGGGACTCGATCGGGTCGATCGTCGTGGGGATCATCCTCGGCTTCGTCGCGTTCTATCTCGTGCGCGAGAACCGCGAGCACCTGCTCGGTCGCGCGGTGCCCGAGGGGATCGAGGACAAGTTCACCGAGATCGTGGTCAACACGGCGATCGTGCGCAGCATTCGTGACGTCAAGACGCGCCAGCTGACGCCCGACGAGTTCACGTTCAAGGCCGAGATCACGATCGACAACGACTATTTCGCAACCTCGATCGGCAAGTCGCTCTCCGCGAAGGCGTTCGATCCCGCGCATCGCGGCGCCACCCTGCAACGGATCGCGGCACTCGCCACCGACCTCATCGCGACCGACATCGCCGCGATCGAGAACGCCGTCCGCGCGGCGATCCCACAGGCGCTGCACATCGATCTCGAGATCGCGCACCCGAAGAACGTCCCCGTCGACGACGAGGAGATCCTCAAGGAGGACGTGCTCGCCGAGGGCTGAGAGAAAAGCTGGACCGCCGTACAGCCTGAACCCATCTCGCATGCTGAACTTAGGGGATGCTCACCGAGCTGCTGATCCTGCTCGCGATGATCGTCGTGAACGGGCTATTCGCCGGGGCGGAGATCGCAGTGTTGACCGCCAGCAAGGGGGTGATCCATCCAGGTGCGACCGGGCGCGCGGGTGCGGTGAGCAAGTTGCGCGAGCAGCCCGAGCGGTTCCTCGCCACGGTCCAGATCGGCATCACCGTGATCGGGGCCGCCGCCGCGGCTTTCGGTGGTGCGAGCATCGCGGGTGACCTCGCGCCCTCTCTCGAGAGTGTGTTCGGTGACAGCGCCGACGAAGTCGCGCTCGTGCTCGTCGTCGCGGTCGTGTCGTTTCTGTCGCTCGTGATCGGCGAGCTCGTTCCGAAGTCGCTCGCACTGCGTTACTCGACGAAGTACGCGCTCGTGATCGGCCCACCGATGCTCCGGCTCTCGAGGATCATGCGCCCGCTCGTGTGGTTTCTCACCGCGTGCTCCAACGTCGTGCTGCGGTTGTTCAACGACAGGACGTCGTTCACCGAGTCGCGGATGTCGCGCGAGGAGCTGCGCGAGCTGGTCTCGGAGGCCGGCAAGTCTGGTTCGGTCGACACCAAGTCGAGCGAGATCGCATCGCGTGCGCTCGAGTTCGGTGAAGTCGTGGTCTCCGAGGTGATGGTGCGCCGCGAACGCATCTCCGCGATCCCCCGCGACAGCTCGCCGGAAGCCGTCCAGCGTATCCTCCTCGAGGAAGGTCACAGCCGGATGCCGGTGTACGACGGTAGCGTCGACAAGCTCATCGGTTACGTCGTCGCTCGCGACGTGCTCGCCCTCGCGTGGGAAGGCAACCTGGTCGCGCTCGACGACATCATTCGGCCGCTGACCTACGTGCCGCTGACGGCGCGGATCTCCACGGTGCTGCGCGAGCTGCAGACCAAGCACATGCAGATCGCGATCGTCGTCGATGAACATGGCGGGACGGCGGGCGTCGTCACCATCGAGGACCTCCTCGAGGAATTGGTCGGCGACATCTCCGGTGAGAACGATCTACTCGAGCAGACCGTGAAGCTCGAGGACGACGGCAGCGCGCTCGTTCCCGGCTGGGTGCCCACGCGCACGGTCAACCGCGCGCTCCACACCGAGCTACCGATCGCACGCGAGAGCACCACGATCGCCGGCCTCTGCCTGGCGCTTGCCCTGGTAGTCCCGCCGATCGGCGTCAAGTTGTCCGCGCCCGATGGCATTATGCTGACCGTGGTCGATGCATCTCCTCGTCGCGTGCGGATGGTGCGCGTGCAGCGGCCGCAGCGCGCTAGAGAAGCTTGAACCACTTCATCATCGCGACCAGCCCCGCGACGATCCCGACGGTCAGCAGCCAGAAGAACAGGTAGCCGTGCTCCCACTGGAGCTCGGGCATGTTGCCGAGGTCCTGGTTGAAGTTCATGCCGTAGACACCGACGACGAACGTCAACGGCAAGAAGATGATGCTGACGACGGTCAGCCGTCCCATCACCTTGTTCGTCTTGTGTGCGACCAGGGACATGTAGTTGTTGAGCGAGCCGTTGAGGATGTCGCGATCGACGAGCACGTCCTGGAGCACGCGCTCGATGGTGCCGACCATGTTGCCGAGGTACGGCTGCGTGGCCTCGCTGACGAACGGTGACTTGCGCGTCGACAGATCGGTGAGCACCGCGCGCGCGGGCAGCACGACCTTGCGAAGGTGCAGCAGATCGACGGTGAGCTCCGACGCTTCGGAGAAGATCGATTCGTTGACCGAGGTGGCGACGAGCCGTTGCTGGACGTGGTCGACGCGCTCCTCGAACTTCTTGTGCACGCCGAGGTAGTTCTCGATCAGGTGATCCCACAGCTCGTAGAGCAAGAAGCTCGGGCTCTGCGCGAACCGGACGAAGTCGACGAGGTAGCTCTTGCGCACCGCCTCGAGGAACAACGGCTGGCCCTTGTGGAGCGTCAGCAGGAAGTGCTCGCCCATCATCGCGTCGACGCGTTCGAGATCGAACTTGTGACCGGCGAGCCGGCAGCCCGAGAGTACGAGGTGCAGGTAGTGATCGTAGCGAGCGATCTGGGTGGCGGGCTCGCGGGTGAGGGCGTCCTCGACGATCTCGGGTGCGCAGAGGTCGAGCTTGGTGAGGAGCGTGCGGGCTTCGTCGGTCTGGGCGACGTCGATGTCGACCCACACGAACTTGCCGGCGGTCATCGAGGCGGCGACGTCGTCGGGGGTGATCCGGCGATAGGCCTTGGTCTTGAAGTCGAGCTCGACCACCGAGACCAGTGGGTCGTTACACGCCTCGAGTCGCGGTTGCGAGCGTGCCGAGTACGCGGGCGACTTATCGCCGGTGTTCTCGCCCGTCAGTTCGGCCACGCGATCAGGCTAACGGGTTTCCTGCTCGGCTGCAGCGGCTCGCGTGGCTTTGTCGCGGATCCGCTTGTCCATGAAGTAGTCACGGCCGCGCCAGAACTCGGCCGACACCCCGACGACGGAGACCACGGCAGCCACGGCGGCGAAGATGGTGGCCTGGTCGGTGAGGAGGAGTGCCCCACCGAGCAGCGCGCAAACCCCGAGGACACGGCCACCCCACGCGAGCGCCTTGGTGGCGACCTTGTGGTGTGACAGCAGATTATCGAGTCCGCCGACCGACAGCTCGAACGCCATGATCGTGAACACCGGCCAGGCCGGCGCCTCGGTCTCGACGAGGACCGCGAACACCAAGGCCGGGAGCGCGAGTGCGCCGATCAGCCGGACCCCATCGGCCTTCGTGAAGTCCCCGCGGCCGCGCAGCTGCTTCCAGCCGGCCACGATGTAGTCGAGGCCGGAGATCCAGGTCAGCCCGACGACGGCGAACATGATCCAGCGGAGCGTGAGCTCGTTATCGCCGTACAGCGCGAAGGCGAAGATCGGCCCCACCGACCCCGCCATGATCAGCCCGCCGCGCCACAGCTTCTTGCGCTTGATCGAGAGAAACACGACCAGCGGCAACGGCGCGATCGTGAGCACGCCGAGGAACCACACCAGGATGTGCTGCTTGCTCTCCGGGATCAGCGGGAACAGCAGCATCACGCCGATGCCCTGCATCTGGGTCCACGTCTTGACCTTCGCGAGGTAGCTGGTCTTGAGCGTGAGGTCCCGCTGCTCGTACGCCGACCGTAGCGCGGTGATGAAGAACTCGCGCGTGAACATCAGGGCGACCACCCATGCGGGGACCAGGCTGGACCCATTGATGTCGTCGCAGAACGGGATGTACGCGAAGGCGATGAACACCTTGTCGGCGATCGGGTCGAGCAGACCGCCGAGCACCGTGGGTCCGTACTTGCGGGCGAGCATGCCGTCGACCCAGTCGGTCGAACCGACGAAGACGCCCGCGATCAGGGCACCCCACATATACGGGTTGTTCTCGTACCCGGTCCGCGCGCCCTCGTAGATCAGCCAGCTGAGCAGCGGCATCGGGATCAGACGACCCAGGGTGACCTGGTTGGCGGTGATCCATGGCTTGCCCGGGGCTGGCACTGCCCGGGCACCCTACTACCCGCCGGGGCCCGCGTGGGGGCGGCGCGCGCGCGCGCCGGCAGCGGTCGCCGTCACGCACGCCGCCTTGATATGGAGGGTTGGATCCACGGCGGCGCTCCGCTCGATGACCAACTTGAGGTGCGGATCGGCCGCCG
>JBBQJJ010000350.1:0-9537 GCA_038325805.1 Haliangiales bacterium
GCCACCTATAGGTGGGAAGCTATGGTACCGGCTTGATCTCTCGGCGATTCCGGGGAACAACGTCCCCCCGTGAGTGCTGCCCCGCGCCCCCAAACCGACGAGCCGGTCGAGTCCGAGCCCGCCGATCGGGTGGCTGACGACGGCTGGGCGCTCCTCGAGGGGCTACGGCGCCGTCTCGACGACCAGACCTCCCAAGGTCGCAAAACCCAGCAGCAAGTTAGCCAGTTGACGGAGTCGATCGCGGCCCTGGTGGAGCACCAGCGGGCGCGGACCAAGCGGCTCAACCTCAACTCGTTCGTCGCCTACGTGATCTACACCGTGCTGCTCGGGATCGGCTTCTACGTTCTGTACAACAGCCGCGCCAACGAGCTCGTCGAAGCGCGCGAGCATGCCGACAAGGAGCGCGATACCGCGACCCGCAGAGCGGACGATCTCGCAGTCAAGGCGACCGCGCGGGAGCAGGCCGATACCGCAGCGTGGGAAGTGTTCCAGTTGCTCGAGGCCGGCAAGCGCAGCGAGGCCACCGGCAAGCTCGCCGCGCTGCGCGAGCTCCGGCTGTCGCGGACCGAGCGCGCGGTCCTCGCGGCGCGTGCGCACGAGACCCAGATCCAGGAGGTCGATGCGGCGCTCAAGGCGGCCACGGCGTTGTTCAAGGCGGGTCGCTACGGTGACGTGGTTGCGCCACTCGAGGCCGCGTTGGTCGGCGAGCCCTCCGGTTCGCGCGCCGCGGCGATGCGCTACTTCCTCGGCATCGCGTATGCGAAGACGAACGCGCTCGACAAGGCGATCGCATATTTGCAGGCCGCTCTCGATGCCGACGTCGAGCACGAGGACGCGCGGTTCCAGCTCGCATCGGCGCTCGATCGCAACGGCGCGTACGCCCGAGCGCGTACCGAGTACGACAAGTTCGCGACCGCGTATCCGCAATCGCAGTTCTCGGTCTACGCGATGCGTCGCTCGGCCGCGCTCGCGAAGCTGCCGGCGAATGCACCACCGGAGACTCCGACCGACGCTGCGACCGAAGCCGCGAAAGCCGCGCAACCGAAGCCCGCACCTCCGAAACCGGCACCACCACCCACCAAGCCCGAGCCCACGCCTCCCAAGCCCGAGCCCGAGCCGGCACCGAGCGAATGACCGACAGCATCGTCCAATCGCTTCGGATGGCGAAGACCCTCGCCGAACGCCTGTACGCGTTGACGCGGCCGGCCGAGCTCGGTCCCGAGGCAATGTCGAGCCGGCTCGGCGAGCTGCGCCAGCTGTATCCCCAGATCTGGTCGCTGCTCGACGACGCGCGCGCTCAACTCGTCGCGCTCGGGAAAGATGTGTCGCACTACGATGCGCTGCGCGTGAAACCGGCGGCAAACGCAGGCGGCATCCTCGACGTGCAACTCGGGCTGGATTCGTCGAAGCGTGCCGCCGTCAACGCCGAAGGCGTCGGGCTCGCGACCGAGGGTGTCTACGCGTTGCGCGCGCTGCTTCCGGAGATCGACTGGATGGGCCTCGAAGACGCCGACGCGGCGGAGCTCGAGAAGATCGGGTCGCTCGCGCAGCCGGTCTCGAAGCTGTTCTGGCTCGGCGTGCTCGCGATCGTCGCGACGATCGGCGTCGTGGTCTATCTGCAGCTCGGCTAATGGCAACTGTCCTCGATCCCGAACCGCGTTGGTCGCGCGCCTTGCGGAGACCGCGACGGTGACTGCGTTGCTCGACCCACCGACGCGCGCGTTCTCGTACGAGCTCGCGCGAGTCCCGGCGGTCGTGCGGGCGCGCATGGAGGGCTGCTCGTGGCGCGGCGATGATGATCGATGCCCGCGATGGGACGCGCTCGCGTATCTGCGGATCGATCACGTGACCTTCGAGGGTGGTGTGGGGCAGGGCGAATTCGTGATCGCCGCGGCGATCGCGGGGCCTTCGATCGAGTTGTTCCGGCGGCTGTGGCAGCTCGGCTTCCCGATCCGGCAGTGCTGTCTCGTCGATCACTACGACGCGTCTGACGATGCGTCGATGGAGGCCGACAACTCGTCGGCGTTCAATTTTCGCGTGGTCGCGGGCTCGAGCACGTTGTCGCAACACGCGCTCGGGCGTGCGATCGACATCAACCCCGTCGAGAATCCGTGGCGACAGCCGCACAAGCTGGTGCCGCCGGCGGGGCAGGCGTACGCCGATCGCTCGAACATTCGGCCCGGCATGATCGTGCGCCCGGGTCCGGTGGTCGCGGCGTTCGACGAGCTCGGCTTCGAGTGGGGCGGCGACTGGCGCCACGCCTCCGACGATCATCACATCGTGATCCGCGGTTAGCGCACGCCGCCGAAGCGCGAGAACGGGAACCAGATGCCGGTGAGGCGCCCGTAGACGTTCTCGACGGGCACCACGCCCCAATAGCGCGAGTCGTTCGAGTTCGCGCGGTTGTCGCCGAGCACGAACACGGTGCCGTCGGGGACGACGAAGTGGCGCTGCGGCTTGCACCTGTCGGCGTCAACAGAGGTCTCGACGATCGAGCCCGCTGGTTGGTTGGTGGCTCGACCGTCGGTCGTCTCGGAGTTGCTGCAGTTGCGCGGGATCGAGTCGGAGGGAAAGTCCTTCTGATCGCCGGATAGCGACAGCTCGGTGATGCGTGCCGGCAGGTCGCGATCGTGAAAGATCTCGTACGAGATGCCGTCGAGCGTCTCGCGATACCGGCTGCACTCCCTCGGGTACCACTGGTTGTTGCGGTCGTCGCGATCCTGGTAGGTGCACTGCGCGTCGACGAGGTCGCGCTGTAACGGCTTGCCGTTGAGGTAGACGATCGCGCAGCGGATCTCGATGGTGTCGCCGCCGATCGCCATCACGCGCTTGAAGTAATCGCGGTCCGGCTCGCACGGGTGGCGAAACACGATGATGTCGCCGCGTGACACGCTCGCGAGCTTGTTGACGAAGAAGTGGTCGCCGATCTCGATCGTCGGGTTCATCGAGCTCGACGGCGCCTTGAATGCCTGGGTCACGAACAGCTGGAGCACCACCTGAAACCCCACGTTGGCGCCGAACCCGACCAGCGGATCCGCCCAGCTCCACCGGATCTTGCCTCGCAGCCGTCGATAGCGAATCACCGCGTCCACCGCAGTGCCGAGGAACACGACAGCCACCAGCACCAGCGCCCAGACGGTTAGCGCGAGTAGCACCCATGCCACCACCCATGCGCCGAACGCGATCCACTGCGCCATTCGCTCGCGCATCAGGCCCTGCGCGAATCCCGGAGCCACCAATCCTGCGAGTGCGACGAGCAGACCCCTCACCACACGTACTCTAGCCGCACCTGTACACTCGTCGCGATGCCTCAGGTCGTAGACCTTCCACCGATCGGCCAGAACACGCACAACGCGCTCGTGGCGCTCGTTCGTGTCTGCAAGGAGACGCCCGCGAAGGGCGAGCCGTTCCGCGACTTCCGCTCGCGGCTGCGCACCGCCAAGCTCTGGGAACGCGACCGGCCGGCGGTCCTGCTGCGCTTCCTCGGTGTCGGTGGTGCCACGATCACGCCCACGCCGTTCATGCAGACCCTCGGTGCCTGCACCGGCGACGACGATACCTCCACCGCGATCCTCGATCGCGTGTGGGAGCTCAACCCGCTGCTCGGCAAGACCGTCCTCGATCTCGTCGCGCAGCGCGCGTATCACAAGGACGAGATCTACAAACACCTCGCGTCCTCTGTCTACGCAGGTGTGCTGCCGTCGCGCCCGGCGCTCGAGATCTGGCTCCAGATCGCGCTCGGTGCGGGTCTGTTGCGCACGCTCGGCATCGCGGTCACCGCCGGTCCTCGCGCCGAAAAGTACATCGCGCTCGCCGCGCAGCTCGATGTCGACGAATTCCTCATCGAGGACAAGCCCGAGCCCGACCCGGTCATCCCGAACGTGATCGAAGAAGATGCCGCGCCCGTCGAAGCCGCGCCCGAATCCTCGATCCCGATTGCCGCTTCCGCTCCATCGGGCTCACCGCTGCCAGCGCCGCTGCGCCACCTCTCTGCCGACGGCATCGCGACGCCGCGCAACCGCGAGCGCGTGGTCCCCACATCGCGCTTCGTGCAGGGCTTCACCGACGACGTACGAAGCGAGACCACGGCGCGGATCGCATCCTGGTGGGGCGAGGTCGGTAGCCAAAAGACCACGACCTATCTGCCGTCCGATTTCGGGCTCGACGCCGAAGCATGGGTCGAAGGTGCCGACGAAGTGGTCTACCGAACGGCCGTCGCCGCAGCACTCGCCTTCCGACTCGATCGCGATCGCTCGGCGGTGATCGCGGCGTTCGCGG
The DNA here is from genome assembly GCA_038325805.1 of Haliangiales bacterium. Taxonomy (GTDB): domain Bacteria; phylum Myxococcota_A; class Polyangia; order Haliangiales; family Haliangiaceae; genus JABFXX01. Next base: position 4,279 of record JBBQJJ010000350.1, read on the forward strand.
CGCTCGACAAGGCCGGCGTCCTCGGTGACCTCTACCAAGGCACCGTGCCCGAGAACCTGCCGGCGCAGATCGATGCGCGTGCGCTGATGCTCGCATCCCTCGCAGCACGCCGCTGTGCCGAAGTGCCGGAGCTCGCGTCGCAACTCGATGGTCGTGCCTCGGCGGCCGAGGCCTTCGCGTCGCTCGAGGCCGCGCTCGGTCGTGGCCTGTTCCGCGCCGAGCTGTTCTGGATGATGGACATCCTCGGCAAGCTCGGCGTGATCCGCTACGACGACCTCGGCGACTTCACGATCACGCCGCACCGGATCGTGCGCGACACGCTGTTCCGGCTCGGCTTCATCGACACGCCGTACGCGAGCGACCTGATCGCGGCGGCGGGTGCGGCGCGCAAGGCGGTGCCCGAAGGGCCGGCCGACGAGATCCTGACGCTGTTCGCGCTGGCGGCGGGCTGTGCGTACGACTGCACGCACCGCAAGGCGTGCGACTTCCCGTGTCGCGAACGCCTCGAGTGATCAGGGCGCTTCGAATGCTCCGATATCGGAGGTCGTGCCGGCGGGCTGGGGACGCGATGCGCCGTCGAAGTCGATCTGCACGGTGAGTGTAGGATCCGCTGCCTGCTTCGCCGGGCTGCTCGCACCGAGATGAAAGTCGCCGGAGAGTCGGTCCAAGAAGAAGTTGGCTTCGTCAGCGACGACGTTCCCCTCGCCGGCGGTGTGTTGCGCGACTGCCACCGTGTCGAACAGCGTGAATGTGGACGCGCAGAATTGACCGCTCGGGAAGCCCATGGGATGCGCGCTGCGATACGCGATGATGTTGCTCGTCGCATCCACGGTTGCGTCGCAAAACAGCGCCTGTCCATCGCCGGGTGTTGATGTGGTGTTCACGAACGTGTTGAAACGGACCGTGCTTCCTGCGACGGCGTTCTGGACAGCCATCGCATCGGTGGAGCTAATCGTTTGAACGATCAAGTTGTTCTCTATCGTGATGAGCCCGCCCGATGCACCGAGACACCCTGCGTTCGAGTCGCCGAAGAGACTTCGTTCGACAACCAGTGCGCAGTTCGTCGAGTCTGATCTGCCTCCCAGGTTCGTGGTGTGGACCGAAGCCGTGCCAGAGGTACATGCGAAACCACTCTCGAGCTCGGAGTCGCGAACGTCGAGCGTCGCGTTCGTGACCTGCACAGTTCCAACGGCTCGGACATCGAGCAGTCGAAGGTTGGACGACTGCTGGTCGATGACGCTGCCGGAGGTTGCCCCGAGGGTGACGTGTGAGAGCGTGATGTCGATCTGCGGAGCAATAATGCGGAACACGGGGCCGACGGCGTTCAATCCAATCGCATTTCCAGTTCCGTCGATGTAGACCGACTTGCCAAGGTCGACCTTTTGCGTGAGAGGAAACTGCCCTCCACCCTCTAGTCTGAGCACACGCCGGGTACCTCCGATCTTGTCCAGGCCGAACGCGAGGGTCCTGCACGGCATCTCACGCTCGCAGTTTCCGGTGTCGCCGCCCTGCGAGCTCAAGAACACCACTTGCGATTCTTCCGCGCAGATTCCATCAGCCTCGAGGCAGACGCCGCTCTCGCACTCCGAGTCCTTCACGCAACCGCGGCATGCGCGTGTTTCGGAGTCGCAGATCGAAGCTTCGCCAGTGCAGTCGGTGGCATCGACACATCCGACGCACACGCCTTCATCCGCGCAGATCGGACGCCCTGAAACCTCTGCGCAGTCCTCATCGACACGACAGTTGGACACGCACAGCCCGAGGCTACAAACCGGTGAGTCGGGTGATGTGCAGTCGATCGAGGATTCGCATTCGGCAGCAACGCACGCGAAGTCCGCGCCGCACGCCTGACCGACGCCGCACGGTCGAAGTTCGCCTACTCCGAGCGTGGAGCACTGATCTTCGGTGACACAACACACCTCGGGGTTCGGCTTGGTACAGCCAACCACGAGTGCGAGAACAGCAACTAGAAATGAACGCATGACCACCCCTTCGTTCGGTACAAGCATGGGTTGCGAACGTTAGAGCTCGTCCGCGCCAATATCGGAGCCGTTCGACGGCCGTGGATCCCCGTCGAAGTCCCGATCGACTGTGGTAGCACCAGCAGCATCGATCGCGATGCTCCCTGCCTGGATGTGATAGTCGAACGGTGCCGTGTCAGGCGAGGCAAACTTCAGTGGCGCGACGTCGGTCTCGATCGTCAGTGAATCGACGAATGTGCAGCCGTTCGAGCTCGTCTGCTTCTTGTTGCGAGCGATGAGGTTGTTCGGACAAGCCAATACGCCAACACCGACCTGACACTCGAACCCAACGTCATTGGTCGACGTGCCGTTGTCGACGATGGTGTTGAACTCGATCTGCGTTCCCGCGTTCGCAAATAAGTCGAGCCCTCGAAACGCGTTGCGCGTGAAGAACGAGTTCGTGACCTTGTAGACGCCGCCGTCAAAGCTCCCGCCAGAAAATTCGTTGCCGGAAAAGTCGCACGCATCGATCGTCGCAGTCGAATCTGCGAGCCGCAGACCATTCACCTCGTTGTTGATGAACCTCGTGCGAGTGGCGCGAACGATACACATGCGGCCCTCGAGACCGTGTCCTTGGTTATTTCGGAGGACGCTATCCTCGATGCTAAGGTCGACGCCGCCACCCTGTGTACAGAGAATTGCATGACCGGCGGTTGCCGTATCCCCGCTGTCTCCCAAGGCACCGAAAATTTCGAGACGCTCGATCTTGAGGATGCCACTCAATGCTGTGACTACCGGTCCTTGCGCAGAACGAGTGATCAATGGAAGCGTTGCACCACGACCGATAAGCCGACGCTCGCCATTGAGTGCGATCGTGCCGGCTCGGCTATACGTACCCGAATCGATCACGACGAACGGTCGAGCTGGCACGAGCGAGAGTGCGAGCTCGATCGTGGAGCATGGGCTCGCGTCACTGCACTCCCCGCTCGCAGCGCCTGTTGGAGATACGTAAGCGACCTGAGACGACGCCGCACAACTTCCGTCCTCCACACAAACGCCCGAAGCACACTGATCGTTGCGTGTGCATGCGACGCAGGATCCGGCGTCGCAGGTCGGCGTCAGCCCATCACAGGTGCTGTTGTCCCGGCATTCGACGCAGCTTCCCGCCTCGCAGAACACTTCCGACGCGGCCTGCGCGAATCCAGGGCACTGGCCGTCTTCGGCACACGTCTGTTGGCAGCGACCATCGGAAGCTCCGGTACAGAACGGCGCGTCGGCATCGCACTCCATCGAGTTCGCGCAGACCTCAGCAATGCACTGGTTGCCCCGACAGAGCAGTCCGTCGTCGCAACCCAAGGGATCACTAAGCCCGACGTTCGCGCAGTCCGCTTCGTCGATGCAACAGAGGTTTGGATTCTGTTTCGTGCAGGCGATCAGGCTGATCGCAAGAGCTAGGACGATACGCATGACGGGCAACTTCGACCTCCAACCCCGGGGGTTGCTAACTCTTATCGGAAACCCACCCGAAAAACTGGGACTCCAGCCAAAGGCGACAAATCGCAGCATCGGATCGACCGTGCTAGCCTCGCTCTATGGTGCCCGCCTTGATCGTTGGCCTACTGACCGCCTGGTATCTCGGGATGCGCGCCGGGATCATCTCGGCCATCGTCACTGTGGCTGCGCTCCTCGCTGCTCAGTTCATCCCAATTCCAGGTCTGAGCCTCGCGATCTATGCGCTCGTGGTCGCCTGGTGCGCCGCCGTCTACTTCCTCGGCTCGAAAATCTCGTCACGCGTGCAGGGACCGAGCATGTTTTCCGCGGCCACAGGTACGGCTAGCTCGTACCTGAAGAAGCTGTTCAAGCGTCCCTGAGGACTCCGAAAACCCGAGATCCCCTGGGTCTGTGGGCACCTGTTGGGGTGTAAACCCCCAGAGGTGGATATGAAGGTCCCACAGGGTTCGCTGACTTAGCGACGGCACAGGTGTTGTATTGTTGCGCAACATCATGCGCATCCCCGTCCTCGCATCGCTCTTGGGCCTTTCCCTCCTCGCCTGTGCCGGCAACATTACTGGCGGCGGGGATGACGATGATGTTCCGGAGAACTGCGGCAACGGCGTCGTGGATCCAGGCGAAGAGTGCGATGGCAGTGAGAGTTGCACCGCAACCTGCACCGAGGACCCGACCGCCACACCACGGCTCGACGCGAACGTGGATAAAACCACGACAACCAGCCAACTCATGAAAGCGGTCACGGTCACGGCGACCCTCACGAGTGCAGCGAACTTTGCTGGTCCGGTCGCCATCGCAGCCACGGTGGTCGACGACGCGAATGTGCCACTTCCACTGCTCACTGTTGCGGGTCCGACAAGCGTCGAGTTGGCCGCGGGCCAATCAGCGCCGGCCACCTTCACCGTAACGATTCCGTCGAACGCGACCGGTACGGCGATGACCGCGAATCTCAAACTCGCGATCACCTCATCGGCGGGAAATCACGATTTCACCACGGCTATCGCGATCGAACCGACTCTCATCATTTCGTACCCTGCTGGGGCCGGAGCCAACATCGGTGCTCACCCAGTCGGCGTTGGTCAGGTGCCTGCCAACATCACCATCAAGCGCGGCACCATGCTTGGCTACAAGAACGACGATACCGTTCGCCACGTCACGCACGGTGACAACGGCCTCACCCACGAGAATGACGGGGATCCCACCACTGGTGCGCCCGGTGCAACGTATCTTCAGCCGACGATTGCTATCGCCCCAGGCGGTAACCCGCCTGCATTCGGCTGTCACACCCACGGCTCGGCGACCTACGTGAACTTCACCATCGAGTAGTTGCGATCCACCCACCACGAACGGCAGGCTCCACGGATGCCTGCCGTTTCGCGTTTCGGACTGATGATCGCAATCAGCGCGTGCTGGACGGCTGCGGTGCCACCGCCCACGGCTCAAACTCCGCAGGCGATTGTCGACAGCGGCCCTGATCTGAGCGGCTCCTATTGGTGCTCGATCGACGAGGACGGCTACGAGTACCCGAAGTACCCGTGCGTGATCAAAAAGGTCGACGGGGAGTTCGTCCTCGCGAAGCTCAGCGGCTCGCAGCGCATTCGCGGACTCGTGAAGCCGAACGCGAGTGACGGGTTCTCGTTCAGCGGCGAGATGTTTTGCCCGGACGGCGACGGCCAGCAGGAGCTCCACGGTTCGTTCAAGCCCGTGCGCGGCGGCTTCCGCGGCAAGTTCCGTGAGGAGTCGTTGATCGTGCACATGACTTTCGCGACGGCGAGCGCGTTCGGCGGTG
>JBBQJJ010000351.1:0-9507 GCA_038325805.1 Haliangiales bacterium
AACCTCGCGCGAGACACGCCGGGCAAGTCGCGGATCGCGTTCATCGAGGCATCGAAGCAGCCCGACGTCCGGTTGGACAACGGCGAGCTCGCGACGCCACTCGCCGGCTTCTACACCGGCATCTGGAACGGCACCGCGCGCGCTGATCCCCGCCGATCGCACGATCGCGTCGGTGACGATCGGCGGGGGCTGTGGTGGCGGCATGTGCTCGAGCGGCGGTGGGTGCGACGCACCTGCAGATGCACTCGTCAAGCTGCTCTCGGTCAAGCCGGTCGCGATGTGGCGCCGCGAGATCACCACGCCGAGTGCGATCGAAGAGGTCGGTGGAGACCACGTCGAGATCCCCGTCGTAGCGAGCCATCCGATCCGGTTCGAGGTCATCGCCGAGGGCCGCGACCGTCACGTCACGCAACAAGGCGACCGGATCGTCATCCACTGGTCGGACTCCCCCGAGGGCACCACCAAGACCACGTGGTCACTACGGGTGACGATGGATGGGATCTGCCCGACCGAAACGCCGTGTGAGCCGCCACCCGGCACGACGCTCGAGCTCGGCACGCCGAAACACATAACCAAACGTAATGGTTCAGGAAGATGATACTTTGACGCAGAGCGTTAGCAGCTGTCAGCAACGTGAACCAGCGTTATAACGCGCTGCGGCGTAGGGTGACGGCATGTCGAAAGAGATCAAGTTCGAGGCTTCCAAGTCGACTGCCATCGCCGTCCTCCACGACGCCCGCACCGAGCTGCGCACCGCAGCCGATCACGGCGTCGAGCTGGCCGAGAAGCTGACTGGCGGTCTGTTCCGCTTCGTGAAGAAGCTCAATCAGCGGCTGGATGATTCGAGCGGCAAGGCCCTCGACGGTGTCGAGCGCGTGCTGCTGAGCTCGAAGAAGTCGCGCGAGGCCAAGCGCGAAGCCAAGCAGGTCGCGAAGCAAGCGAAGCGCTCCGCGGACAAGGCAGCGTAGTCATGCGCGCCGAGCCGGATGGTCCGAGCCTGTTGAGTGTTCCGCGCGAGCCGTCGATCCGCATCGTGATCGATCGCCTCGTCAGCGTGGAGTTCCGTCCGACCTCGACTCGCACGCCCGCGTCGCTCGACGGCGCGGCACTGCGCCCGCCGCATCTCCGCGCTCACCTGTGAATGCGCGCCTCGTGCGCTCCGTGCGCGAGGCGGCGAAAGCACTCGTAGTAGCGCAGCGTCGCGCCGGGACTCGCCTCGATAAGCTGGAGCCCGTACGCGGATCCGAAACCGTTGGTCCAGAGCTCGTAAAACTGGTGGTCGATCAACTCCGCACACGCGTTCGTCGTGCATCGGCAGATCCGATTCGTGGCATCCGCGAGCTGCCACGACAGGACGCCTCCGTTGACGGCGAGCACCGACGGTAGGAGCTGCGGTGGCACGTGGTGCGCGTGGCAACGCTCGAGCTCCTCGATCGCCACGACATCCGCTTCAAGGATCAAACCCGCGAGGTGCCAGTTGTCGTTGTTGTAGTGCTGCACCCACTGCGCGGCAGCGAGCTCGACTCCACGCGCGCAGTCGGCCGTCGTGCACGCGCACATCTCGGTCCTCCAGCCCTGAACCTTCGCGACCTGATCGCGCGCATAGATCGCGACGGAGCACGTCGCTGCACGGACGCTCGCTGCGTGGGCGCGCCGCAGCTCCTCTCCTTCGAGGCTGGTCCACACCGAGCGCGTCAGGTTGAGGTTGGCGTCGACCCCGAGCGCATCGAGGCACGCCTTGTCGTTGCACGCACAGATCTGCTCGACGGCTCGCTCGGTCCCTGTCCAGTCGATGCCGGTGTCACCCCAGTCGCAACCGGCGAGGACAAAGAGCACCGCGAGCTTCACTCGATCCTCGTGGCTTGAAAGCTGGTGCACGACGGATGACCGATGGTTCCCGTCATCGACTTGCCGTCGCCGGTCTCGATCGCCAGCGGCACCATGAAGTAGGCCGGTGGTCGCACGATCCACTCGCTGTCGGTGAGCTCGCCGGTGAAGCCGTGGCGGCCCTCCGACACGAGCGATCCGGTCAGCAGATAGGCGCCCTGCGGTACGGTCGGATTCGACGGCACAGGCCCGAAGTCGTAACGCGCGATCACGTCGTTCGCATGACCGACGTCGAGGGTGAGCTTCACCGCCGACAAGCCCTGGTTGCAGACATACGTGCCTTCCCAGACGCTGTGCCGCGGGATTCCGCCGCGGCGGTCACGGCGTGGCACGGCCGCGCCCATGGGTGCATCGACGATCACGCCCGGCGACTGCACCGCTGCGACCGGCGCCGTCGTACTCGACGACCAGCACCCTGCGAGCAGGCAACATCCGACGAGCCGCACGGAGTCATGGTGTCACTGCTAGTCAGCGACGGCCAGCGTGACGAGGCGACCCTTGACGTACTTCTCCATCTTGATCGTCTTGCCTGCGAGATGCGAGGCGACCTCGGCCTTCGCGGCGGCGATGATCGCGGCGTCCGAGTCCCCCGTCCCGACGACGATCTGACCGCGCACCTTGCCGTTGACCTGGACGGCCAGCGTCAGCGTGTCGGTCACGAGCTTGGCCTCGTCGAACGCTGGCCACGGCTCGTACGCGAGGGACGTGGCGTGACCGAGCTGCTTCCAGATCTCCTCGCAGACGTGCGGAGCGAACGGCGACAGCAGCTTCACGAAGCTCTCGAACCACGCCTTCGGGATCGCCTTCTTCGACGTCGCCTCGTTGACGAACACCATCATCTCGGAGATCGCGGTGTTGAACTTCATGTCCGCGATCGACTGCGTGACCTTCTTGATCGCGACGTGCAGCGCACGCTCGAGATCTTTGTCATCCGTGGGGGCGTCCGGCGAGATTTTGCCCGGCGTGTTGTTCTCGACATCGCCGGCGTACAGCCGCCAGGTTCGATCGAGGAAGCGGCGCGTGCCCGCGACCCCCGCGGTCTCCCACTCGACGCCATCCTCGAGCGGCCCCATGAACAGCTCGTACATGCGCATCGCATCGGCGCCGAAGTCTCGGCACATGTCGTCGGGGTTGACGACGTTGTACCGGCTCTTCGACATCTTATCGAGCTTGCTCTCGAGCGCCGTGTCCGTGCCCTTGACGAACCAGGCTTTGTCGCGCCCTTCGGCGCCCCGCTGGCGCTGCTCGACTTCGTCGTCGGTGTAGTACTTGCCCGTCGCGAGATCGCGGAACGACGTCTTGTGGATCATGCCCTGGTTGAACAGGCGCTGGAACGGTTCCTTCGTCGACACCAGGCCCGCATCGAACAGCACCTTGTGCCAGAACCGCGCGTACAGCAGGTGCAGCGTCGCGTGCTCGGCGCCGCCGACATAGAGGTCGACGGGCATCCAGTACTTCTCTTCGGCTGCGTCCCACGCCACCTGATCGTTCGTCGGCGAGATGAAGCGCAGGTAGTACCAGCACGAGCCCGCCCACTGCGGCATCGTGTTGGTCTCGCGCACACCGCCCTTGTAGGGCAGCCAGTCGGTCGCGCGCGCGAGCGGGGGAGCGCCGTCACGGGTCGGCTTGTACTCGTCGATCTGCGGCAGCGAGACCGGCAACTCGCTCTCGGGAACGAGCTGCACGTTGCCGTCCGCGTCGATGTACGTCGGGAACGGCTCGCCCCAATAGCGCTGCCGCGAGAACAGCCAGTCGCGCAGCTTGTAGCGAATGCTCTTGCTGCCGCGTCCTCGAGCCACGAGAAAGTCAATGATCGCGGTCTTCGCCTCGTCGATGTTCTTGCCATCGAGGAACTCGCTGTTGACGTGCGGACCGTCGCCCGCGTACGCCTCTTTGCCGACGTCGCCGCCTTTGACGACTTCGATGATCGGGAGCTCGAACTTGGTCGCGAACGCGTAGTCGCGCTCGTCGTGCGCGGGGCACGCGAACACCGCGCCGGTGCCGTACGACGCGAGCACGTAGTCGGAGATCCAGATCGGGATCTCCTTCCCGTTGACAGGATTGACCGCGAACGCACCGGTGAACACGCCGGTCTTCGGCGCATCCGCAGCCTCGGTCACGCGGTCGCGCTCGCTGCGCTTGCCGACCTGATCGCGATACGCGGCCACCGCAGCCTTCTGCGCGGCCGTGGTGACCTTGTCGACGAGGCCATGCTCGGGCGCGAGCACCACGTACGTGCCGCCGAACAGGGTGTCAGGGCGCGTGGTGAACACCTCGATGTCCCCTGCGCCAAGGGCTAACGCGAACTTGACGTTCGCGCCGATCGATTTGCCGATCCAGTCGCGCTGGATCTTGAGCACGCCGGCGGGCCAGTCGAGGGTCTCGAGATCGTCGGTCAGCCGATCCGCGTACTCGGTGATCTTGAGCAGCCACTGCGTGAGCAGCCGCTTCTCGACGGGATCTCCGGTCTCGATGTACTTGCCGTCGTGGACCTCCTCGTTCGCCAGCACGGTGCCGAGCGCGGGACAGAAGTTGACGGCGACCTCACTGCGGTATGCGAGACCACGCTTGTAGAGGACCTCGAAGATCCACTGCGTCCACTTGTAGTACTTGGGATCGCTGGTCGCGAGCTCGCGCGTCCAGTCGTACGACAGCCCGAGCTTCTGGAGCTGCCCCTTGAACGTGGCGATATTGCGCTCGGTGATCACCGACGGGTGCTCGCCCGTCCGCTCCGCGCGCCGCTCTGCCGGAAGGCCGAAGCTGTCCCAGCCCATCACCCGCAGCACGTTGAAGCCCATCATCCGCTTCGCGCGCGCGACGACGTCGGTCGCCGTGTAGCCCTTCGGATGACCGACGTGAAGGCCGTCACCCGACGGATACGGGAACATGTCGAGCACGTAGTACTTGGGCTTCGTGCGGTCAGTCGGCGTCGCGAAGGTCTGGTTGGCGTCCCAGAACTTCTGCCACGCCGCATCGATGGTCTTGTGATCGAACCCGGCCATATCCAGCTCCAGCCTTACGCGAGCACGTCAGCGATGCGCTGAAAAACGTCGTCGGGTTTCGCGTTGCCGTCGACGCGCTTGAGCACGCCCTTGCCCTCGTAGAACGGTATGACCGGCGCGGTGTCCGAGTGGTACTTCTTGAGCCGGGTCTGCACCTTCTCCTCGGTGTCGTCCTCGCGGTGCTGCAGGCGATCGACGATGTCTGCCGGCGGCGGGTTGTACTTGAGGTGATAGATCGTGTTGGTCTGCGGGTCGGTGCGACGACCGACCGCGCGCTCGGTGAGCAGCTCGTCCGGTACTTCGATCAACACGACCGCGTCGAGTGCGAGCTTGGTTTCGGTCAGCGCCTTGTCGAGTGCCTCGGCCTGCGGGCGCGTCCGCGGAAACCCGTCGATCATGAAGCCGTTCGCGCAGTCGGGCTTCTTGATGCGCTCGAGCACCATCGCGATCGTCAGCTCGTCCGGCACCAGCCCGCCATCCTTCATGTGCTCGGCCGCTTCGAGCCCGAGCTTGGTGCCCTCTTTCTTCGCGGCACGGAACATGTCGCCCGTGGAGATGTGGGTGATCTTGAACTTGTCGACGAGGCGAGCGGCCTGCGTGCCTTTGCCCGCACCCGGTGGACCGACGAGGATCATGCGCATTCGCGCATCCTACCCATGCAATCAGCCGGCGCGCAGCATCTCGATGTGCGGAATTCCGTCCTCGTCGTAGACGTCGCTCGCGCGCGAAAATCCAAGCTCACCGTAAAACCTCTCGAGGTGCGCCTGTGCCCCGATCCGGATCGGGCCAGAACCGCACGCCGCGATCCCGCGGGTCATCAGCTCGCGCCCGAGCCCGGTGCCGCGCGCCTCGGGTGCCGTGATGACGCGACCGATCGAGCACTCGGCCCACTTGGCCTTGGCCGGAACGATCCGGAGGTATGCGCGCAGCGCCCCGCCCCGCTCCGCCCAAATGTGGCGGCACACCGGATCGAGGCCGTCGGCGTCGAGGTAGACGCAGTTCTGCTCGACCACGAACACGCGCTCGCGCAGCTGGGTGATCGCGTAGAGCTCGCCGACCGTCAGCTCCGAGAACCCCTTCTCGTGCCAGTGCATGCCTGACCGTAACGTGATTAGGATGCGCGGATGCCGGCGGTCACCGTCTATCTATCCTCGTCGGCGGGCCAACCCGCGTACGTCGATGCGGTCGAGTCCCTGGCACGCGAGCTCGCCGCGCGGAACCTGACGTTGATCTACGGTGGCGCCCACCGCGGTTTGATGGGGAAGCTGGCCGACGCCGCGCTCGCCGCCGGTGCGAAGGTGGTCGGCGTGATCCCGCAGGCGCTGGTCGAGTTCGAGGTCGCGCATCGCGGGCTCTCCGAGCTCCACGTCGTCGACAACATGCACCAGCGCAAGGCCATGCTGTTCGACCTCGCCGACGCCTTCATCGTCTGTCCCGGCGGGTTCGGCACCCTCGAGGAGGCCTTCGAGGTGCTGGTCGGGATCCAGCTCGGCTACCACACCAAGCCCGTGGTGTTCCTCGAGATCGACGAGTTCTGGGCGCCGATGGTGGCGTTCCTCGATCACGCGGTTGCCAGCGGGGTCCTGCTCCCCGACGTCCGGGCGCTGTTTCGTACTGCACCGACGGCAGCGGCGGCGCTCGCCGCTGTAGGTACGTGATAACGTCGCCCCATGTCGCCGCGTGCAGGCGGGTTCGTCGCGATGGTAGCGACGGCGTTGCTGCTGCTCGCGACGCTCGTCCCGATTCCAATCGCTGGGCAAACCAATGCCTGGTGGTCGGGACACCCGTCGGTCGATGGCGGCAAGCCGATCGAAGCGAAAGAGGTGACGATCAGCCTGTTCAGTTCGAAGGGGTGCAACACCGGCGGTGACGGCGAGTGCCAGGCGGTCCCGCTCGGCGGCGGCTTCCGTGGCGTGCGGTACACCGAGATGGGGCTGGTCTCGCTGCTCGGGTTGTTCACGCTGCTGCTCGGCATCGCCAGCCTGCGGATGAAACGAAGCAGAGCGAGCTTCGCGAAGGTGGTGATGGTCGCGGCGATGATCAGCGCGATCGGCTCGATCGTGCTGCTCGTGATGGGCACCGATATCAAATCGAGCAAGCCCGTCGCCGTCCCGATGGGGCCCGGCCTGATCCTGTTCTTCATCGGCACCGCGATGTCGATCGGCGCCGCCGTGATCGCGCTGCTGCCGTATCACGAGCCGTTGCCGCGGTCGCTACCGGCATTCCCACCGGCATTCCCACCGGCGTTCCCGCCGTCGTTCCCGCCGTCGCAGATGCCGGTGGCGCAACCGGCTGCATTCGATGTCGAGGCGCTGATGGCACAGGATTCGCTGCGGCCTACCGCTCCCGAGCGCGAACTTCGGCCGCAGAGTCCCGGTGGCGCGTTGCCCGGACCTGGGCCCCTGATGCCGCAGTCAGGTGCGCAGCCGCTGTTCCAGAGTGCGCCCCAGTTGCGACCGCTCTACGAGGTCAACGGTGGCTTTGCGCCCACCGCCCAACCGGTGCAGTTCCCTACCCGCCCTCCGACTCCGATCGGCCACGCCGCGGTCAATGCCGCGCTCGGGCTCGACACCCCGGCGACGGGAATTGCCACGGTCGGCTCGCCGGTGATCCCGCTGCCGCCGCTGCAAGCACCGAAGCTGCCACCGCCCACGCGCACCAAGACGATGTCGGTCGCGCCCCCGTTGCCCTCGCTCGCGAAGCGCCCTCCGCCTCCTGCCACCCGCCCGCCTCCGCCGGTCACGAAACCACCACCACTGCCGTCGGGCTCGCCGACGATGATGTCTGCCGTCGTGCCGATGCCACCACAGCGGCCGTCGGTCGACGAGATGCTGAAGACCGCCGACTTCGAGAAGTCGCTCACGACCGGTGACAGCACCGACAGCCTCGATGCCGAGCTGCTCGAGGCGTCGGACAGCGCCGCGAAGCTGACCGATCTTCCCTTCGATACGTCGACTGCCGAGAACTCGACGTCCGCGTTCCAGCGCGACATGCCGTTCGATACGTCGACCGCCGAGAACTCGACGCAGGCGTTCCAGGCCGACGAGAACACCGATGTCGGTGGCGAATCGGTCGACGATCTCGAGACCGCCGCGCGCGAGAAGCTCGAGAGTCCCGAGGAGCCCGCACCTCGTGGCTCGTCCACGTCGGTCGAGCTCGCGACGCGCAACTCCGGTACCGTGGTCGAGCTGAAGCCTGCGCCAGATGGATCGACGTCGGTGATCTCGTCGGCGGCACCACCGCCCGCGACGTTGAAGCCCACGGCCTCGACCGCACCGGAATCGCTGCCGCCACCTCCCGAAGGCGCGCCGTCCTCCGGACCTTCACCGGCGTGCCCGCAGTGCGAAGCGCCCATGGCGTGGGTCGAGGAGCACCTACGATTCTTCTGCAAGAGCTGTCGGATGTACTTCTGAGTGGCGAACAAGCCTGACGCGCTGACCACCGCGCTCGCGGCGCTCGATCGTGGCGACGACGAAGCGGCGATCACCGCACTCGCCCAGGCGTGGGCGCGGCGGAGATCACCCGCGCTCGCCGAGCTCGTCGAGCTGATCGACGCGCGCCAGCCCGAGCGACCGTTCGCGGAGCTGATCGCGATGAAGGCCGACACCACGCGGAAGCGCTTGAAGGCCGCGGATCCCGCCGACCCACGGCTGTCCAGCGTGCTGCTCGATCTGCTCGAGCACCCGAAGTTCCTCACCGATCGCGCGTTGTGGACGCTCGTGCTCGACTGCGTCGAGGCTTGTGCCGATCCGCGCCTCCTCCCGGTCGAGGCCGTACGCGCGACGCTCTACGCACGCATCTCACCGGCCGCGCTCCGCGACCATGTGGTCAAGCGCCTCGACGCGATCGCGAAGGCGATCAAGAAGCCGAAAGCGCCGAGCGTCGGCGAGGCCGCGCTCGAGGCTGCGATCGCGCAGCGACTCGGCGGAGCGAAGGCGAAGCGCGATGCCGAGGACGAGATCCTGCGCGAGATCTACGGCGACCCGCTCGCCGACGGACCACGCCTGGTCTACGCGGATCTACTCACCGAGCGCGGCGATCCACGCGGCGAGCTGATCACCCTGCAGTTCGCACGACGCGCGGGAGGCCTCGATGAATCGCAGAAAGCCCGCGAGCGTTGGCTGCTCCGGCAGCACATGAAGGAGTGGCTCGGCGGGCTCGCACCCGCGATCTCCAACACGCAGTCGTACAGTGCGACCACGTTCGAGCGGGGCTTCGTCGCGATCGCCGACATCTACCTGTCCGCCGAGAAGCAGCTCCCGCTGACGTGGCGCGAGCCGGGGTGGGCCACCGTCGAGGAGCTGCGCGGTCCGCACAAGTGGCAGGTGCTCGAGCACGCACCGCTCAAGGGTTTGCGCCGGCTCGACGACACCAACCTCGAGATCCTGAAGATCGTCGCGAAGTACCCCGAGAAGTTCGCGCACGTCGAGACGATGGAGATCTGGATCCCCCACGGCCTCGACGACCTCACGCGCGCCGCGCTCGCCTGCGAGGCGTTGCCCGGCCTCAAGACGCTGACCACGCAGCTCGGGAGCTACGACCTCGACGAGATCGCGTGGCTCGTGACCTCACCTCTCGCGGGGCGCCTCGATCGCCTCGTCGTGCTCACTGGTCCGAG
>JBBQJJ010000352.1:0-9489 GCA_038325805.1 Haliangiales bacterium
CGCGGCCGAGATCGCCGACACCATGTTCGAGCCGTTCGCCTCGACGACGCGCGAAGGCACCGGCCTCGGCCTCGCGATCAGCGCCTACGTCATGCAGATGCTCGAAGGCCGCATCAGCTACCGGCGTGCTCCCGATCGCGGCGCTTGTTTCACCGTCGCGATCGCGCTCGCGAAATAGCCCTGAAAGAGTTGCCGGCTCATTGGTAGATGCACCGACAAATAGGTCATCAGTCTCGGTGACGGTAGACCTGCAACCCAGGCGCCCAGCGACGATTCTCGGTATCGTGAGGCGTGGTTCGCGCGCTGGTGGTCGTGCTGCTGTTGCTCGCTTCGCGGCCCTCGCATGCCGACCCTTCCGAGCGCCGTGATCGCGATCGCGTCTGGCACTTCACACCCGTGATCCTCGGCGGAGCGTCGTACCTCGTCGTCGAGTTTGCCCTCAAGCAGCAGATCAGTCGCGCCGGATGCTGGTGGTGCGCGCCGCCCGGCGTCGACGCCCGCGCGCGTGCGCTCAAGTGGGACAACGTCGATCGCGCTCACGCGATCTCGAATGTCACCGGCTTCGTGATCTCGCCGTTGTTCGCGATGGGCGGACTGACGGCGAGCACCGCGTTCACCGACCGCGACGCTCGTCGCGTCTACGACGACCTCATTCCGGTCGTCCAGGCCGGGGTCGCCGCGGGCCTGATCAACGAGGTGCTCAAGATCGCGGTCGCACGACAGCGGCCGTACGCGCGCTTCAAGGGGCGCAGCGTGATGCAGCGACCCGGCGAGTCCTACACGTCCTTCTTCTCGGGCCACGCCGCACTCGTGTTCGCGATGGCCACGTCGTCGGGCACGGTCGCGTCGCTGCGCGGTTACGACAGTGCGCCGGTGCTGTGGGGAGGGGGCCTCGCGATCGCCGTCACGACGTCGTATCTCCGTATCGCCTCCGACACGCACTACATGACCGACGTGCTGTTCGGGGCAGCGCTCGGCACCGTGCTCGGAATCGGGATCCCGAGATTATTCCACCGGGAGGTGCTCACCGACGAGCCCGCAGCGAGCAGGCAAGCGACCTCGGCCCGACCGGTGATGTTCACGTTCGGCAGCCGCTTCTAAGGCGATTGCGCGTCCCGCCTCGATCGGCCACCCTGTAGGTCCCATGTCAGCTACCCCGGAACCGAAGCAGCAGCCCACTGAGGACAAGGTCGAGCGCACGCCGCTCGGAGAGGTCGTCGAAGAGGTTCGTCAGGACGCTCAGCGCGACCCGAAGGAGTATGCGCGCGAGACGATCGTTCCCGAAGGCGGAGAGTAGCCACTGTTCGAGCGGCTGCTCGGCCTCGAGACCGAATATGCGATTCGGTACGTGCCTCGACACGGCGTGCAGCGGCCAACGAACTCCGCGATCTATGACGCGCTCGCCGAGTCGGTAAGCGCGCTCGTTCGTACTCGTGGTGGGCGCAAGCTGAAGCGCGAGTTGTTCCTCGCCAACGGCGGCATCCTCAGTTACGAGGCGCACGGCAACGCGATGAACGACGGTCTCGTCGAGGCCGGTACACCGGAGTGTCGTGGGCCGAGCGAAGCGATCCTGTATCAGCGCTCACAGGACTCCCTCCTCGTCCACGCGCTTCCGGGCGCGATTCGCACGCTCGGCGGTGGCGAGCTGACGCTGCTCAAGAACTGTCGCGACGCCGACGGCCACACCTATGGTGCGCAGGAGAACTACGAGATCGAGATCGCTCGCGGCGGTCGGCTCCTCGCGTGGCGAGCGGGCGTGATCTCGTTGATCCCGCTGGTCGCGATCTGTGCCGTCGTCACGTGGGCGATGATGCTCGCAGTCGCCGGCCTCTTGATCGCAGCCATTATCGCTGTCTCGCTGATCTCGCTCGTTCCACGCCTGCAAGGGATCCGTGCGTGGGTGACCCCCGAGGGACCGATGCTGCGTGTCCTCCAGACGCCGCTGATGTGGCTCGAGCGCGGGATCTGGGAGCCGCCGATGATCCTGTTTCTGGGGCTCTATCGGCTGTGCGCGTTCTGCGAGATCCGTCGCGGGCTGCTGCCGTTCCTGATCTCGCGACCGATCATCAGTGGTGCCGGTACGCTCGTCGACGATCGCTTCAAGCTCTCCGAGAAGGCCGTCGCGGTACGGCGAGTTTCCCGGCGATCGCTCGGTCGCGCCCTCGGCATCTTCGAGCCCGGAAATCTCTGCAAGGACCTGCGGGGGCCTGCGATCTTCGACTTCCGAGGGTTTCTCAGGTTGTTTCGCCGTCGCCAGCGGTTCCAGATCGGGCTGTCGGACTCGAACATGGCGCAGACCGCCGAGTATCTGAAGCTCGCCACCACGCTGCTTGTGATCGATCTGATCGAAGCGGGTGCGCTTCGCGATCTCGCTCCGGCGCGCAAGCCGTTACAGATCCTGCGCGCGATCGTCGACGGAGATCATGCGGTTGCCCTGACTCTCCAGCGCAGCTATCTCGAGGCCGCGCGCCGCTACACGCGGGAAGCACCGGCCGTGCCTCTCGAGGTCGCCGAGGTGGTCACGCGTTGGGGCGCGATCCTCGACGCGATCGAGCACGCGCCCGCAACGTTGGTCGGTCAGCTCGACTGGATCACCAAGCAGACGTTGATCGGACGGGCCGGCGCGACCCCCGACCAGCGCAAGAAGATCGACCTCAAGTATCACGAGCTCGACACCGGCTACTTCGCGGAGCTCGAAGCTCGGCACCTCGCGCCGATCCTGGTCACGCCCGAGGAGGCGCGCATCGCCTGGAACGAGGCACCGACGACCACACCCGCGCGTGCGCGCGCCCGCTTGATCCGCAACCTCGCAGATGTCGCGAAGGTGACGGTCGGTTGGAATCAAGTGAAGATCGGCGGCCCCGGCGGCAAGGTGATCCGGCTCGACGACTATCGCGACGAGGAGTAGCCCGCGTCAGTCCAGCAGAGAGAGAAACACCTTCGACTTCTCGAGCGAGGTCTTGATCCGATCCTGCAGCGACACGAGCTGCTGCGCCGACAGGCCGTTGCGTTCGAACAGCGCCTGCGCTTCGGCCATGTCGGCCATCTCGGGATCTCGATCGGCACCGAAGGCGGCGGCGCAGGCGTGCGAGACGTGATCTGCTGCGGCGACGATCTCGGTGATCGAGCGAAGGTTCGGGCCCATGCGTTCGCGCACCTCGGGCCGGTGAATCTGGTGGTGATGTTCGATCGGCGTCGACAGCGTGACCGGGAACTTCCAGGCCTTCGCGAGCCTGCTGCCGATCTTGTCGTGCGGGAGCAGGCCGACCGCCGCTTCCGCGGCTTCGAGCGAGATGCCGGTGGCCTTCGCGGTCGCGTAGGCAGCTGCGAGACGTTCACCATCGAGCTTGGCAAGCGCGATCTTGCCCATGTCGTGGAGCAGCCCCGCCGTGAAGCAGCCGCCCGGGTCGGCGAACTTCACCTCGGTCGCGAGCTCGCGCGCGGCGGTGGCGACCGAGAGGGAGTGGGTCCACAGCGACTTGATGTCGAACGGACTGCTCTTGGCGCCGAGGGTGTCGAGGACGGAGATCGAGAGGACGAGCTGGTAGAGCGTGTTGAAGCCGACGAACGGGATCGCGCGTGCGACATCGGAGACGCCGCCGGGGATGCCGAAATACGGCGAGTTGACGAGGCGGAGGAGCTTCGCGGAGGTCGACGGATCCGTCTTGAGGATGTCGGCGACTTGCTGCACCGACACGTTCTTGCCGTGGACCACTTCGCCGATCTGGAGCGCGACGATCGGGAGCGTCGGTAGCGAGTCCAGCGACTTTACGAGCTTCGCGGTGAGGGCATCTTCATTGGTTGCTGCTGCAGTCGCCATTACGATCCTCCATCAGTAGTCGCATCGGTGGCAGCATCGACACCGGCATCAACGCCGGCGTCCTCCATCGCATCGGGCTCTACAACCGCGGCGTCGGTCTCGGCATCGACCCCACCATCTGCTGCGAGCGCGCAGACACCGTTCACGCCGCAGACCTCACCGGAGACGCAGTCGCTGTGGCGGATGCAGATGTCCTGCCCGCAACCGAGGAGTAGAAGACCGAACAGCAAACTAAAGCGCATCGAAGGCGACTCCGAGACGCACTTGCAGCTGCGTCACCATCTTGCCCTCGGCGAGGTCGGTGCCCGCGAAGAACGCGGTCATCTCGACATCCCCGCAGATGCTGAGCTGTCCGAACGTGCCACGTGCGCAGCCACCAACGGCAGCCGCTGCACCCCACAGGGTGAACGGCGAGAACATGTACGTGCCACCGGCGGAGACCCGAAGGGGGGTCCCGCGAACCGGCACCTGAACACCGGCGACTGCACCGACCGCGTTGCGATCGACGAGCTCGGCGCTCATGCCACCGTACGCGTTGATCCAGGGTTGTTCGTTGATCGCGATCGCGACGATCGCCGAGACGTTGAGGGGCGTGCCGCGAGTCGTCGTCATCTCGCCGCTGCCACCCATCTCGATGCCCTTGCCGAACCGGAGCTCGATGCTGTAGAGCGGCGGGAGCTTCTCCAGCTCCTTGTTCGGAGGAGCCTTCGTGTCTTGCTTCGGTTGTTCGGCCTCGGCAATGCCTGCAGTTCCGATCATGATCATCATCGCGAGGAGGCGCACATCGCAGAGTCTTGCGAGAGGTATGCCGAGTCGCGAACCAGCTATTCCACCGGGTTGAGCTTGATGACTCTGGTGGGCCTGGTGTCAGGTTTGGCGATCTTGACGAGGAACGTGAGACGGCGATTCTGCGGCGAGTACGGCTCGTCGGGTTTGTAGAGCTGCGTCGAACCGCGCGCGAACACGCCGTCGATCGAGCGCGGCGGAAGTCCACTGCCTTCGAGGATCTCGCGCGCTGCGGAGGCACGCTGATACGACAGATCCCAGTTCGACAACCTCGATCCCGCGACGTAGGGACGCGCATCGGTGTGGCCGTTGATCACGACCGGCTTGTCGAGCGCGACGAGCACCGGCGTGAATGCGCGGAGGAAGCGCTCCATCGGCTCGGTGAGCTTCGACGAGGACATGTCGAACAACAGTCCTTTGTCCTCGTCGACGGTATCGATCACGATGCCTTCAGACGTCGTCTGGACGTGAACGTTCTTGATCACCAACGCGAGTCCGGAATCGATCGCGGCGAGGCGGCCGAGCTTGTCGGAGATCTGCTTCGCAGCCTCGGCCTGGCTGTCGAGCGTCTGTTGTTCCTGCGATTCGGCGGGTCGCTGCGAGGTCTGCTCGATGATCGCGGGTACCGCCTGCGACGCGCGTCCCATGGAGAGGTCGCCTTCGGGGAGGATGCCGGTGCGGAAGTAGTTCGAGATCTCCTTGCGAGATTGCGCGTCCGTCGAGGCGAGCAGCCAGAGCACCATGAACAGCGCCATCATCGCGGTGACGAAGTCGGCGTAGGCGACCTTCCACGCGCCACCGTGGTGACCGTGTCCGCCTTCGACCTTTTTGAATCTACGCGCCATGACTGCTTACTCGGCCACTACTGGATGGACTGCAGCGCCTTGTCGAGCTCCTGGAAGCTCGGGCGCTCGTCGGTGAAGATCTGCTTGCGACCGAACTCGACCGCGGTCGGCGGCGCGACACCACGCGCGGAGGCGATGACGGCGCACTTGATGACCTGGAGGTAGCGGAGCTGGTGGGTCTCCTGGATCTCGGCGTTGTTCGCGAGAGGTTGGATCATGCCGTAGCAGACGAGAATTCCGAGGAAGGTACCGACGAGCGCGGCGGCGACGTGCGCGCCGATCACCGCTGGCGGCGCATCCATGTGACCCATGGTGACGATGATGCCGAGCACGGCGGCCACGATGCCGATGCCGGGGAGCGAGTCGCCGATGATCTTGAGCAGACCTGATGCGAGATGACCCTCGGCCTTGATCGTGTCCATCTCGGATTCGAGCAGTTGCTCGAGATCATCGGGCGTGATGCCGTTGACGATCTGCTGCAGCGCCTCCGCCATGAACGTCGTCGCGTGATGCTGCTTCTGCATGCTCGGATACTTCTTGAAGATGTCCGACTTCGCCGGCTCGTTGACGTGCGCTTCGAGAGCGAGCACGCCCTGGCGCCGCGCGAGCATGAACAGCTCGTACTGGCACTTCAGCACGTCGAGGTAGTCGCTCTGCTTCGGGATGTTCTCCTTGATCGCGAGCTTGACGACCGCCTTGATGCGCTTCCTCATCTTGCCCGGCGCCGAGGCGAGCAGTGCACCTACCGCCGCACCGAGGATGACGACGAATTCGGCCGGCTGGATCAAGACGGGAAAATGTCCGCCTGCCATCGCGAAGCCGCCCGCGACGGCCGCCAGCACTAGAAGGATTCCTGGAATCGCCATACACAGCGCGACTCGTCCGTGTAGGCGATCCTTCGAGGAAGGATTTGTTGACGCATCGACCCTCCGATCGTCAGCCTTGCCGGGCATGCGATCGGGTAGCGCGTCGAACTACCCGAGTTGCTTGGCATGATCGGTGGCACTCACTTCGCACAACAACCTTTCGTGACCAGACGCCGCTGCACCAACGCCACGACTCGCCTCGCGACCACCCAGGTGGAACCACAGGCCACCCGCCTCGGCGCCTACAACGTGGTCGCGCCCATCGCACGCGGAGGGACCTCCGGTGTGTTCGTCGGCGAGCACGTCCTGACGCACGAGAAGGTTGCACTCAAGGTGCTCGATCCGTTCTATCGCAGCCACGAGGAGGTCGTGACTCGGTTGCTCGCGGAGCGCAAGGTGTCGATGCGCGCGCGCCACCCCGGCCTCGTCGACGTCCTGGCCGCGGATCGCGACGGCGAGATGCCCTACATCGTGATGGAGTTTCTCGACGGTGAGAGCCTCGGAACGCTCGCGGATCGCGGTCAGATCGAGATCGATGCGCTGGTCGCGATCGGGATGCAGATCGCGGGTGCGCTCGCGGCACTCCACAGCGCCGGCATCACGCACTGCGATATCAAGCCCGACAATGTCCTCGTCCTCTACGAGTCGACGGGCTGGCCGCCGCGCATCAAGGTGATCGACTTCGGTGTCGCGCGGTTTGCCGAGGAGGCTCCGTCGGAGAACACCATCGCCGGCACGCCTTGCTACATGGCACCGGAGCAGTGGCGGGGTCAGCCGCAGTCCAAGTCAGATGTCTACGCGTTCGGGTGCATGATGTACGAGCTGGCGTGCGGCGATCAGCCGTTTCACGGCACGCTGCCGCAGCTCATGCTCGCGCACCACGAGTGGTTGGCGGACCGTCCGAGCATGCATCGCTCGGATCTCCCGGCGGAGCTCGAGCGGTTGATCGTGCGCGCGATGGCGAAGGACCCGTCGTTGCGTCCGACGATGGCGGAGCTCGAGGTTGGTCTGCGCCAGATCTTGGAGAGCCTGCCAATCCTCCAGCACCAATCGAGCGGCTTGCTCGAAGCGTTTGCGTAGTTAACGCTGCGCGGTGGGCGCCGCGGCATGCGCTGCGGTCGAGACCGACGTCACCGACACGACAGCCGCGAGGGCGACGAAGCATGCGAACACGAAGTCACGAACGCGGGTTTGCTTCTGGGCGGCGGCGATGGTGGCGAGGCGGTTCGACATGGTGAACGAGTCCTTCATCAAGGTTCGGACCAACTGCAGTCTGTTTGATCTCGGAGACTTAGATGCCCTTGCGGGGGCTCCTGCGACTGTCGCACCCGCGACGTCGCGACCTTCGATCACCCCAACATCTTCAGCAAAACCAGCCGAACTCTCTACTCATCATGTTCTTGGTCGAAGACGCCCAACCGGACACCCACGAGAACGAACAGCCCGCTGCCAAGGGACCCAAGGTCACCCAGCGGATGCTGCAACTTCGCGAGTTAATTGCGGAAGGTGCTTATCCCGACAAGGATGAGCTAGCCGAGCGCATCGTCGACAAGCTGTAGCGCCTGCGTCTGAGGACGCCACCGAGCACGAGCAGGAGGATCACCACTCCGCCGGGCTCGCTCTGACGACACCCGCACCCGTCTTCAGCGGCTACCCCGCGGACGTAGAAGTGCGAGGTCACCACGACCCGCTTGCCGCTGTCGTTGATCATCTCGATCCGATAGCGGTGGTCCGCGGCACCCGGTGCATCGCGAAAGGTCGTCGTGAACGCATCGGCATCGACGTTCGCTTCGTCGATCAGCACGCCATCGCGCCACAGCTGGACGACACCACCCGTACCACCGGTGACCGTCAGCGGAAACTCCGCGGTCGCGACCCCGTCGATGTCATCGCCGATCTCGGCGAGCGCTCCATCGAGCGCCACGCAATGGACGTCGATCAACGGATCGTCGGGTCCGCGCAGCATCACCATCGTGCGGCCCTTGCGAATCGCCGCGACGATCGCCGCCTCCGACAAGTTGTCCGCGAGCACCAACGTCGTCGGCGAGCCGAGCGGCGTGTCCGTCAAGCCGGTGCCTTCACCGGCGCTGTGATCGTCGCTGCCGCCGATCGCCGCGATCCGATGGCCCGCGTTCAGCTGCTCGTCCCACAGCTCGATCGCGCCGGGCACGAACAAGCTCTCGACGAGATCCCACTTGCCGGTGATCACCTCGATGCCGCTGACCTTGTCCCACGGCGTGTCGGCGTGACCCCACGCGCAGCCGATGCAGACGTCGCCGAGATCGAGCGACGGGTGATTGACGATGAAGATCGCGTTCTGCGCCGCGACCTCGTCGAGGACGTCGACGATCGTGCGGCCCTGATAGCCGATCCGGTGATCGACATAGCTCGGCAAGCCGACCGCGTTGCCGTGCCCCGCGTACGTCGTGATCTCCGCGCCGCGCAGCAAGAGGACCTCCGTCGAGGGCTGGAACGCTGCGAGCAACGACAGCTGCGAGCTGGTGTTGTGGTCGCTGAGGTTGATGAAGTCGAGCCCGCGCTCGCTCGCCAAGGTGGTGATCTGCGCGAACGTCGCCGAGGCATCGCCACTCTCCTCGGAGTGGACGTGAAAGTCGCCCTTGTACCAGCGCCGCTCGGTCGACTTGATCACCGGATCGAACGACGCCATCGGCTTGGGTGTCAGCGTCGCGGCGTCGTCGAACTCGATGTCGATCGCGTAGTGACCGGCGCCGTTCTCGAGCTTCGCCTTGCCGATCACGACGGTCCAACCCATGCCGGGTGTGAGCGGTCCCGGGAGATAGCTCCTCGATGATTGCGCGACGCCGATGATCGCGTCCTCGGTGTTGCCGCCGCCCCAGCCGCGAAACCCCTCGGGGCTCCACACGCCGAAATCGAGGATCACCGCGGCATCGCCATCCGTATGGGTGATCCGGATCTCGGCGGTGTTCGCCGGCACCTCGAAGGCAACGTCGACGAAGTCGCCACCCGCAGCGACAACATCCGCCTCGAGGTGAACCGTGGTGATGACCGCCAAGAACGCCAGCACGCCGCCATCATAGTCCGATCAGGAGCGCCTGCCTGCTGAGGCTTTGCGCGCCAGGTGCCCACGGCCCTGAGCAGGTACCATTGCAACGGCTTGCGACGACGGTGCCCACAGGCGTCAGCGCACGTG
>JBBQJJ010000353.1:0-9458 GCA_038325805.1 Haliangiales bacterium
GCGCTGCGCGAGAAGGAAGTCCAGAAGAACATCACGCTCCTCAGCGATGCCGCGAAGCAGTTCAAGGACTCGTGCAACGCCGGCGCGATCGCGCCGATGATCGTGCAGATGCCGGCACCGAAGAGCGGCAACTACTCGCGCACCGAGGTCGATGGCATCTACGGCAAGGCGAAGAAGATCATGCGCGACAAGGGCCTGATCCCCGGCGATCAGTGGGCCGGCGCGAGCCTCGAGGCCGGGACCACGGAGTCCCTCAACAAGCAGGAGTGGGGGGCCGCGTTCGCGAACGCCTCGCAGCTGGTCAACTACGCGAGCCAGTTCAAGGTCGACCGCACGTTCGTGCAGGCGAAGATCGGCCGCCTCAACCAGGTGGTTCGCAGCAGCAAGCGCGACGAGCAGATCCAGAAGCAGCTCACCGATGGCCTGTCCGACGTGATGATCAAGTTCGGTGACGGCAACCACGTCGCCGCGAACGTCAAGCTCAACGCACTGTTCGCACTCGTTCGGTAGTCCAACCGTTAGCAGTCCTGGTCGCTACCGACGATGCGACACGGCGTCTTCGGCAGATCGTTGACCAGACTCGAGACGATCACCGCGGTGACGATGCCGAGCAGCACGGCGCCACCACCGACGACGTACCACCGGCGATACAGCGGTGGATCGACGACGACCTGCTTGTCGCGGTTGGTCGGGTTGCCCTGGATGTCTCGCCGCACGATCGGGTACTGCAACATGCCGACGGGGACGTCGACGGTCTTGCCGTACCTGACATCGATGAATCGGACGAAGTCGCGATACTCGGGATGGGTGATCCGGACCGCCTGCGTGCCGACCTCGAGCGACACCTCGCCTTTGCCGTCGAGCGGCTTCTTCTGACCGTTGACGTAGACCGTCGTGCCCGTGACGTCGATCGCGAAGTGGAGTGTGCCGCGATGCTTCGCCGGATCGAGCAACCGCACGATCGCAGCCGTCGCGGCGACACCGTCCTCCTGCTTGTTCAGCGTCAGCGTGGTCGACCGCAGCTCCTTCGCCGTGCCGACGTCGGTGGCGTTGAGGTAGACGATCTTCGACTCGCCGAGGCCACCGATCTGACCGGCGATGACGATCGTAGCTCCGACCAGCTTGCCGAGCTCGGCGGTGCACACCGGATCGCCCTCGCACGCGCGCAGCTGCGGCTTCTTCGCCTTCTTGATCGCGTCGGCGACCGTGGCGGCCGGAATCGCGCGCATGCCGATCGACCCGATCGCGGCCTCGAGCTGCGAGGTCAGCTTCTTGATCGGTGCCGAGGTGTCCTCGGCGTCGAGCGTGGCAAGCGGAGCGATCGCGACGAGCGGCGCTGGGGCCGCGGGTGCTCTGGGCTGCGCCTGCGCGGGCAACGCGACCACGACGAGGACGGCGAGCGACCTCAGCACCGTTGTCCCGTCATGCCGTCGACGCAATCCACCCCGCCGATCGACGCTCCGATCGCTGCACCGACCACGATCGCACCGATGGCGACCCCGACGATAAACCACGTCTTCGAGTAGAACGGCCGGCGCTCGACCGTGGTCGTCTTGCCGGTGCCGAGCACGACGTCCGACGCGAGCAGCCGCACGACGACCTGGCTGACCTTCTGAAACCGCACGTCGACCGGCTCCTCGAACGGTGCGTAGCCGACGGCACTGACCTTGAGCTTGTGCGGCCCGAGCGCGAGCTTGCCGACCACCCCTTGGCTCGGTAGCGGCGTCTTGCCGATCGGCCTGCCATCGAGCTCGACCGTCGCGCCGACTAGATCGCTCTGGATCTGGAGAGCCCCATGCAGCTGAGCGGGTGCGAGCAGGCGATAGGCCGCGACACGCACGCCGTCGATCAGGTCGTCTGGACCGCCGCGCAACGGATCGGTCTGGATCCGCTGCAAGGTCTTCGCGGTCGCGACATCGATCGTCTTGATATTGAGGATGTATGCGTCGCCGAGTGAGCCGACGGTGCCGGTGACGACCACGTCGACACCGAGCTTCTTGCCGATCGCCGCGAGGCATTTCTCCTCGCCCGTGCACTCGCGCTCGACCATCGTGGTCACGCGGTTGATGTCGTTACGGGTTGGCAGCGGCTGCTTGGCCAACCGCTCGAGCTCGAACTTGAACAGCGTTTCGAGACGCGTGACCAGCTCGGCCTCGATGCCGAGTGCATCGAAGCGCCACACTGCGATCTTCTGAGACAGCGCCTGCTCGGGCCCGGTCTCCGAGGGCTGTGCGTGCGCTACGCCGGTAGCGACGATCATCACGACGAGCAGCCCCCGCAGCACGATGGATGATCCTATCACCTGTGTTAGCGTGCGCGCATGGTGCGAAGGGTTGTCCTTCTCTGCTTGCTGAGCGTGATGACCGTCGCCTGTTCGTCGGTGTCCACGGTTCGAGTCCAACCGGAGACCATCCATGTCGGGCCGGGCTTGCGTCCGATCGCCGTGATCCACGCACAGGTCACCAGCGCCTACCTGCTCTTCATCCCGATCCCGGGTGGCGTCGATCTCGACCGGGTGGTCAACCGGATCCTGCTCCCCACCGCGAAGGCGTTAGGGGCGGACAAGGTGGTCGATATCAAGATCGACTACACGCCCGATAGCGGCATCTGGACGCTCCGCAAGCTGATCGGCTGGCGCAGCGCGTGGGCGAGTGGCGTCGCGGTCGTCGTCGAGGATCCGGGGCAACCTCCGCCCGCGCCCGGCCCGGTCAATGCGCCGCCGCCGCTGCCGCCGCTGTCGCCGAAAGGCAGCCCGTGAGCTTGTTCGAGAAGCGCCTGATCCTGGTCGTCGGCAAGGGCGGCGTGGGTCGCAGCACGGTCGCCTCGGCGATCGCGGATCGCTGCGCGCGCGCCGGCCGCAAGACGCTGCTCTACGAGACCAACGCGAACGATCGCTTCGGCAACTACTTCGATAAGCCGACGGTGGGCACCGAGGTCAGTCAGCTGGCGACGAACTTGTTCGCGGTGAACGCGACGCCGGCGAGCGCGCTCGAAGAGTACGGGCTGATGATCCTGCGCTGGAAGAGCGTCTACGAGATGGTGTTCGAGAACCGAGTGACGAAGGCGTTCCTGCGCGCCATCCCCGGCCTCGATGACTACGCGCTGCTCGGCAAGGCGTGGTTCCACACCACCGAGGAGAAGCGGGGCAACCTGGTGTGGGACACCGTCGTGTTCGATATGCCCGCCTCGGGTCACGCCTCGTCGATGCTGCGCGTGCCGTGGGTGATCTCCGAGACCGTCCCCGAGGGTCCGCTGACTCGCGATGCGCGCACGATCAAGGAGCTGCTGACCGACGCGAAGCGCACCGCGACCGTGCTCGTGACGTTGGCCGAGGAGATGCCGGTCAACGAAGCCATGGAGCTCGAGACCAAGCTGTCGGCGCTCGGCATCGTGCCGCAGCACGTCGTCGCGAATCAGGTGTTTCCCGAACACTTTCCGCCCGGTTCACCCACCGACAACCTGCTCGACGCGTTGATCGCGGCGAACCCGCAGACCGCGCCGCTCGCCGAGGTCACGAGTCACGCGAGCTTGATGCGTGATCGACGCGATCTCAACGCGCGCTATCTCGACGAGCTCACCAAGCGTGCGAAGGCACCGCTCGTCGAGTTGCCGATGGTGTTCACGCAGCGGCTCGAGATGCAGCACATCCAGGCGCTCGGAGAGCGGCTGGTCAGCGCCCTCGGTCGATGACGCTATTCGCCTGCGGCACGCATGGGAAACAGCGGCTCGCCATGGATCTCGAGGCGGTAGACGCTGTTCTCGGTCTCGACGTAGATCATCTTGCCGCCGGGCTCACCGAGCACGCGCTTCACCGGGGTCGTGATCATGCGATGACCGTGCGGGTCGCGGAAGATGACCATGCCGCGGCCGATATACGGGTAACTGATCAAATATCCCGTGTAGAGCCGGCCACTGGCACCCGAGGGTCGTTCCGTGCCGAGCTCTCGAATCTTGCGGGCAGTAACGCTGACCATGGGGTCGCTATCCGTAGTGTAAGAGAGAGAGTCGCCGTCGTCACCCTCTTTGCTCGACGATGGTTCAACGATGAGTGACCGCTCGGTCGAGGCACTGTACGAACAGGTGCGCGCTGTAGCTCCGGTCGCCGGGACGGACGCACGACCGTCCGTCACCCAGGTAGCGCCGGGGATTCGCGTGCTTGCACTTCGCACCCCGACGCTCCCGCCGGCCGCGCACACCAACGTCTACCTGGTCGGGCCAGCCTCGGGACCGGTGGCGGTGGTCGATCCCGGAAGCCCCTACCTCGATCAGCAGGTCGTTTTGGATGACGAGCTGGGCCGGATCGGTGGCGTCGCCACGGTGCTGCTGACCCATCACCACGGCGATCACGTCGGCGGGGCCTCGGCGTTGGCGGAGCGTTGGGGCGTTCCGATCGCGGCGCACGCAGCGACCGCGAGACGACTCGAAGGCATCGTCACCGTCACCCAGCTGCTCGATGACGGCGACGTGATTCACGGCGCGACGTGCGTGTTCACGCCCGGGCACGCCGACGGACATCTCTGCTTCGAGCTCCCCGGCGCGTTGATCGCGGGCGACATGGTGGCCGGGCTCGGCACGATCCTGATCGATCCCGACGAGGGCGACATGGCGCTCTATCTCGAGTCGTTAGAGAAGCTGCGCGCGCGGGAGCGTTCGACGATCCTGCCGGCCCACGGACCTAGCATTCCGGACGGGCACGCGAAGCTGACGGAGTATCTCGTCCACCGGCGGATGCGCGAACAACGCGTCCTCGCAGCGCTGGCGCAAGGCGGCAGCACGGAGGAGCTGGTCGAGCGCGTCTATGCCGAGACGCCGAAGGTGCTGTGGCCGATCGCGGAGCGTTCGCTGCTCTCCCATCTCGTCAAGCTCGTGCGCGAGGGTCGGGCACACGAGGCTTCTGGCAGATGGTCTTTGTGACCGCGTGATGCGCGGCTATAGTGCGCCGGCTGTGGGGCTGACATTCGACGGACTCGCCGAGGTTGCGGTTGCGCGCGACTTGCTGCGCCGTTGGTTCGGCCTCGAGCTGGGGCTCACCGAGCCCGATGGCGGTGGCGAGATCAGGACCTCGCACGTCACGTGCGACACGATTCACGGGGCGACCGGGGAGACCTGCGGCGTGGTGCTGCGAGAGTTCGCGGCGAGCCACGCGAAGGCCAAGCGCAACGACCTCAAGATGGCCGTGATCAAGCACAGTCATCCCGGCATCATGCTGGTCGCCGCGCCGGTGTTCGGCGATGCCGGCCTCGCTGGGATCGTCTATGCGACCGGCGCTGGCGTCGCGGGGGCAGAGCTCGAGAGCGGGCTCGCAGCGCTCGGGTTTTCCGCCGACGAAGTCCAGGGCCAACGCGCGGCCGTCCCGGTGATCTCGGAGACCGACCTCGGACGCGTGCAGGATCTGGTGATCACGGCAGCGTGGGCGGTCGAACGCGCCCAGCCGGCGGTGATTCCACCGACCACGCACGTGCACCCGTTCAGCGAGATCGTTGGCGATGCGCCGGCGGTGCGGGATGTCGTCAAGCTGCTGACCAAGGTGGTCCGCTCGGAGGCCACCGTGTTGATCCACGGCGAGAGCGGTACCGGCAAGGAGCTGATCGCGCGCGCGATCCACTATCACGGGCCTCGCGCGAAGAAGCCGTTCATCGTTCAGAACTGCTCCGCCTTCAACGACAACCTGCTCGAGAGCGCGTTGTTCGGTCACGTGCGCGGTGCGTTCACCGGCGCGGTGAAGGATCAACCCGGGTTGTTCCAGACCGCTGACGGCGGCACGTTCTTCCTCGACGAGATTGGCGACATGTCCGCTGCGCTGCAGGTCAAGCTGTTGCGCGTGCTGCAAGAGGGCACGTTCACGCCGGTCGGCGGCACCAAGCCCGTGCGAGTCGACGTCCGGATCATCGCGGCCTCGCACAAAGACCTCGCGTCGATGGTGCAACACAAACAGTTTCGCGAAGACTTGTTCTATCGCGTCAACGTCCTCAAGCTCACCGTGCCTCCGTTGCGCGATCGCGTGGCGGATATCCCGCGGCTCGCCGCACACTTCATCAAGAAGCACTGGCGGAGCAACGTGCCTGCGCCGCAGCTCTCGCAAGGTGCGCTGTCGCGGCTCGTCGCATATCCGTGGCCCGGCAACATCCGCGAGCTCGAGAACGAGATGGAGCGCATGCTCGTGCTCGCTGGTGATGCCACGGAGCTGTCGGCGAGCATGGTGTCGGGACGCGTCTCCGGGATCGTCGGTGCCGCCCAGTCAGAGCCGCGCAGCCTGCGCGACAGTCTCGCCAATGCAGAAGCCGATGCGCTGGTCGCCTCACTCGGCCGTCACACCGGTGATCGCGATGCGGTCGCCGCGGAGCTCGGGACCAGCCGCCCATATCTCGATGCGCGGATGGCCGCGCTCGGGCTCGGCGTGGCGGGATGAATCACTGCCCGACGTGCAAGAAGCCAGCAGCGAAGCAGGACAACCCGCGGTACCCGTTCTGTAGCGAACGCTGCCGGCTGGTCGACCTCGGTCGCTGGATCGACGAGGAATATCGAGTCCCGGGAGAGCCCGGCGACGGTGTGCAGGGGCTTCCCGATCCCGACGAGCGCTGAGCTATCGGCCGCCCAGCGAGAGAAAGCTCCTGGCAGAGATCGTGGAACATCGCGCAAGTCTGCTCGATCCTGTCCGCGACCGGCGGTGATGCATAGGCGGCGCCTCGCTCCGACAGCGATTGCAAGCTACTGAAACGACACGGGGAGCGCCTGCCGAGTAGGTTTCACGCGTGCGTTTGAACGTCGTCTGCCTTGCCCTGTCGGTGGTCGCCGCGTGCGGTGACAACAACGAGAACACTCCGCCGGACGTTCCCGAGGGGCCGCGCTGCGCGCCCACGCCGGGTCCGCTGCCGACGCTGGGACACTTTGTCGATCCGCTTGCCGTCGAGCTCGCGGGCTGCATCGAGGGTGGACTCGGGGAGCTGCCGGGGCGGTGGTTCTTCCGCGATCCCGCGTCGACGTTCGACTTCTTCTATCCGAAGTTCGAGGGCAGCTGCGACACCGGGTTCACCCGGTCGTTCTTCCCCGACGACGCGACCGACGAGGCCCAGGTGTTCACGCAGTTCACGTGGACCGACGGCACGCGGTGGTATCAGCGCCGCAGCTTCCAGTTCGACAACGGCGGCACGCCGTTCGAGCAGACCGCGGCGCGTGTCGTCTGCATGGGTGCGAACGACACGCTGATCGGCGCCACGCTGCGGTTCGACAACGATCGCGGCGAGACCTTGTCGCCGATCATCGGCTCGAAGTTCGGCGTCAAGGACGGTCCGGCGAGCGGGCTCACCGAGCTCGGCGCGATCAACGAGATCAGCGCCGGCGAGCCGATCATCGGTTACAACGTCGTCGTCGAAGGCGAGTTTGCCTACGTCGTCGGACCGTCGGGACTGACGATCGTCGATGTCTCGACGCCGGCCACGCCGGTCGTGGTGGGGCAGGTCGCTCCCGACACCAGCCAGGACGGCAACGACGGCTACAACGACGTGCGTGTGGTCACGATCGGGCTGAAGACGGTCGCGTACGGCGCGCCCCTCAATGGTGGTTGCAACGAGACCGACGTGATCGACGTGACCGATCCGGCGAACCCGATCAAGCTGACCCCGATCGAGGGCTACTCGCACTCGGTGCAGGTCGTGAAGACTGGCAACACGGCAGCGCTCTACCTCGCGAACTACACCGACAAGGTCCCGAAGTACGACCTCACCAACCCGGTGTTGCCGATCCGGCTCGGCGCGGCGGAGATTCCCGGCATCGTCACCGGCGTGCACGATCTCACCGTCGAGGGAGATCACATCTACGCGAACTACACCGAGAGCGGCATGGTCGCGCTCGACATCTCGGCGGGCATCGACAACGCCGTCGAAGAGGGTCGCATCGACACCTCGTACAGCCACGCGAGCTGGGTCGCGACGCTCTCGAGCGGCAAGAAGGTGCTCCTGCACGGCGACGAAGGCCTGTCGAACAGCGCCGAGGATGGCGCCGCGTTCCTGCGGATCCTCGACGGCGATCCGGCCTCGCCGACGTACCTCGACGAGCTGTCGCGCTATCGCAGCCGCAAGGAAGTGGGCATCCACAACATCCAGGTCGTCGGCGACAAGGTGTATCTGTCGTACTACCAGGACGGGATCCGGATCGTCGACATCGCCGATCCGACGCAGCCGACCGAGGTCGCGCACTTCAACACCTGGAACGCAGAGACCGCGTTCGGTGCGGCGTTCGAGGGTGCGGTGGGGGTGCGCGTCGCGAACGGCCACGTGTTCGTCGCGGACATCGATCGCGGGCTGATCATCCTCGACGAGGACTGAACAGCTTCACCTGAGTGGTGGAGCTGGCGGTGGTGCGCTTCCGGTTCGGCTTCTTGATCTTGTAGCGGTCCGCGAACACGGCGCCGCGCCGCGACGCCAGGGCGTTGAGCGCGCGCGCCGCGGCGACTTGAAACCCCTGCATCCCGCGTGCGAGCGCGATGCGATCCTCGGCCTCGATCACGAGCTCGAGTGCGTGATCATCTGCGCGGCCGGTCACGCCGTGCTTGACGATCCGGAAGTCTGCGCGTGCGTGTGCGCCATCGATCGCGCGCTTGATCGCACCGAGCGCGCGCGCACGGCGTAGATCACCAACCGCACGGACGACGCGCGCGACGACGATCACCGGCTCGCCGCTCTCGAGTCGGGGTCTTCGCTTGTGCGGTTCGCTGGCGCGCGGCTGCGAAGGCGGGCGACCCGCACCGACGCGTGTGCCGCCCCACCGAGATTTCTGTGGGGTGCGAAGGGGAGCGCGGATGGCAGTGCGCATGTGTAAGTGAAGATCGTACCAGACTTGATTTCGCCGAGATCTCTCCTGTTGAAAGAATCAGCGATATTTGCGCGACGGTATTGCCACGTCGATCACGAGGAGCGCATGGTCAGCTCAACTGGACGACATGCTGTCCACCGAGCCGTCCTGACGAAGATCGCTCTCACGATTCTGGGGGGAAACAGGTAATGGATACCGAACACGATCCGGGTGCAGTTCCCACGTTGCAGCCGTTGGTCTTCGATCCGCAGACGCTGTTGTCTGCGTGGAACGGCGCCGCCGAGGTTCCGGAGCAAAGCAGCATCGAGCTGTCCCGCACCGGTTCGCGGCGCCGCCGGCGCACGCGTCCGCGCAGTCAGACGATCGCGATGAAGCGTGTGTCGCGTGCCGAGCGTGCGGCGCTCGCAGAAGCGTTTCCGGTATCAGACGTCGCGGATCTGCCGCGCCCTGTCACGCGCGCCGAGTGCCACCAGCACGCCGGCCCGTGCCCGTGGGTGGCGTGCAAGCACCACCTCTATCTCGACATCAATCCGCTCACCGGATCGATCAAGATCAACTTCCCCGAGCTCGAGCCGTGGGAGCTCCAGCACACGTGTGCGCTCGACGTGGCGGAGCAGGGTGCGCGGACGCTCGAGCAGGTCGGCGAG
>JBBQJJ010000354.1:0-9439 GCA_038325805.1 Haliangiales bacterium
GGCGGCGGCGAGCAGCTCGCGGAGCAGCGCCTCGGGGAGCGCAGCGACGATCAGCAGCACGGCATCGGCACCTGCCGCGCGGGCCTCGGCGATCTGGTAGGCGTCGATCGTGAAATCCTTGCGCAGCAACGGCACGGCGACGCGCTCGCGGCAGCGCGCGAGAAACCCGAGCTCGCCGTCGAAGAACTGCTTGTCCGTCAACACGCTGATCGCGGCCGCCCCGCCCTGCTCGTAGTCGATCGCGATCTCCGCCGGGTCCGCACCGGGGCGGATCGGACCCGCCGACGGCGATGCGCGCTTGATCTCGGCGAGCACGCGGATCGGTGCGCCGGCAGGTCTCGCCAGTGCAGCACGCAACCCGCGCGGGGTGCCCGCGATCGAGCCCTCGAGCTCGGCGAGCGAGCGCTGCGCCTTCGAGGCAGCGACCTCGTCGCGTTTCACGGCGAGGATGTTGTCGAGTACGCTCACGCCGCCAGCATACCCCGAACGACGACGGCCCCGACGGTGGTCACCGTCGAGGCCGTCCGCCGGATCGCGCGGGTTACTTGTTTTGCATCTGGCGGCGCTGCGCATCGAGCTGCGCGCCGCGGCGCGACTCGCTCCACAGATCGCTGATCCCGCGACCGAGCTCACCGATGTTGCGCGACATGAAACCGGCGCCGAAGCCGATCACACCGCCCGGTGCACCGGCCAGCCGCGCTCCGGTCGCAGCACCCTTCGCACCGTTCGCCAGATCCTGGCCGTTGTAGGTGGCGGGCGACTGCCCGTTACCGCCGTTGACGTTCGAGAGCTTGTCCGTAGAAATGGTTTCGATCTTGTTCATGACTGTGTCCCTCCTGCTCGAGGACAAAGCAAGTACAAGACCAAGACCGAGGCCAGCCGCAACTGCGCGTCTCGTCGAGGGCCGCTCGCAAAAGTCCGCGTTCTCGAGGTTGCAACCTGTCACTTCGCGGCAACGTCCGCGAGCGAGATCACTGTTGACCCGACGTCAGTTACGGGTGACTCGCGTCGCGCCAGCGATGGAGCACCGCGGTCCCCGTGCCGTCGAACGCGACCTCGCGCGCACGCGCGTAGTGATCGGGGAGCGTCAACAACGAGAACGCACCGTCGAGGAGCGCGAGACCGAGCGCGGCCGTCATCGCCGCCGCCTGGAGGAACGCCTCGTTCGGTTCGCCGTGGCCGACGAGCTGGCCCGCGAGCGTGTAGCGCAAGACCGACGCGTTGTGCATCGCATCACCACCTGCAAGGCCGGCCGGATCGATCTCGTCGCAGCCGAAGTCCTTGGGCGTCAGCTCGTACGTCGTGATCTCGCCGGCGAACACGGCGACGTGCGTCGGGCCGCGCACCGCGAGCTCGTCGAGGCCACTCGCGGCGTGCACCACCGCCGCGTGACGAACGCCGAGTGCCCCCAGCGCGGCCGCCATCGGCTCGCACCACCGGCGATCGTAGACGCCGACGACCTGCTGCCGCACGTGCGCCGGGTTCGTGAGTGGACCCAACAGATTGAAGATCGTGCGCGTACCGAGCTCCTTGCGTGGCCCCGATGCGTGGCGCGTGGCGGCGTGGAAGCGCGGTGCGAACGCGAAGCCGATGCCGGCGTCGGCGAGGCAGTGCTCCACCGCAGCTGGCTCACTGTCGATCGCGATGCCGAGCGCCTCGAGCACGTCGGCGGAGCCGCACTTCGACGACAGCGCGCGGTTGCCGTGCTTCGCGACCGTGGCACCGCATGCCGCGAGCAGGATCGCGGCGAGCGTGGAGACGTTGAGCGTGCCGGCGCCATCGCCCCCGGTGCCGCACGTATCGATCGAGCCCTCGAGATCGGGGCACGCGAGAGGTGCTGCACGGTCGCGCATCGCCGTCGCGGCGCCGACCAACTCGTCGACAGATTCACCCTTCGCGCGCAGCGCCATCAACAGGCCGCCGATCTGCGCCGGCGTGGCGTTGCCGTCCATGACCTGACCGATCACCTCGGTCATCTCGACGCGCGACAGATCCTGGCGCTCGATCACGCGGGCGATCGCGTGAACGATCGCCGTCATGGCATCGACTCGCGGGCCAGTCGCAGAAAGTTCGCGAGCAGCGCCTTGCCAGCGGTGGTCATGATCGACTCGGGATGGAACTGCACACCCTCGAGAGGCGCACCGGGGGCACGCGAGCGCACACCCATGACCTCGTCCTCCCAGGTCTTCGACGTCACCTCGAGCGTGTCGGGCATCGACTCCGGTGCGATCACGAGCGAGTGGTAGCGCGTCGCGACGAACGGGTTCTCGACGCCGGTGTACAGGCCCTTCTCGTCGTGAAAGATCTTGGAGGTCTTGCCGTGCATGATCCGCGGCGCGCGCACGATCTTGCCGCCGAACACCTGACCGATGCACTGGTGCCCGAGGCAGACGCCCAGGATCGGCAGCGTGCCGGCGAAGCGCTCCACCACGTCCATCGAGATGCCGGCCTCGTTCGGCGTGCACGGGCCGGGAGAGATCACGATCGCATCGGGACGGTCCCCATCGATCTGCTCCACGGTGATCGCATCGTTGCGCTCGACCCGAACGACCGCACCGAGCTCGCCGAAGTACTGCGCGAGGTTCCAGGTGAACGAATCGTAGTTATCGACGAGCAGGAGCTTCACGACGCGGTCCTTGCCATCTCGACGGCGCGCAGCACCGCGCGCGCCTTGGTCACGGTCTCCCAGTACTCGCTGTCCGGCACGCTGTCAGCGACCAGACCGGCACCCGCCTGCACGTAGATCGTGTCGCCGGCGGAGACCAGCGTGCGGATCGCGATCGCGAGATCGAGGTTGCCGGTGTAGCTGATATAGCCGACGGCACCGCCGTAGATGCCGCGCTGATGCGGCTCGAGCTCGTCGATGATCTCCATGGCGCGAATCTTCGGTGCTCCCGAGAGCGTGCCGGCCGGGAAGGCCGCGCGCAGCACGTCGAGCCAGGTCTTGCCCGGAGCGAGTGTCCCGACCACGTGCGAGGTCATGTGCATGACGTGCGAGTACCGCTCGATCACCATCTGCTCGGCGACGTGAACGCTGCCGACGGTGGCGACGCGCCCGACATCGTTGCGCCCGAGATCGATCAGCATCAGGTGCTCGGCGCACTCCTTCGGATCTGCGAGTAGCTCGGCCGCGAGACGATCGTCCTCGGCGGCGGTCGCGCCGCGTGGCCGGGTGCCGGCGATCGGGCGCACCTCGACGCGCCCGTCCGACAGCCGCACCAACGTCTCGGGCGAGGCCCCCGTGACGCGCGCCTCGGGGAACTCGAGGTGGAACATGTACGGCGACGGATTGATCACGCGGAGCGCGCGATAGACATCGAGCGGGCGCGCGCCGGCGGTCGGCTCGCTGAAGCGTTGCGACAGCACGACCTGGAACACATCGCCCGCGAGGATGTAGTCCTTCACGCGATCGACCGCGTCGCAGAACGCTTCCTTGGTGAACGACGACGGCGGCACCTCGCGCGAGGTGACCTCCGCATACTTCGGCGGCTCCAGCGTGGGCAGCGGCTTGCGCGGTGCGCGCAACGTCTCGATGATCGCGTCGATCCGACCGCACGCGCGCTCGTACGCGACCTCGGCTCGCTCCGGCCGCGCGACGTACGGGGTGGCGACCACCTTCAGCGTCTGCCTGAGGTTGTCGAAGATCAGGAGGGTGTCGGTGACCACCATGCAGAGCGGCGGCAGATCGATGTCCGCCCGCGCACGCGACGGCAGCTCCTCGAACGAACGCACGCAGTCGTACGCGATCCACCCGACGGCTCCACCCCAGAACCGTGGCAGGCCCGGCACGTCCACGGGACGCATCTCGCCCATCACCTCGGTCAGTGCCGATGTCGGATCGTTGGTCTGCCATTCGGCCGTGCGAGGCGCGCCGCCGCCGTCGACGTCGTACCAGGTCACGTTGGCAGTGCCTGCCTTCCAGCGCACCACCGCCCGCGGCGCGATGCCGACGAACGAGTACGCGGCCCAGGTCGATCCGCCGACCACCGACTCGAGCAGGAAAGAATGCTCGCCGGCACCGAGCGCGGCGTACGCCGAGACCGGCGTGTCGCTGTCGGCGAGGAGCTCCCGATAGACCGGGATCAAGTTGCCCTGCTGCGCGGCCGTGATGAACTCGGCGCGGGTCGGGGTGTAGGGCTCCCGGGTCATCGAAGGCTGGCGTTATACCCGGTCGCTGCCATGGTCCGGAGCGGTCTCGTCCCCTTTCGAAGCCATCTCAACTCCACGAAACCGGGCGGGATCCCACACTTTATGAACATGTTCATTTCGGGCCTTGACTCGAGCTTGGTACAGACCCATGTTTTGAACATGTTCAGAACACCGGCGGTCCTCAGTCGTCGCATCGCTCGTACCTGGTCCGGGATCGCGCTCCTGCTCGGCGCGGCGATGCTCGCGATCCGCGTCACCACGGGGTCTCGCCACGGCCTCGACCCGGTGGCGATCCTGCTCGGCACGTGGTTCCTCGCGTTCCTCGCCTACCGCGTGGCGATCCACGTACGGCCGACTCCATCCCATCCGGATCGGCTGGCGCGCACGAGCTTGATCGTCCCGGCCCTCGGCCTCCTCACCGTGTTGCCGCTGACGCTCCACCTGCCGTTCTTCGCGTTGGCCGGTGCGCTCGACGACTTCGGCGAGTGGGCGGGGCTGGCGCTCGTGATCACGGCACCGACCACGATCGTCGCCGGCATCCTGATCGCGATCCGCGGCAGCCATCTCGCCGAGGGTCGCCCTGCGAAGGGCGTGTTGCGACCGTGGGCGATCTACGGCCTCGGTGTCGCGGCGACCGGACCGTTCTGGGTGGTCGTCCTTCCCGGTGTGTTGATCGCGCTGACCGCGTTGCCGTTCGTGCCACTGCTCGCGTACATGGAGACCTTGGTCGCTCGTGAACGCGAGCGCACGACGGTCGGCGAGCTTCCCGAGGCGCTTGTCCGATTCAGAGCGGCCGCGTGACCACGCGCAGGAAGCCAGCTCCGAAGCGCAAGCGGCGCCCCGACGAGACCAAGGCCGAAGCCACGCGCCGCCACCTGCTCGATCGAGCGCTCGCGCTGTTCCAGGAGCGCGGCGTCGAGGCGACCACGATGCGCGACATCGCGAAGGCCGCCGGTCTCTCCCTCGGTGCTGCCTACTACTACTTCCCGTCGAAGGAGGCGCTGGTGTTCGCCTACTACGAGGCAAACCAGGACGCGACCGATCTCCTCACCCCCACCGGCACCCTGCGCGAGAGGCTCGGGATCCTGTTCCACGGCAAGCTCGCCACGATCCAGCCGCAGCGCGCGATGCTCGCGTCGATCCTCGGGCACCTCGTCAATCCGGCCGATCCGCTCTCGGCGTTCTCGACGCAGAGCCGGGCGGTGCGCGAGCGCGCGATCGCGCAGTTCACGCGAGCGCTCGGGACCGACGTGCCGGCCGCACGAGCTCACCTCGTCGCGAGCACGCTGTGGCTGCTCCAGCTCGCCGCGATGCTGCTGTATGTCAGCGACGACAGCGCGGAACAACGGCGCACACATGGACTCGTCGACGACGGGCTCGATCTGATGGTCCCTCTGCTACCGTTGCTGGCAACGCCGGTGGGTGGCGCCATGGTCGACCGCGTCATCGCTGCGCTCGGGCGCGCGGGAATTTTTCCTACTCCGTAGGCACGTGGCTTGCGGAGACTTTCGGCATGGCAACAGCGACGGGTAAGACGACGAAGCAGCTCCTCGGAGATCTATTCACGGGTCTCAAAGGTCTCGCGAAGGGCCACGTCGCCGAGATCAAGCACGAGCGAAAAGAGGAGCGCGTAGCACGCGCGCGTGCGCCGGTGCAGTTCGGCGTCGCGCTCGGGGTCACCTTGGTTGGAGCCGTCCTGGTCGGACAGGCGCTCGCCTCCGCGCTCGCTGCGATCGGGCTGCCGGCGTGGGCGAGCTACGGTCTGATCGGTGCGGTCGTGATGATCGTCGGCATCGGTCTGCTCAAGAAGCTGCCGAGCATGGAAGAGATGGATACGATTCCCGAGCACGCGATCGCGCGCATCGGCTCCGACATCAAGGAGATCGCTGCCGAGGTCGTCCACGACGTCAAGCACGCCGGCGAGCCGCAGCTCCCGGTGCCGGGACCAGGCGTGTCTATGACCGAGTAGCGCCCGTGGTATTGCTTGGAACATGCATCCCGCCCTGCAGGCCACGCTCGCTGCTGTCGATCCTGAAATCGCCGAGCTGATCGCCTCCGAGGAGCGCCGCCAGCGCGACAAGGTCCGGCTGATCGCCTCCGAAAACTATGTCTCCGGCGCCATCCTCGCGGCGACCGGTTCGGTGCTGACCAACAAGTACAGCGAGGGCTATCCGGGCAAGCGCTACTACGAGGGGCAGCAGTACATCGATCAGGTCGAGCAGCTCTGCATCGATCGCGCGAAGTCGCTGTTCGGCGCCGAGCACGCGAACGTCCAACCGTACTCCGGCTCGCCGGCGAACCTCGCCATCTACTTCGCGTTCCTCAAGCCCGGCGACACGGTGATGGGTATGGGGCTGCCGGCCGGCGGTCACCTGACCCACGGCTGGAACGTCTCGATCACCGGCAGCTACTTCCGCGCGGTGCAGTACGGCGTTCGCAAGGACACGCACCGCGTCGATCTCGACGAGGTCCGCGAGCTCGCGCGCAAGGAGAGGCCGAAGTTGCTGTTCGCCGGCGGCACCGCGATTCCGCGAACGATCGACTTCGCCGCGTTCGCCGAGATCGCGAAAGAAGTCGGCGCCGTGTTCGCCGCCGACATCGCGCATATCTCGGGGCTCGTCGCCGCGGGTGCGCATCCCTCGCCTGTCCCCGTGGCCGACGTGGTCTCGACGACGACGCACAAGACGCTGCGTGGTCCGCGCGGCGGCATGTTGCTGTGCACGGCGGCGCACCAGAAGGCGATCGATCGCGCGGTGTTCCCCGGCCTCCAGGGCGGCCCGCACAACCACACCACCGCCGGCCTCGCGATCGCGCTGCACGAAGCGAAGACCGAAGAGTTCAAGAAGTACGCGCATCAGATCGTCGCGAACTCGCGCGCCCTCGCCGCCGCGCTCGTCGAGAAGGGCTGGGCCGTGATCACCGGCGGCTCCGACAACCACCTCATCCTCGCCGACGTCACACCGAAGGGCACCACCGGCAAGATCGCAGCGAAGGCGCTCGACGTCGCCGGCATGGAGCTCAACTACAACTCGATCCCGTTCGACACCCGCAAGCCGTTCGATCCGTCGGGCGTTCGCCTCGGCACCGCAGCGGTCACGAGTCGCGGCATGAAGGAGCCCGAGATGAAGGAGATCGCGAACTGGATGGATCGCGTCGTGACCGCACCGACCGATGTCGGCCTCCACGAGACCGTCGCTGCCGAGATCCGCGAGCTGTGCTCGAAGTTCCCCGCCCCCGGAATCCTGATCTAGAAGAATTGGGGCCAGGCCCGACTTCGAGAGACTAGCACCAAACGCTCGGCGACCCGCTCGAGGGTGAACTCGAGACTTCCGGGTTGCCTCGGTGGATCAGTCGTGATCCCCTCGGTGCATGGCCAAGGAGACGAAGGCTGCCGAGCGGGAGGCGCTCCGCGTGAGCGTGCTGCGCGAGTGGGCAGGTGCGCATGAGATCGAGCTGGCGCGGTTCGATGTCGGACAGCAGTGGGTGATCTTCTTCGCGCTGCGAGTGGTCACGCATCTGGGAAAGGTGGCTGGGCTCAAGCGCGTTGTCGGCTACTTCCTCGGGATCTCGAAGATGGATCTGGGCAGCAGCACGATCGCTGCCATCATCGGCGTCTCCGATCGGGCCGTACGCGACGCTCAGGCGCGGGCGCCAGACGCTATGCTTCACAGTGTGCAGCACCCGGTGGGTGGTCACCGCAAGCCGAAGCTGGAAGCCCACCACGCGGGCGTGATCGCGAAGTTCTTGGTCGATCATCCCGGCGCGCTTGTGCAGGAGGTGTTGGACCTCATCAAGAAGGATCTGAGCGTGACCATCGATCGACTCACGCTCCGTCGATACATTGCGCGATATGGGTTGGGTTGTCTGCGTGGTGACCTCGTCACGGACGCGCCCCTTTTTTCGGCCGAACCCGTCACGGGGGAGCCTTTCTGCTGATGCCGGTGGCGGTGCGGCTGCACCGCGTGGCCGAGCGTTTTCTCGGCCGGCTGGGTCGAGGCAAGCCGACCCGACTCGTCCTCTCCTTGTTCTTCAAGGCTGTGCTCGGCATTCAACGGGTCTTCCACTTCGAGACGCTCAACGATCTCGGCTTCGCGATCCTCACCGGCGGCAAGCGCGTGCTGAGCCGCACGATGCTGGGCGGCCTCGTCCGCGCCGCGCCGGTCAAGGGCGTGCTCCGGTTCGTGCGCGCGACCCAGCCAACGCTGCACGCCGAGGACGGCACCACCGTCAGCATTGATGAGCACGTCATTGCTCGATTCACTCGGAAGTTCGCCATCCGGAAGGGCTTCCACACGATCCGGAACAAGCACATGAAGGTCGAGAAGCTGTTCTATCCGTTCTCGGTCGGCGGGCGGAAGCTGCTCTCGCTCATCGTCACCCGAGGCAACGCGGGATTGGCTGCCATCAGCCAGAAGCTGCTCGCGCCACTGCGCAGGCGTGCGCGGGGACGAACCTTGCGCGTCATCCTCGATGCGGGTGCGGCGCAGAACCACCAGCAGCTGTTGGCGCTGGCCGATCACCCGCGTCAGGTCACGCTCGTTCGCGCTCCGCGAAAGCCAGCCTACCGGGACCGGTGGGCAAAGCTGCCAGCCTCGGCCTGGCACCGCCTCGAGGAGCCTGGGCCGTTCACCAAGGCGTCGCCCAAGATCATTCACGTCGCCGAGACCCGCACTCCACTCGGGTCGAAGAAGGATCCTCGCGCGCGCCGCGCCGACGTCCGCACCATCGTCGTTCGTGAACAGGCACGCCGTGGCAAGGAGCGCTGGCACGCAATCTGGGTCTTCGGCGACGAGGACACCGAAGCCTTCCAACTCGTGCAAGAGTTTCGCACGCGACAACATCACGAGCAGACCTACCGCATCCTTCTCCACGACGCCTTCGTCGACACAGCCCCCTCCGGCTACAACAAGAACAGCAAGAACCTCAGACGCCCCGGCTTCAAGCAGAACGCCCTCGCGCTCTACACCTGGATCGCCGCGCTGGCCGCCAATGCACTGGAGGCATTCACCCGGACCCTGCCCAAGCGCTTCCTTCATGCGCACCCTCGAACGCTTCGCCGTTGGCTCTTCAACGTCGACGCCGATCTCTTCCTGGGCAACGACACCCTCATCGTCATGCTGCATCCGCGCCGCCTACTCCGCCTCTGGCACCACCTCGTCCGCGCAGCCAACCGGCACCCCATCCGCATCCCCTGGCTCGAAAACCGGCGCCTCATCCTCTCCCTTCCACCGTCGGTGTCACGACGGTCGGAGGGTGCATTCGATCCAAGCAACGGGCCGCCGAGCGTTTG
>JBBQJJ010000355.1:0-9392 GCA_038325805.1 Haliangiales bacterium
CCCAAGCCGGAGCCGCTCGCGGAGCTCGGCGAGCCGGGCCATCACGTGGTCGCGTATGCCTGCGAGAACTGCGACGCGGCGGTGGTCACCCAGCAGTGCCCGCTGTGCGACGCGCCCGGGCCTCTCCGACCTCGTCCGTAGAAGGTGTGAACGTGGCGAGCTCGTCGATCCCAGATCTCCGCGCGAGCGGACGATGGACCTCGAAGGTCCTGCTTGGCGTCGGCGCCCTCGTCGTTATCGGCCTCATCGTCGGCGCCGTGATGATCTTCAAGACCGGCGACAACCCCGGTAAAGCGGCCTGCGATCACATCGAGACGATGGCGGCGAAGGAGACCGGCAAGCGCTGGGATCGCTTCGTCGGCGCGCTCGAACGCACCGTCGAGCAGCGGAGCTGGGATTCGATCGACCGTAAGCACGTCAACATCACCGGCGACAGCCGCGCGGAGCGGTGCGAGAACAGCTTCGAGGTGATCCGCGAGACCCTGTCGTACGGCGCGTACGAGAAGCTGTCGACCTGCGTCCAGAAGGCCACCTCGTTCCGCCAGGGATCGGACTGTTTCGATACCTTCTAGCCCGGCTAGCAGCGTCGCCGGTGACGCGCAAGATCCCGAGATCCTGAGGCCCGCTGCTGGTCCCGGCCGTGCAGCTTCGCCACGCATGCGCACGCGTCCGGCTATTTCAGTGGCCACTTGCATCCTTCTCGGTGCGGTCGCCTGTAGTGGCAAGCCCGACGTCGCGATCGATCCCGAGGACGGCTTCGTGGTCGACGAGGGCAAGGAAGACGACTTCCTGTCCCTCAAGGCGCGCGAGTACCTGGTGACCGGGACCGCTCGTGTGGTGGTCGAAGAAGGCGCCGGCGAAGCGCGTGCGAAGCAGCTCCTCGTGCTCAAGCACACCTCGATCACCTGGTTCTTGAACCAGTACCTGGTCGACAAGGAGAAGGACCTCGAGCACCCCGAACACTCGGATGCCAACGCCGACTACGGCGGGTTCTCGTCGATGGTCAAGGACGGCGCGTTCAAGGATCTCCAGCTCGTGCAGATCAACGGCGTCACCTGGGAGTTCAAGTTCGAGCAGACGATCGCCGGCAAGAACACGCTGCTCCGCGCACTGCCGCTCAAGCAGGGCAACCTGTT
This sequence comes from Haliangiales bacterium, assembly GCA_038325805.1. GTDB lineage: Bacteria > Myxococcota_A > Polyangia > Haliangiales > Haliangiaceae > JABFXX01. The sequence continues at coordinate 1,137 of JBBQJJ010000355.1, forward strand.
CGACGTCGAGATCGGTAAGCCGACCAACGAAGAGATGGAAGGCGACGTCGAGTGGTACCGCAAGGATCCGTGGAACGCGTTTGACCCCGCGAAGGTCCCCGCGAGCAAGAAAGAGACGCTGACGCTCTCGATCCGCGAGGACAAGAAGTCGAGCGATGGCTGGTGGGACTACGCGCGGCTGATGGAAGACGGCGTGCTCTCCGTCGATGTCCACTTCGGCTACGACTACAACAAGCCCGCGGCGCACCTCACCGATCCGCCGCTCCTCTACACCTGGCTGCTCGATCGCGGCTTCACGTCGCCGGTCGCGAAGTACGCCGACTACACGCGCGCGAGCGCGCCGCTGCGCAAGAAGATCGACGCGAACGGCAAGCGCGTCACCGTCGAGGTCAAGATCTTCGCCGGCCGTCCGGGCACGTCGAACGACCCCGACACCGACGCCGGTGGCAAGGCACTCGAAGCCGACATGCGCGAGTCGCTCGCGACCAAGGACGTCATCGTCTACTCCGGTCACTCGGGCTCGCTCTACGGCTTCGCGCTCGCGAACTGGGACAAGACCGACGAGGGTGACTTCGACGACAGCAAGCTCGCGACGGCGAAGCTCGCGAACAACAAGTACCAGATCGTGTTCGCCGAGGGCTGCAACACGTACATGCTCGGCAACACGTTGATGAACAACCCCAGCAAGCAGGGCAAGGACATCGACGTGATCTCGACGACCTCGTTCTCGGTGTCGTTCTCGCCGGTCCAGGACTTCCTCGGTCGGCTGATCGAGCTCGACAGCAAGGGCCGCCTCCGCCCGCGCACGATGACGGCGACGATCGCGGATCTCGACCTCTACACCGAGGGCGAGGCGCAGATGACCATGTACGGCGTCCACGGCATCGACGACAACCCGAAGCTCCACCCGTTCGCCAACTTCGAGAACACGTGCAACACCTGCGGTGCGAACGCCGAGTGCGGTGGCGTCGGCAACGCGTGCGTCACCGTCGGTCAGTCGGGCAAGCGCTGCGTGGCGGCGTGCACTGACGACGCGGCGTGCGGCGAAGGCTTCGCGTGCAAGAAGGTGGCGTCTGCGTCCTCCGCGACGATCTACGGCTCGTTCTGCGTGCCGGCGAACAAGCGCTGCGAGTAGCGACGTCAGATCCGAACCGCACCCGCGTCGGTGGCGGCATCGGTGCCAGCCCAGCCCGTTGTGGTTTGTGTGTCGCCGAGTTCGAGTACGAATTGCGTACGCGGAACCCGAGCGGCGCGCCTGGCGGCTTTCGCTCCGGCGAGGTCCCGATGGTCGCGAGCGCGTTCTCGCGCGCACAACTCGGGTCATGCCCTCGCGCGCCGGTGTCCTATGCGCTTTCTCGATCGTGTGCGGCGGGCGATACTTGGACGTATGCGCCCTCTCACGGCGACGCTCGTGTGCGTGATGGCGGCGTTCGGATGCGGCCCCACGCGCCCGCGGAATGCTCGCGTCGCACCGCCACATGGGATCGACGCGCCCATCGCGAGCGCGCCACCGGCTCCCGACGCGTCCATCGCCCCGGCGCCCAAGAATCCAGTCGACGACGTGATCCCCGCCTGCCGCGGCGCGGCCATCTCGTTCGATACCGAGGAGAGCGAGAACCCGTGTCTGATCCCCAACACCGACAGCCATGACCTGCCGCCAACCCTGGGGCCGAACGATCTCGAGATCACGGCGGTGGTCGCCGAGAAGTCGGTGGCGCCCGGCGGCACGGCCACGGTCGTCGTCACGATGACGAACACGACGAAGGAGCCGATGCTCCTCCACGTCGACTACACGTGCGACGAGGAGGCCGAGTTCACCGTCGGTGTGTTCGACGCAAACACGAAGCGAGTCGACTACATCTCGCACAAGAATTGCGACACCACCACCTACGGATGTACTCGGCGCGTGCTCCGCATCGTGCTCGATCCCGGCGGCTCGATGCGGAAGAAGCGATCGTTCACGGCGAAGGTGACGAAGCTCGCTGCGGACTGCCGAGACGTGCCGGCGGGACCGATCAAGCCAGGCAGGTACGTGCTGCGCGTCGTCACCGGCGTTCGTCCCGCCTCAGACTCGCCGTACCACAGCCGGTTGGACACGACCCTTGTCGTGAAATAGCCGCTTATTCGCAGACTGGCAGGGCGAGGTGGCGCTGTCGGGTCGCGAGCGCGTTCTCGTGATCCTCGAGCGCGCGCACGAGCGGCGTCATGCCCTCGCGCGCCCCGGTGATGCGGCGAAAGCGACCTGCGGCATCGGCGACCGCAGTCACCGTCCAGCGCAGGATCATCCGGCCGCCACGCCAACGCTTCACGCGGCGCGGAGTCGGCGGACGGCTCGTTCTCGATCGCGTTCGTCGTCGAGAGCTGGCGCAAGCTTCGAGGGGAGGCCGACTACGCCGCGCGCACCCTCACAGTTAAATGGCGTCGCGCGCGCTGATCTCCCGAACGCTACCCGTCAGGCCGGAACAACCGTCGGAACGACCGTACGGTTCCATCCCATGGCCGATCCATGGCGAGTTTGTCGCGTCCCACGTGGGACGGCGGTTCGTAGTCGGGCGTGGTACCCGCGGGTGGCGGTTCGAACATCACCCACCGAGCTCGGATCGCGTAGGGCGCTTCGCCCGTGATCTCGAGCAGTCCGTGGTGGTGCGCCGTGTGATGGCCCGAACACAACAGCGTCAGGTTCGAGAGTTCATGCGTGCCGCCCTTCGCCTGGGCGTGGATGTGATGGATCTCCAGGTTGCGGTGCGAGCGACAGCCCGGAACTCGGCAGCAGAATTCGTCGCGAGCAAATACTTGCTCGCGGATCCGCGGGGTCACGGTGGAGGTTGCTCGGTCCGGATGTTCCGCATCGAGGGAGCCGAGATGGCGCGCATCGCAACGCGCCTTCTCGATCACCTCGGCGGGGATATCGAGCTCGAGGCCACCGCCGTTGATCGTGGCGCGCTTGCAGTCATCGCACTGCTTGTACGCGATCTGGTGTGACGGGCCATTCGCGCCCGAGCTCTGATCGAGCGCTCGTCGCAGCAACATCTCCACGAACTGCAGGTCTCCAAGCTCGATGCCGTACTCGGACTCGAGCTCGACACGCGCCTGCCGCCACAGCGCATAGACCTCGTTCGGAAGCTGCAAACGGATGCTGCGGATCCGCAGGTCTGGCTGCTTGGGGTCGTCGGGGAGGTCGCCAGGCGTATGACCGGCAACCGCGCGTTCGATCTGGTGCACGTTCATGCCCTCGACCTTCGCGAGCCAGTCCTCCTCGGTCCCAGCGGTGGCAACCCGCGACAACTCCCTGACCGCCGAGAAGCTCAGCACTCCTCGCGACAACTTCTGCATCGTCATCGGCAGGCGCACGAGCGCGCGCGCGACGCGCATCCGCTCGCGCGCAGCATGCGGGCCGTATCCGCACACGCGTTCGAGGTACTCCCAGTGGGTGGCGCATCCGAACAGCGCATAGATCTTGAGCTGCTCGGCGCGCACGAGGTCGTACGACTCGGCGGCATCGAGCGCGGAGCGTTTGGCTGTGTACTCGCAAAGCCGACGGTTCAGTGCGGAGACCTCGTTCTCGTCAGTGGGTACCTGCGTCTGATCCAGCATCACGACATCCTTTCACTGCGCGTCCACACCACCTCTACCACGCGAAAATTCGACCTCCTGACACACGTTCTCGTCGACGAAATGCCAATCGGATCGGAAAATTCGAGCTCCGAGGCTTCGCGCCCTTGAGGCGGCGCTTGTCGCGTCTGATGACGTTCTGTCGACACGTCCCATGGGTGCGTCGGTCGCGGTCTGCATGGCCTGTCAACGGGAATTTTCGCGAAAGCGGTGCCCGAGCTGCGATGTCCGAATGCCGGACAATTGCGCATGTGTGAAGCGATCGCTCATGCACGGACCGTCCGGTACGGCTCCGCCTCGGAGGCTGTGAGCAACGCGCGGTCGCGGTCGACTTGCCGAACAGCCCGCTCGACATTCAGCGCAGCCCGCGAGTTCGCGCTCGGCGTTGTGGGGTACAGCGATTTCGAGATCTCGCAGGCGATGAACATGTGAGCGGTCTCCTGAAGCGATCGCTTCGAGGACCCCAGCGCCGCGGCCTTCCGAGGCCAGATCAAGACAGCAAGCGACGTTTGGATCCACTCACGCTCGTGAATCCCGATGCGGCTGCGACCACGGTCCACGACCACCGTTGCGGCGAACGGTTGCTTCCGCGAACCCGGATGCCGTCCCGGCGAACGGCTGCTACGGCGAACCCGGATGCCGTCCCATCGAACGGCTGCTAGCGCGTCTCTGCGTCCCGCAACTTCAACCCGCTCGCGACCTGCGTCGCCTTGGTCAGTGCAGCCTTCGCATCCTCCGCCGTCGCCAGGACCACACCGAGCCGGCGGCGTGCCGTCGCATTCGGCTTGCCGAAGAACCGCACGTCGACGTCTGGCGTCGCGTAGGCCTCGGCGAGCCCCTCGATCACCGGTGACTCGAGCTTCGCCTCTGCACGCAGCGCGACCGACGCACCGGCAGAGTGACGGCGGATCCCCGCGATCGGGAGCCCCAGGATCGCCCGCGCGTGCAGCGCGAACTCGCTCCACACCTGCGTGGCCATCGTGACCATGCCGGTATCGTGTGGACGCGGCGAGACCTCCGAGAAGATCACCCGGTCGTCCTTGCACAGGAACAGCTCGACGCCGAACAGGCCATAGCCGCCGAGGTGATCGGTGACGCGCTTCGCGATCGCCTGCGACTTCTCGACCTGCTTGGCGCTCATCGGATGCGGCTGCCAGCTCTCGATGTAATCGCCACCCACCTGGCGATGCCCGACGGGGTCGCAGAAGTGCGTCCCGTTGACGGCGCGCACCGTCAGCATCGTGATCTCGGACTCGAACTCGATGAACTCCTCGACGATCACCCGACCCGCGCCGGTGCGGCCACCGGTCTGCGCGTAGGCCCAGCAGGTCTCGAGATCCGCCGGCGCCTTCGCGACCGACTGACCCTTGCCCGACGACGACATGATCGGCTTGATCACGACCGGCCAGCCGAGCGCAGCTGCTGCGGCCTTCAGCTCGTCGAACGTATCGGCGAACTGGTACTTCGCGGTCGGCAGATCGAGCTGCTCGGCGGCGACCCGACGGATCGCCTCGCGGTCCATCGTTAGCCGCGCGGCCGTCGCCGTCGGGATCACGGTCCAGCCCTCGGCCTCGAGCGCGATCAGCTCCTGCGTGGCGATCGCCTCGATCTCGGGGACGATCAACGCGGGTTTCTCGGTCTCGATGACCTTCCGGAGTGCCGCGCGATCGAGCATGTCGATCACGTGGCTGCGATGCGCGACCTGCATCGCGGGTGCGTGGGCGTAGCGATCGCACGCGATCACCTCGACCCCGAAACGCTGCAGCTCGAGGACCACTTCCTTGCCGAGCTCTCCCGAGCCGAGCAGGAGGACGCGGGTGGCGTGAGGACTACCAGGCGTACCGATCGAGACGGGCTTCATGGCTGGCTGTTACCACGACCCTCTGATCGAGGAGGGATCTAGTCGCTCGCTGGGGCCTCTACGACGGCCACGGTCTGACTGAATGAGAGTCCATGCGAGGTTCATCGTCCGGTTCGTCATCGATGTCGCGATCGCGTTTGGTTTCGTCGCATCCGATCGCCGGCCGAGACCGGGTCCGGGGTTGGCAACCGATCACCGGCCGTGACCGGATCCGGGGCCGCAGCCGATCACCGCCCGTGACGGGATCCGGATCCATCGATGCTGCTCGTCACGGCCCGTGCGCGCTGGCCCGCTTCAGGCGAGAGAGCGCCCGTCGTCGGAGAGCCCGAGGAGCTTGGGTTCCTCGAAACGATCGCCACAGGAGACCGCGCACATGTTTCACGCCTACGAGATCGCCAGACAGCTCATCACCGCCCTCGCGCCGCTCGTGGTCGTGATCAAGCGAGAGGATCTGGAGCTCGCGGATCAACTGAAGCGAGCCGCGCAGTCCTGCTGAATCTCGCCGAGGGTCAGAAGTACACGAACGGGAACCGCCTGCGTCACTACGAGATCGCACACGGCAGCGCGAACGAAGTGCGCGGGGCGCTCGATGCTGCCGTCGCGTGGGTGGATCGGTTCCGAGGGACCGGAGCGAGCGCTCGTCGATCGCATGCTCGCGATCCTCTGGAAGCTGACGCGTTCGCCCGCACTGCAGAAGTCGGACGTTCGTCCTCGGACGAGAGGCTGATCAGGCCGGCGGGCGCGCCGAGCGCGGGGAGCGAGCACGACGCCTGCGGTCTCGTCACTCGACCGATCCGTAGAGGCCTCTGCCTCGCGCTGTCGGTTCTCGTTATAGCGGACGCCAGAACAGCAGCTCGAACGGAGTCCGAAACCACACCGCGAAGACGGTCCTGTTCCTCGACGTGAAGGCTTGATCGCGCTTCACCAGGTCGTGAACGGCTTCGCGATCAAGTTGTTGTTGTAGTAGCGCTCGTCGCCGGAGACTTCCTCGCCGAGCCATGCCGGCTTATCGAACGCTTCGTCTTCCGACTGGAGCTCGAGCTCGGCGACGATCAGGCCTTGGTTCGCGCTCAGGAAGACGTCGATCTCGAACGTCTTGCCGCCGACCTCGTCGAGGTGCCGGCGCTTCTCGATCAACGGCTGCTCGCAGAGGTCGAGCAACTCGCGCGCGTCGTCCAAGGGAATCTCGTACTCGTACTCGGCGCGGGACACGCCCTTGGTGACGCCCTTGATCGTCAGCTTCGCCTTGTCGCCCGCGATCCGGACCCGAACCACGCGCTCCTTCACCGACGACAGGTAGCCCTGCTTGAAGTACGTCCCCTGATCGCGCGGTTGCCACGCGGGCAGCACGAGGAACTTCCGCTCGATCTCGGCGGCCATTACTTGGTGGTCGGAGTGACCGAGTCGGGCGTCTTGCCATCGATCGTGAAGTTCTCGACCTTGCCTGTAGGCGGCTTGTCGCCGCCGCACTTGTCGCGGTTCACCAGCTTGTCATTCGCCGTCATCGCCTTCGCGGTGCCGCCATCCTTGACCTTCGCGCACATGTGCGGCGCCTTGACGAGCTCACCGTTCGCGCATGTGACGATGAAGTCCCAGCACGCCTCGACCTCGGACGTGCCCACGGATTGCTTCGCCTCGCACTCGACGCCTTCCTTGGTGGTCTCGCAGTTGACGTCGACCTTGGTCGGCGTGGTGACCTTGACGTCGCAGGCGACGAGGAGAAACAGCAGGGCGAATCGCATGCCGCGACTGTATCAGCGCGCGACGCGATCGATCGAGGCGCCGGCGGCGATCCGGGGCTCGAGCTTCGCGACCGCTTCCTGGAGGCTCGCGGCGGTGGTGTCGAGCAACTGATTGACGACCGTCTCGAAGTGCGCTCGGAGGTGTTCACGCTCGAGGTCTTCCGGCGCCGGCTCGGGCACCGGCTCGCGCGGGCGCCACTTGTACGACGGCTGGATCGTCGCGCACTCGAGCTGCGTCAGCCCGGAGAACAGGATCCAGTCGAGTGCGGCGCCGTCCTTGATCTTCTCGATGTAGACGTGGTTGCTCGTCGCGGCGATCTGCGAGGCGAGCGCCTGATTGCCCGAGCGCTGCATCAGGTAGCCGACCGCACAGGGCGTCCCGCTGGGGTCGATGAACGTGGGTACCCGTCCAAAGAAGCGATGGTTGCGCGGAAACCGTCCGGCGACGCGGTACTCGCGGAGGCGGGTGATCGCGTACAGCCGAGCGCCCGCGAGGGCCTGCTGCCAACGATCCAGATCGCCGGACGGTTTCGGTGCGGGCGGCTTTGCGAAGGTCTCCGCGAACGCGGAACTCCCTGCAGCAGCTGCCCCGATTCCAAGGGTCGTAAGAAAGGCTCTACGTTGCATCTCTCTCTGCGAACGCGCCTTTCGCCGAAGAGTTCTACGGCGGCCGAAAAATCACGACTTACACGATCGTGACAAGCGCGTCTGAATAACGAACCCAGAGTCGCCTGTGTCGATCCTTCGACCAGGGCTCGTTCTCGAGCCGGGGGACCCCGAATACAATCGACTGGGTGAGCGCGATAGCGCGAGCTCTGGGGCTAGACGGCGGTGATGCGCGCGCCCGCGTAGGCCTCGACAGCCTCGACGGCCTCGACGGCCTCGGGGCGGCGGATGGCTACGATCGCGGGGACGATGACGAACGCGGCCGCGACACACGTGATCTCGCCGATCAGCGACGCGAAGCCGAAGCCGTGGATCGCCAGGTTGTCGGAGACCAGCAGCGACGCGTAGCCGATCATCGTCGTCAGCGAGCACACC
>JBBQJJ010000356.1:0-9378 GCA_038325805.1 Haliangiales bacterium
GCGCTCGAAGATTTCCCGTCACAGCACGTACGGTCCGCGCTCTGTCCAGAGGATGAAGAAAATTACCAAGCGCCTCGCCCTCACCACGCAGACCATCCGCGTCCTCCAGTCCGGCGACCTCTCGCAGGTCCAGGGCGGCACCGGCACCACCGTTCCGACCAGCATCATTCGCCCGACGGCCACCAGCATCATCGTCCCTGGCACCACCGTCCAGTCGATCACGGGAGGCACGAGCATCATCTCGGCGGGTGGCGGTCACTGAACTGGCCGAGATCACACGCGAAGATTTTTCCGTCACATCGCGCGGGACCGGTCCCTACCCTGCGATGAAGAAACTCGCCAAGCGCCTCTCTCTCGACACTCACACCATTCGTCCGCTCACGGGCGGCGACCTCTCGCAGGTCCAGGGCGGAACCGGAACGCTCGCCCCGGCCACTCGCCAAAGTGGTCCGAGCGTGATCGCCCCAATCACCTCCGTTCAGTCAGGCACGAGCGTCATGTCGGGCACGAGCGTCATCTCGGCCGGTGGAGGCCACTGACCGACGCGAAATCGAGTCCGGTCACGACCGAATCAGCGGCGCGTTCGACGGCTTCGTCATAGTCAGGGTCGTTCATGCCGGCACGAGCGTCATCTCGGCGGTGTAAGCGGTACAACCGGGTATGGCTTCGATGCTGGACGCCGAGCTCGCTTGATGCGTGTCGTGTTCTTGTCTCCGCGATATCCGGGTGAGATGCGCCACTTCACGCGCGGGCTCGCGGAGGTCGGAGCCGAGGTGCTCGGTGTCGGCGATGGCCAGCCGGATCCCGAGCTCAAGCGGTACCTCTCGGACTACCTCGAGGTGCCGTCGCTGTTCGACGAAGCCGACGTGATTCGTCGCGTTCACGCGTGGGTCCGGGGTCGCACGATCGATCGCGTGCTCGCGAACTGGGAGCCGCTCGTGATCACGGCGGCGAAGCTGCGCGAGCGGTTCGGGATCCCGGGGATGTCAGTCGATACGGTGAACGGCTTCCGCGACAAACAGCTGATGAAGGAGCGCGTGGCAGCGGCCGGCGTACGGGTGCCGCGCTCGGCGCGTGCGCACTCGATCGACGAGGTGCGCAAGGCGATCGAGATCGTCGGGCTACCTGCGATCGTCAAGCCGATCAGCGGTGCGGGCAGCGCGGACACGTATCGGATCGACGATCAAGCGGCGCTCGAGCGCGTGTTGCCGTTGCTACGACACGTCGAGGAAGTCAGCTGCGAAGAGTTCATCACCGGCGAGGAGCTGACGTACGACACGGTCTGTGTCGGCGGGAAACCGGTCTACGAGAGCGTCACGCAATACCTTCCGAACGCGCTCGAGATGCGCTCGCAGGAGTGGGTGTCGCCGATCATGTTGTCGGTGCGTGACATGGACCAGCCGCAGATCCAGGCGGGTGTGAAGCTCGGGCGAGAGGTGCTCGCCGCGCTCGGCATGGGTGACGGGATGACGCACATGGAGTGGTTTCGCAAACCCGACGGTGAAGTCGTGTTCGGCGAGATCGCGTGTCGGCCCGGCGGCGCGTGCGTGGTCGACTTGATGAACTACACCGGCGACATCGATCTGTTTCGCGAGTGGGCGCGCGTGTCGTGCTGGAGCTCCTTCGAGGCATCGACCGAGCGGAGGTACAACGTCGGCATCGTGTTCAAGCGTGCGCGGGGCCAGGGCCGGATCACCGGCATCGCCGGGCTCTCCGAGTTCTACGACCGATATCGTCGCTTCATCGTCGACGACACACTGCTGCGCCCCGGAACACCTCGCCGCGACTGGAAGCAGACGCTGCTCTCCGACGGCTTCATCGTCGTGCGGCATCCGAGCTGGGAAGCGACGCGCGACATGTGCTTCGAGGCGGCGAAGCACATCCAGCTCTACGCGTCTTAGGGACTGGTGACCGTGACGGACTCTCCGCCGGTGGTCGCCTTGATCTCGTGCTGCGTCGAGCCGTCGAACATCACGCAGTTGGGTCCGGCCGTGACCACACCGGAGGATGGGTCGGCGACGGCCGTGGCCACGACGCCATCGACGGCAACCGTCCACTCGAGACCCGCGACAAAGACGTCGCTGGTGAACGCACCGAAACATGCGACGCCCGCGTAGGTGAACAGCGACTCCACGCGGTCCACACCGCCGACGACCTCGAACTCGATCGTGCTCTCGACACCGCCGACGGTGACGTTGATCGCGTGCATGCCGACACTCGGGTCATCGAGCGAGACGGTGTCCCACCGCACTTGCGTGGCGGCGTCGCTGGAGAGTGTCGCCGACGTATCGACGAGCCGATTCGCTGGGACGGCCGCGTTGAGGTACGCGACACCGATGTGCCGGGTTGCGGGTGCAAACACGTAGCGCTCCGCCGTGCCCGTGAAGAACTCCGACGACGTGTAGAGCTCCTCGGTCGCGACCGGGACGGCTCGAGAGAACTCCGACATCGCGTAGGGTGCGCGATCCGAGAGCGCGCCGGTACGTGGATCCGTGATCACCAGGTCATCGAGCCCGGCGGCCTCCGCGCGCAGCGTGATGTGAGGGCCGCTGATGCTCTCGATCGAGAGGGTCGCGGGATGGGTCGTGGTTGCATCATAGGCAGCCGCTAGCTCGGTCGAGTCGCTCTGCAGCGCGAGCGTGACCTCGTGTGTTCCAAAGACGGCGATATGATTGTTGACGTCCAGCTGAGCAGGAAAGTTGTGATGCACGGGCTGGATGCCACGAAAATCGAGGTTCTGGCAGTCCATCGGGTCAGCGGCGTCCTCGGCGTCGCGACAAACCGGTAGCTGCTGACTCGCGTCATCCGCCAACAGCCCGCAGGCCGAAACAGATGACAGGAACAGGATCGACAGGACGTGTTGCATCGTCGACCGTGCAGCAACGTGTGTGCCCGGCGGTTTTGCCGACCGCGCCGTACGTTTGCCACCTCGTGCCCACCAGATCGTCGGAGAGCCGGCATTTCCCGTCGATGAATTCATCATCCTGCGGCTCAGAGACTCGTGATGGTCAGGGACTTACCGCCGGCGGTCGCGTTGATCTGGTGCTGCGTCGAGCCGTCATAAAATACGCAGTTGGGTCCGAACACGAACAATCCGTTCGCCGGATCGACGACCACGCCGTCGACCGCGATCGTCCATGCGAGGCCCGCGACGAACGAGCCATGGGTAAACGCACCGAAGCACGTGATGCCCGAGATCGAGACAAGCTCCTGAACGACGTCCGCGTGATCGACCACCTCGACCTCGATCGTGGCTTCGACGCCGCCGACGGCGACGGTCACGTCGTGCATGCCAACAGTCGCGTTGTCGAGCGTGATCACATCCCACCGCGTCTGCGCACCGGCGCCCGCGAGCGTGGCCGACGTATCGACGAGGCGATTCGCGGGCGCGAGCCCGTTGAGATAGGCCACCCCGACCTGGGTGGTGCCGGTGGCGAACACGAAGCTCGTCGCAGGGACCGAGTACTGCGGCGAGGTGATGCCCTCCACGACGCCGACCGGAACGGCGTGATCGAACGCCGACATCGCGTAGAACGCGTCGTCGAACAGCTCGCCCGTCGACGGCTCCATGATCAGTAGGTCGTCGAGACCGGCGGCATTCGCACGCAGCGTGAGTTTGGGACCATCGATCGCGTCGATCGAGAGCGCGTCGGTGAGCGTCGTGGCGTCGTAGGCGACGGTGAGCTCGGACGCGTCGCTGCCGAGCAACAGGGTGACCTCGTGGGTCCCGCCGACGGCGATGTGATTGTTGATGCTGCTCTGGTTGGGAAAGTCGCCATTGACGGGCTGGATGCCCGCGAAGTAGAGCGGCAGCGAGCCCTGCTCTTCTTCCTCACCACCGCCACCACCGCCACCACCGCCACCGCCGCCACCGCCGCCGCCACCGCCACCACCACCACCATTGGGGCTGTTGTCGTCGAGCGAGAAGCAGGCGGGAAGTGACGACAGGAGCAGGATCGACAGGACGCGTTGCATTCTGTGAGGAAGAGCAACGTGTGTGCCCGACGGTTCGTGCCGGATCCTTCCGCGGGTTTGCCGGGTCGTGCCCACCAGATCGTCAGAGATCCGGCGCGATGGTGAGCACCACCTCCGGCGCCAGCAGCAGCTCACTGTGTTCCGGCTCCGACCCTCCCCACGACCTTTAGAACGAAGTCCCCGCTTCTTCGAGGTCCTCCTCGCGGTTCCGTTCTCGAGGCTCGCCCTCGACAGGTCCTCCTCGCGGGTCCGTTACCGGCGTTCTAACGGCTCTCGTTATAGCCGTCGACCGCGGACCACCGGACGAGACAACACCGAGCTCGCTCGACCGCGGAGTGCCCACGTGGGCAGGAAACCGGACGCGAGGACAACGGCGAGCTCGCTCCTCGCCAGCGGAGTGCCTACGCGGGCATCTCCACCGGACGAGGACAACAACGAGCACTCCTCGCCAGCGGAGTGCCCACGTGGGCACTCCGAGACCGGCGTTCTCCCTCATTGCACGAGACCTGCCCCCTCGCCGGCGGTCCCGACCGGCGACCCTCGTTGCATTAGGCCCGTCCCTCGAGGTCCTCGCGGGTCCTATCATCAGCGTTCCGACCACCGTTACTTCGACCGACGACCCTCGTTGCTCGAGGCCCGCGCCTCGACGGTACCGACAACCCTCTGTTGCTCGAGGCCCGGCTGCTCGAGAATCCGCGATCCCCAGCGTTCTTGACGACCTAGAGGCATCGAGCCAGCCATGGCAAGTGCTCGCATCTGCACGCTTTTTCTGGCTCGGTCGGGATCGGCAGAATTCTCTTCGATCCGTGTCGGCGATCGCCGAGCTCGCGCTGTGACGAGGCATGACAAGCATGGCCAGCACGATCAACTCATCCGGCCCCGAGTGGAGCCGAACCGGAACTGCCGAAACCACGCAGATCGGGCATCGTTATCCAATGCGCGTTGCCCTGCTGGCTCTGGTCCTGGCGAATGCCGGGTTCACGGGCGAGCACGCGCAGGTCGCGAGCGGCAAGCAGCCGCGACCGACGAGGATCGTCGAGCGCGCGACCGATGCACCCGCCGGATGGAGCGCGACGCGCGATCGCGATACCGGTGCGATCGTGTCGGTGTGGGGTGGCTCGCTTCCCGTCGCGGGATCGATCGCCGACGCTGCGATCGCCGAGAAGGCGGCGCGCGCGTTTGCGATGCAGATCGTGCCGTCGGGCACGACGTTCGTCGTGGTGTCGAACCGTGTCGAGCGCGGCAAGCGCACCGTCGCGTTCCAGCAGACGATGCATGGACTGCGCGTGATCGGCGCGCACGTGTTCGTCGTGTTCCAGCACGATCGCTTGTTCGCCGCCGGCTCGAGCGCGGTGCCTGCTGTACATGTCGACGTGCCGAGCGCACGCGCGGGCATCGCGAAGACTGATGCATGGCTTCGCAGCGCAGGGATCGCGGCGAGCGTCAATGTCACCGGCGAGCGCGCCGTGTTGCCGCTGATCTACGGCCGCGGCGATTTCAGAATACAGATCACCGACGTGCTCGAGGCCCGCGCCGGTCTCGAGCGCTGGAGCGTGTACGCGACGAGTGATGGCACGCCGCTGTTGCGCGTCAGCCAGGTCGCGCATGGCACCGGGACCGTGCGGATGGACGTTCCGGTTCGCCATCCCGGCGGCTCGCGCACGAAGCTGCCGGCGACACGCGCGAACCTCATCGTCGACGGCCTTCCGCTGATCGCGAGCACCGCCGGCGCAGTCGCGTGGAGTGGCAACGCCGCAGCGACCGTGGTGCCGAGCACCGTCGGAGAATTCGTCCGCGTCATCGATGCGGCGGGCTCGCCGGCGACGGGCGCGTTGACGCTCGCGAACGGATCCGTCGTCGACTGGAGCCTCGCGACCACCGGCAACGGTGATGCGCAGCTCAGCGCGTACGCGTGGGCGATGGTCGCGAAGAAGCGCGCACGCGAGCTTCACCCGACGCTGCAGTGGCTCGATCGTCGCCTCGACATCACGGTCAACGAACCCGGCTCGTGCAATGCGCTGTCGGACGGCGATGCCCTGCACTTCTTCGGCGCAGGCGCGTGCGAAAACGCGGCGCGCGTCACCGATGTCGTGCTTCACGAGTTCGGCCACTCGTTTCACACGCAGTCGCACCTCACCGGCGCGTTCAGCTCGGCGCTCGGCGAAGGGCTCGCCGACTTCTTCGCCGCCAACCTGACCGGCGATTCGGGAATCGGTCGAGGTTTGAACTTCGACGATGTAGCCGTTCGAGATGTCGAGCCAGATCGGACCTTCCCCGACGACCTCTCCGGCGACGAGCACGTCACCGGCCTGATCGTGGCCGGCGCGCTGTGGGATCTGCGGAAGAACCTCGGCGCTGCGATCGAGCCCGTGTATCTCGGCGTCGTCGAGCACGCGACGGATCTGTCGAACGCGTATGTCGGCGCGTTGATCGGCGACGACGATGACGGCGACCTCGGCAACGGCACGCCGCATCAGTGCTTGATCGAGCAGGCGTTCTCGGCGCACGGGCTCGTCCCCGGCTTCGAGACAGTCCGGCTGACCACCCCAGTGCTCGACGATCGCACGCTGACCGTCGACGTGCAGACGCCGACGACAAGCGCGTGTGCACAACCGCAGGTCAAGCGAATGCAGCTTGTCGTCGAGATCGACGGCGCCGAGGAGACGTTCGAGATGCTCGGCAACGGCACGCGCTTCGTCGGCACGCTGCCCGAGGTCGCTGGACCGACCGTGCTTCGCTATCGCGTGGTCGCGCAGCTCGATGACGAGAGCGAGCTCGCGATGCCGGAGAACCCGGCCGATCCGCTGTATCAGCTGTTCGTCGGCACGCTGACGCCGCTGTACTGCAACACGTTCGAGACCGATCCGCAGTGGACGCAGAGCGGACGGATGGCGTGGGAGTTCGGTCGTCCACTCGGTCGCGCGGGAGATCCGCCGACGCCGTTCACCGGCGAGTCCGTGCTCGGGACGACGCTTCGCGACAGCGGTCGCTATCCCGCGGGCTCGACCGCGATCACCACGCAACCACTCGAGCTCGACGGCTACACCGATCTGCACCTGCAGTTCCGTCGCTGGCTCACCATCGAGGAACGCACGGCGGATCGCGCCGCGATCTCCGTCGACGGTACGATCATCTGGCAGAACTCCGCCGAGGGTTTCGATCACGTCGATCGCGAGTGGCGCTTCGTCGACGTACCGATGCCTGCCGGAGAGCGGATCACGTTCTCGATCGACGCGAACAGCAGCACCGAATTCGGAGGCTGGAACCTCGACGATCTGTGCGTCGTCACGTACGAGCCGAATGCATGCGCGGGATGCGAACCACCGCCGAACGCCGGTTGTTGCTCGAGCAGTGGAGGCTCCGCAAGCGTGCTGCTCGGGGTCGGCGTCCTCGGCTGCATGCTACGGCGCCGTCGCCGCTAGACTACTCGACGGTCTCGGCGATCTCGGGAGCGGCGCTTCGAGCTGCTCGCCATGCAAATCGTCTCCGCCTTGATGCCGTAGGAGGTCTTCAGACCGCGCGGCGACTCGACGATGTCAGCCGCAGATCGAACGGCTGGCCGACGTCACGCGCGTGTTCGCAAGCGCGGCGTCGCCGGTAGGCTACTCGACGGTCTCGGCGATCTTCGCGAGCGCGGCTTCGAGCTGCTCGCCGTGCGGATCGGTCTCCGCCTTGATGCCGTAGTAGGTCTTCGGACCGCGCGGCGACTCGAAGATCGTCAGCCGCAGATCGAACGGCTCCGGTCCGGTGACGTGATCGATCTTGTAGGCCGACGTCACACGCGTGTTCGTCTCCTTGAGGTCGAACTTGATCTCGTCGCCCGTCGCCTTGAACTTGAACAGCTCGAAGGTGCCCTTGTAGAGCGTGCGGTCCTGGTAGACGCCGCCGCCCATCTTGGGGACGAAGCGATAGACGTGGAGCCGATCGCGCTCGGTCTCCGGCATCCGATCGAGCCAGTTCCGATCGATCAGCAGTTGCTTCGCTTCATCGGCGGGAACTTCGGTCGAAGTTGCCTTCGAGGAGCACGCCGAGAGCACCAGTGCGAGGCAGATGGCGGTACGCATGCCGCCAGCGTAGCACTCGTCCGCGAGCGAGGAGCGACCCTACGCTGCGGCGAGAATTCGCAGCGCGCCCTCGGCGCCGCGCTGCATCTGCTGCTTGCGCGCGTCGGCGCTCCCACCTACCGCACACACCAGCAGCTCGGTCCCCTCGACGTCGACCTTCATCATCCGGACATCCCACGCGTGACCGGCGCCGAACAGCGTGCCGTCGAAGGTTTTGATCTTCGGTCCCACCAGCACCATTCTTGCCGCCACCTCGTCGCACGCGAACGTGTCCCCCGACGAGGCGAGCGGCATGCCATCACCATCAGCCACGACCATTGCCTGGATGCTGCCGTCTTCGCAGCACGCCGCGAGCTGGTACCTGAGTGCCTGCGTGGCGGTCGAGGCGCGGCGGAGTCTGCGTTCTTTCATCTTCGAATCGTCCCGTGCCCTGCTCTCTCGGCGCAAGTTTTGGCCATACTGCCGCCGTGCGACTCGTCGATCGATTCCGCGCCGCCTCCCGCACCGCCACGCGCCGGCCGGTTTGCCGGCTTGTTGCCGCCATCGCGCTGATGGCCTGCCACCCTCCCAAGGCCACGACCATGCCGACTTCCACCTGGCCCGCCCTCGACGCCGCCCTGCTCGCCGACGCCGCTGCCACGTTCAACTTCAGGCTCGGTCATCCGACGACGCTGGCGATCACCAAGGACGGCGCGGTGCTGTTCCGCCGCACGCCGCCGCGGTCGTTCTCGTCTGACCTCTACGAGCTGTCCGCCGACGGCACGGTCAAGACGCTGGCCACCGTCGCGGATCTGATGGGCTCCGTCGAGGAGAAGCTCTCGGATGCCGAGAAGGCGCGCCGCGAGCGCACGCGGACGGCGACCAAGGGCGTGGTCGATGTCGATGTCTCCGACGACGGCTCGGTCGTGCTCGTCCCGCTCGGCGGCATGTTCCATCTCGTCGAGCGGCCGAGCGGGAAGCGCACCGTCATCGATCCCAAGGGTGCGTCCTACGACCCGCACCTGTCTCCCGACGGCAAGACCGTCGCGTTCGTCCGTGATGGCGATCTGTGGACGATCACCGCCGGTGGGGCCGCGAAGCAGCTGACCAAGCACCCCGAGGGGCTCGAGTATGGCGTCGCCGAGCACGCAGCGATGGAAGAGCTCGCTCGCGACAACGGCTTCTGGTGGTCACCGGATAGCAAACAGCTCGTATTTCAGCGCACCGATGCCCGCGGCGTCGACACGCTCTACGTCTCGAACCCTCGCGAGCCGGCAACGTCGCCGGTGCCGTTCAAGTATCCGCGCGCCGGACGACCGAACGCGATCGTCGATCTCGGCATCATCTCCGCCGCCGGTGG
>JBBQJJ010000357.1:0-9355 GCA_038325805.1 Haliangiales bacterium
CGAGCTGGCTGCTGATCCTCGGCGCCGTGTTCTTCGTCCGTCGTCGCCGACGCTGAGCTATAACCGCAGGATGTTCGATCCTGGGGTCTTCGCGGCGCGTCGCGAAGCGTTCATGCAGCGACTGGGTCCGGATGCCGTCGCGGTCGTGCGTTCGCTGCCCGAGCGGCTCCGCAATGGAGACGCGTTTCATCCGTTTCGGCAGAGCTCCGACGTCTTCTACTTGACCGGGTTTGTCGAGCCCGACACCACCCTGATCCTGCGGCCAGGTGCCGACACCGAGAAGTTCGTGATGTTCGTGCGACCACGCGATCCGGAGATGGAGGTGTGGGATGGCAAGCGCGCCGGCGTCGAGGGCGCGAAGGAGCGCTACGGTGCCGACGCCGCGTATCCAGTGGCCGAGCTGCACGCGAAGCTCGGCGAGCTGATCGCGAACCACGACGAGCTGCACTACGGTCTCGGCCTCGACGACAAGTTCGACGCGACGATCGCCCTGAACATCGCGCGCCTCCGCAAGATGGAGAAGAAGGGCCAGCGCCCGCCGCGTGCCTTGATCGATCCACGCGAGGCCCTCCACGAGCTGCGGCTCCACAAGCGCCCCGAGGAGCTCGCGGCCCTGCGCACGGCCTCGGTGATCTCCACCGACGCGCACGTCGCGGCGATGCGCGCAGGTAAGCCGGGCACGTCCGAGCACGAGCTCGAAGCCTTGGTCGACTACACGTTCCGCAAACGCGGTGGCAGCGGTCCCGGCTACACCACGATCGTCGGCGCCGGCGCCAACGCGACAATCCTCCACTACATCGAGAACAACTGCGCGATCGCCGACGGTGATCTCGTGCTCGTCGATGCCGGCTGCGAATACGACCACTACACCGCCGACATCACGCGCACGTGGCCGGCGAACGGTGTGTTCACGCCGCCGCAGCGCGATGTCTACGCACTCGTGCTCGCCACGCAAACGTCCGCGGTGGATCTGGTGAAACCAGGCGCGACCCTCGACGAGATCCACGATCACTGTATTCGCTCGCTCACGCAGGGCATGATCGATCTCGGGCTGCTCACCGGCACGGTCGACGAGCGGATCGAGGACAAGACGTTCCGCCGCTACTACATGCACGGCACGAGTCACTGGCTCGGCCTCGACGTCCACGACGTTGGCGCGTACACCCGCGATGGCAAGCCACGCCCGCTCGCTCCCGGCATGGTGATCACGGTGGAGCCCGGGCTCTACATCGCGCCGCTCGGGGGTCACCTCGATGACCAGGAGATCCCGCGAGCCCTCCGCGGCATCGGCGTGCGGATCGAGGATGACGTGCTGGTGACCGAGACCGGAAGGGACGTCTTGACCGCGGGATGCCCCAAGGAGATCGACGCGATCGAAGCCGCCTGCCGCAACTGACTTCGCGTCAACAGAGCTTGTCGGATGGGGGCCCACACCCCGCAGGTCACACTCCCAGTCCCAGTTGGCGACGTAACCTCGCGAATACCGGGTTTTGTCGGCGTGGACGGGATCACGTCACAACCACTGGTTGTGCAAGTGCTTTCACAGGATCTGGTGACACCTGACCCTATGGCACGTCTCGTGATCTTGGATGTATCCCATGAAACTCGCCCAGCTCGCTGGCGCCGCTCTGCTGCTGGTCCCCACCCTCGCCGGTGCGGAGGCCAAGCCGATCTACCCCTCGGGGTCGGCGCAGTTCGGCGACATCGTGGCGACCCAGCCCAACCAGGACGACCTGGTGTTCGGCCGTCAGGTGCTCCCTCCGCAGGGTCCGCAGCATGTCCTCGCGCAGAGCCGCGTCATCTATCTCAACAAGAACGGCGTCACGCTGCTCCCGGGCAACAACGACTCGCGTACCAACCGCTCCAGCATCGCCACGCAGCAGACCTCGATTCCCGCGTGGAACGTCAGCGCCACCACCTGGAACGCGACCGTCGCATGCGTCCGCGAGATCTTCGCTCCGTTCGATGTCCAGGTCGTCGAGTCGGACCCCGGCAACGTCCCGCACATCGAGGCCGTGTTCGGTGGCTCGCCGACGCAGCTCGGCATGCCGAACAACGTGGCCGGCGTCTCGCCGTTCACCACCGACTGCTCGATCATCGAGAACTCGATCGTCTTCACCTTCACCAACGTGATCCCCGCCGACGCGCGGCTCGCGTGCGAGATCCAGGCACAGGAGATCGCGCACAGCTTCGGCCTCGACCACGAGTTGCTCGCGTCGGACCCGATGACGTACCTCGACTACAACGGCAACCGCTCGTTCAAGAACCAGGCGGCGTCGTGCGGTGAGAGTGCCCAGCGTCCGTGCGGCATCAACGGCTCGGTGTGCCGCAACAACCAGAACTCGGTCACCCTCCTCAACGAGCGCCTCGGCATCAACACCGGTGGTGGCGGCACGGGCAACGACCCGACGCTCGGCATCAACTCGCCGAGCAACGGCGCGACCGTTCCGCCGGGTTTCCAGATCCAGTTCGATGCCACCAACATCACCAACGCGACGCTGTTCGTCGACGGTGTCCAGGCCAACTCGCTGACCCAGGCGCCGTTCACGTTCACCACGTCGGCGACGCTGCCCGAAGGTCCGCACGAGTTCGTGATCGAGGCGACCGACGGCGCGACCACGAAGACCGAACGGCTCGCCGTCACCGTTCGCAAGGGCGCGCTGCCGCCCGGCAACGGCAACAACGAACCCAGCGCCTCGGGTGATCTCAGCGGTGGCTGCTCGACCGGTGGCAACGGAGCTGGCTTGCTCTTCGCGCTCGGCCTGCTCGGCCTCGTGGTTCGCCGCCGCACCTAAGTTTTTCAGGTTCTCCTCCGTCGGGCGCCCACTAATTCTGGTGGGCGTTCGTCGTTTCGGAGGTCGGCGAGTACGCTCGCTGGATGGATCGCTCGCTCCTCGAACAGCCGCTTGTCTCCGCCACGATCGCGTCCGCGTGCTCCGCCGAGGAAGCTGCTCGCTTGCGCGCGTTGTCGCCCGAGGACTACTGGCTCGCGATCGCGAACGAGCTCTCATGGACGGTGCCGCCCTCGATCGCCCTCGAGGGACAGCTCGGAGATTTCCGCTACTTCCCGAGCGCTATGGGCAACGTCAGCGTCAACTGCCTCGACCGCTGGCCCGCGGATCGCGTCGCGCTGCACTACGAGCGAGAGGACGGTGCGACCGAGACGTGGACGTACGGCCGGCTGACCGATGCCGTCGCGCGGTTCGCGGCGGCGCTGCAGGATCTCGGAGTCGTCAAGGGCGATCGCGTCGCGCTCTACGCGAGCAACGTGCCCGAGTCGTTCATCGCGATCCATGCGTGCTATCGGATCGGCGCGATCTACACGGTGATCTTCGCGGGCTTCAGCCCGTCGGCCGTGCGCGATCGACTCGAGGATGCGCAGCCGCGGGTCGTCGTGGTCACGGACGCGACCCTGCGTCGTGGGCGCGCCATCCCGTTGAAGCAGACCCTCGACGAGGCGATGGTAGGGCTCGCTGTCCCTCACGTGATCGTCGCGCGCCGCGTCGATCCGGCATATCCGCTGCTGGATGGCGAGCACGACTTCACCGAGCTCCTCGCGCGAACCACGCGCAAGGCCGAACCCGTCGCACTCGAAGCGAACGAGCCCGGCTTCATCATCTACACCTCCGGCACGACGTCGAAGCCGAAGGGCCTCGTGCATGCGGGCCTCGGGTTCCTCGTCGGTGCGTACGCGAACGTGAAGTGGTCGCTCGCGCTCGAGGCGCGCGACTCGTACTGGTGCACGGCGGACGTCGGGTGGCTGACGTTTCCGATCTTCGCGCTCGTCGGTGGGCTCGCGAACGGTGGGACGCACGTGATCTTCGAGGGGAGCCTCGACACGCCATCGGCCTCGCGACCCTACGAGCTGATGGCCAAGTACGGCGTCACCAAGCTGTTCACTGCGCCGACCGCGCTGCGCATGCTGCGTCGTGCCGGTGATTCCCTGGTGCAAGGGCACGACCTCGAGCTCGCGCTGGTCTCGCTCGTCGGTGAACCGCTCGATCCCGACACCTGGTTCTGGACGCGCGACGTGCTCGGCAAGGGCCAGCTGTTCGTCAACAACACGTACGGTCAGACCGAAACAGGCACCGCGTGGGCAAGCAGCATGGTGGGCCTCACCCCGACGCGACCGGGGAGCTGCGGCCACGCGCTTCCGGGCTACGTCGCCCACGTGCTGCGGGAGGACGGATCCGTCGCGTCCGTCGGTGAGCTCGGCGCACTGACGCTCGCAGCGCCATTCCCTTGTCTGGCTCGTACGGTGTGGGGGGATCACGATCGCTACGTGCAGAACTACCTGACGCAGTTTCCCGGCCACTACGCCGCGTCGGATGGCGCGCTGTTCGACGCCGACGGACAGCTGTGGGTCACCGGGCGCCTCGATGACGTGATCAACGTCGCCGGCCATCGCCTCGGCACGATGGAGCTCGAGGCGGCGCTGCTCACGCACAAGGCGGTCTCCGAGGCCGCGGTGGTGACGCAAGATGATGAGGTCAAGGGGACCGTGCCCGTCGCCTTTGTGGTGCCGCGCGCAGGCTTTGTCGACAGCAAGGAGCTGCAGCGCGAGCTCGCGCAATGCATCGTCGACGCGGTCGGCGCGATCGCTCGCCCCGCCCGCGTGCTCGTCGTCGCCACGGTGCCGCGAACGCGCAGCGGCAAGATCATGCGCCGCGTGCTGCGCGATCTCTTGGTCACGGGTGAAGCGACCGGTGACCTGACGAGCCTCGACAATCCCGAGGCGATCGACGTGGTCAAGGCGCGGATCCGCGCGGCCGACTGAGTAGCCCACCGTCTCAGCTGGCGCCGAATCCCAGCATCGACTCAGGCGGACTGCCTGTTCGCGATGCAACTCCTCAGCTCGACCTCGCTGCGCCATTCTTCGAAAGGATGGATGCCGCGCGAAGCTTCCGATTCACGGCGAGGCCAACCATGAAGCGAGCCCGCGCCTTGACTACCCCGCACCCGACCGCGCAACTCTTCCGCTGGATCGTTGCCCGACTCTTCGATCAACCCGCGCCGCCGGTCGTGTTCTGGATGTTCCCCAGGCTGCCGGTGGCAACCGTCACGACAACGGCTTTGAGGTTTATTGCTCGCACAGCTGACTGCCGGACGGTTCGGGCGAAAGGAGATCCTCGAGAAGAGTGGAGAGGAAGCGACGAATGCCTTCGCTCCTCCTTGGTCCGGTTGTCCTCGTCCGTCCGGTGGACTGCCCACGTGGGCACTCCGCTGTCGAGGAGCTCGTTGTTGTTCTCGGGTGGAGTGCTCGTGGGCACTGCGCTGTCGAGGAGCTCGTTGTTGTCCTCGTCCGGTGGCTGCCCCCGCTGGCGAGGAGCAAGCTCGTCGTTGTTCTCGTCCGTCCGGTGGACTGCCCACGTGGGCACTTCGCGGGCGAGGAGCGAGCTCGTCGTTGTCCTCGTCCGGTGGACTGACCGCGTGGGTACTCCGCTGTCGAAGAGCGAGCTTTGTGCCTCTCGTCCCCTATGCGCCAGGATAGTTGTCGCCTCTGCTGAACGGAAAGCCGGATTCAGCGAGCAAGCGCAGGGCGATGTGAGTACCCCGTGATTCCGAACAGCGCAGCATTTCGTTCTCGAATGGTCGGCCCACACGTGATGAGCGCGCAGCAACTCTCGAAGGAGAGCGGTCTGGCCCAGCGACGTTGTCGCGTTGGCCAAAGGGAGTCTCTACGCTCAGAAGGCAGATGAAGGACTGGAAACCGGAGGAGAAGCTCGTGATCGTCCCCAAGGCGGCGAGTCTGTCCGCGGAGAGCTTGGGGTGTTCCTTCGGGCTCTCTCGACGCTACTCGACGAGTGGAAGGCGATCGGATCAAGGTTGTCGGGTCCAAGCGCATCAAGGACCTCGAGCAAGAACTCCGTCGCAGGGACAAGCCTCATCATCCTGAAAAAAGCCTGGAGATCTGGGGGACGAGGACGACGACACGAACCCGAAGAGGGCGAGTGACGCAGATGCTCGTCGAGGAAGCGTGGCGAACGGTGCGCGTGTGGAGCACGCATCGCCCCGAGCTCCTGCCATGCGTTTCGATATCGACCGGCGTACGTGCTTTGCGGGCGCAGCAGGAACAACTCGGCCGTGATGGGAGCCGTCTCTGCCGACACGCGTCGCGTGATGCGTTGGCGCGGCGGCCGGATGATCCTGGACGGTGGTCGCCGACGCCGCAGGTCGATTCCGCCGTATCACCGGTGCACGCGATGGAATGACCGCCCTGGCGCGCGCTCAAGGATCACGAGAACTCGACGACGGCATTGCATCGCCCAAGCTGGCCGCGTAGAGATCACTCGTCCGGTACGAATCGGGTCGCGCGAACGCAATGGGCATCGACGTCTACGTCACCTCGCTCACGCACCTCTGGTCCGATGTTCCGTCCAGGACGCTGCGTCAGGTGGTCGCGAGCGCTTCTCGCCTCCGCCGCGCCGATTCCGGCAGCACGCACATGCGTCCATCGCGGAGGGAGTGGTTCGAGCTACCGTGGAATGGCGGCGTCGCGTGGATGGGTTGGCATCGTCGGAAGCTCGTGAACGCGTATGTTGCGACGCTCACTGAGCGGCTCGGGACGACGCCTGGGTCGATGAGGGGGCCGGACCGGACCCGTATGGAACTCGGCTCGATCCGGAGATCAGCATCTTCTTACGCTCGGTCGCGATCGCGTCGAGCGAAAACACACTCGACGCAGCGGCGGTGATCGCAGCGACCCACGAGCCCAAGGATTCCGAGACGCGGGACTTCTTTGTGATGATGAAGCGCTATGTTGCGATGCATCGCGACACGGTTCCGCGGGTTGCGTTCGAGAGGTTTCCCAACTTGATGCTCCTCGACATCGCCAACCTATATCTTCCCGATGGGTTCGAAGGCGGCTGGATCGGCGGCCCGCATGACATCGGGTCCGCGCCGCGGCTTGCTGACGAGCTCCGCGACTTGGCCACGGTGCTCGGGGTGAATACGACGGTGATGGAGTGGTGGAAGGCTGGCGAGTTGATCGAGGACGGCCCGCGGAGCCGCGCGCTATACAACCTGCAGGTGCTTGGCGAGGCATGCGCGCTCAGCGCGAGCGCGAGATTACCGATCGCAGTGGCTGGGTAGTCCGCGACGGTTGCGTCGAAGAACGACCGCGTACATCACCTGCCAGCCGCCACCTCAA
The DNA here is from genome assembly GCA_038325805.1 of Haliangiales bacterium. Classification (GTDB taxonomy): domain Bacteria; phylum Myxococcota_A; class Polyangia; order Haliangiales; family Haliangiaceae; genus JABFXX01. Next base: position 7,151 of record JBBQJJ010000357.1, read on the forward strand.
ATTCAACAGCGAGCGGGACCTCGTCACGCCACCTCGCCGCCTCGCCACCTCGCCACTCGCCACCTCGCTGCCTCGCGTGTGCTCGGTCGATGCGAGCAGTCGACTTCTCGCGTGCTAGCGAACAACGCACGCAACTCGAGCGGGTTGCCTCGCCGGCTTCGCGTGAAGCGGACCTGGGATCTCGTGGATCGAGATCAGCCCATGACGCTTCCAACCCTCGCGTAGTAGCCAGGTGCGTGGTCGCCACGTCACCAGCGCCAGATAGTTGGGTGGCGGACGGTAGAGGATCGGAGAAGCCTCGCGCTCTTTCCAATCAGGGAAAGCGAGCGCGCTCGAGTACGGATCGATCTTCCAGTCACGCGTCTTGAGGCGCGCGTGCTCGCCGTGATGTCGCCAGTTGTTGAGCACGTAGCAGAGCACGTTGCGGACAGCGCGCGGTGACGTGAGGGCCCTGGCGTTGTAGCGATCCGCGAACACCTGGCCCTTGCGACGACGAATGCCGCGCTGCCGGAGCGCGCGGTTGATCAGCTTCGCGGCGGAGATCTCGAACGCCTTCATGCCGTTGGACAACGCGGCATTGCTTCCAGCCTCGACCATCAAGTGGATGTGCGTGCTCTGGATGCTGAGGTGGACGATGCGAAACCGCTCGTGCTTCTCGGCGGCGGCGACGATGGTGGCGTATCCGATCGCATGGAAGATGTCGCGCTTGCGTAGCGAGCCGACCGCGGTAACGACGCGCAGCGTGACGTGCAGTGGGTTGCGAGGATCTACCGTAGGCCTGCGCTTGTGACGTTCCGACGAGCGGGGCCCTTTTGGGGGACGTCCAGCACCCTTGCGCTTGCCACCACGTCGCTCTTCCTCGCCTCGGAGGTCCAGCGACTGCTGACGTTTGCGCGGCCGATCCATGAGGCTTTTTAGCAGGCCCCCACCGCGAGTCAATTGATTTCGCCGATATTATATGGAGTACCTATCAATGGATGCACAGCACACGGCTTGTCGATGGTGCGGACCTGATACCTCCCTGATACTTCAGTCGTAGGACATCCCTGACAGTTGGGCGGACGGCATCTCTGACAAGTGGTTGTGGAAGCGGCGGGCTGCCCGCGTCGCTTCTGTTTGTCGACGTCGAAAAGCTGCCCACGGGTGCCCACCCGGACTTGGCGCCAGGGTTGCTCATCTTGAAGGTCGCCCCGTTTCGCTTGGCCGTCGTGGGTGCCGACCACGGGGTGCGGTACGCGTGGGATCTCGAGCGTGGCCGGAACTGGCGCGTGCCCGTTCGCAGCGACCTCGTCGTCCCATGACTCCATCCTCGCAACGTTTGGTGCCTCCGGAACATCCGGTCCGATTCAGTGCCCAAACACGTCCTGCACTTCCCGAGTCGCGCACAGAGCTCGTGTTCCTGCTCGCCTGCGGAGCACCGCGCGTCCCCGACTCCCACTCGACGGCGTGCTCCACGTTCACGGTCACGCCGGTGATCCCGATCGAGGACGCCGCGGTTCGGTCCATCACGCGACGGTCGGAGCTCTCGGGGTCGACGACGACCACGTTCGTCGAGGCCGGCCAGCTCGACAACGCCCCGCCTCCCAGCTGCACCTATACGCTCGTCCTACCTTCTCGGTCGTGCGTGCTCACACCGACCGGCCGATTCTGGGCGAGCCGTCGCGGGCTCACCTCGCTCCAAGAGCCCGGCGGTTGGACCTCTCGTCTCCGCGACGACCGCGGAGGTCGATCGAGACCGACCTTCTCGGTCCCGTCGTCTCGGATCGAGGCGCCTTGTACTGGCGCGGCGGTCGGCTCCGCTAGATCTCGAGCAGCTGCCGCCAGGCGTCGAGGTCGATCCAGCCGAGCTGCACGGCCATCGCCGCGAACGCGAGCAGCATCCCGAGGACGAACAGCTGCGGCCACGGCTTGCGCCTGTCCTCGCGTGCCCATCGGGTCGGCGGATTCCAGCGCGGTGCACGGCGCGGGATCTTGTAGGTGCCGGCAGGTGCGATCAGCTCGGGAATCGCTTCGGCATCCGCGAGCCTCGGCGACGGCGCACGCGGTAGCACCACCGGCGCCGGCACCGGCGGTGTGGCGCGAGGGCGCTTCGGGTCGGGTGCGAGGAGCGACGGGATCGCGGTCTGGCTACGCACCAGCTGGATCGGCGTCGTCGCGCGAGGCGCGCGCGCGGTCGCGAGACGAGGAATCGCCGACAGCGGCAGC
>JBBQJJ010000358.1:0-9282 GCA_038325805.1 Haliangiales bacterium
GCTCGTGTTTGTCGGCGACCTGTGCGATCGCGGCCCCGACAGCCCTGCCGTCATCGACCTCGTCCAAGGCATGGTCGAGCGCGAGCTCGCACAATGTGTCCTCGGAAATCACGAGCTCAACATCCTTCGTGGCGCCGCGAAGCACGGCAATCGATGGTTCATCGATCCCGAGCACGAAGAGCAGCGCGACGAGTTCGCGGACTCCAAGCCCGCCCCCAACCAGCCCTCCAAGCAACGCTGGGCGACGTTCTTTCAGACACTACCGGTCGCGCTCGAGCGTCCGGACCTCCGCGTCGTGCATGCGGCATGGAATACCACGTCGATCGAGGAGCTGAGACCGGTGCAAGAGTCCGCGTTCACCCTCTTCCAGCGCTTCGAGTCCGCGGCCAAGCAGCATCTCGAGCAGAGCGGTCTTGCCGCAGAGGCCAGAGCCGAGAAGCACGCGCACGTGCTCGACGACTCCGCTCGTCAGCCGCCGCTCCTGAAGAAGCTCGGACTCCATGACGCGGAGAAGCAGTGGATGAATCCGCTGCAGGTGATCACATCCGGACTGGAGCGCCTCACCGACAAACCCTTCTGGGCAAACGGCCGCTGGCGGATGTGCGAGCGCGTGAAGTGGTGGGACGAATATCTCGACACCACCCCGGTCATCTTCGGTCACTACTGGCGCGGCACACCCGACGGCGATGACGACGTCAGCGGTGGCAAGCCCGACCTGTTCGACGGCTATCAGCCAGACCAGTGGGCGGGGCCGCACGACAACCTATTTTGCGTCGACTTCTCGGTCGGCCGTCGCTACCGGGAGCGCCGTCGCAACGCTGCGTCCTTCACGACCCGACTCGCGGCGGTTCGCTGGCCCGAGCGAGAGATCGTCTTCGATTCGTGATCCGGCGTCGGACCTAGAGCGATCAGGTCTTCGTGGAGCGCAATACCTCGCCCGTCGCGGCGCTTCTCGCCCCATGCGACAACAACCGTCCACGCTGCTTTGATGTGGAGGGCGCGTAGTTAGCCGGGGACGCCCTCGCTATTCCCTCGCTCATCCCTCGCTCGACGCTCGTTATGACCGTGGTCATAACGAGATCCGTTATGACGATCGTTATAACGACGTCGCAGGCCCCCTGTGTCAGGGGTGACTGAAGTTGCCCCGGTCCGGTAGACAACCCTTCACTTGGGAGAGTCCACATGCCGAAGCGACACCGAGGTCCGTACGCACTCGGCTCGAACTCCTTCGCCAGGCTCTCCGGCGAGCGGCCTGCTCGAACCAGCTCGACGATGCGGCGTCGGAACTCACGACGTCGTCCTCGATGCGTTGAACATGGCTGTCACCCAGCGTCAGCCTCGCGACGTCATCCATCACTCGGACCACGGTTGCCAGTACACGTCGTTTCAACCGGGGCAACTTCAGTTCGGCGTGAACGGCGACAACCGACTCGCTCGCTCGCCAGACCATCGCGGGACCAGATTCGGTGGTGGTTCAGCGTTCTTTGGTCGTGCGGGTTCGCTGTGACAGCGTGGTCGGTGGCGATGCGAACGTCTGGGGTCCGAACAGCGCTGCCTCCTCGTGGTTGCGTACCCAGGGCGAGGCGCCATCGGAGAGCTCGACGAGCTCGGTCAAGCGACCGGCCTCGTACTGGTAGTGCTGGGTGATCCGGTAGCGGTCGAACGGCGCGAACCGGCTCACGTCGGCGCGGATGTCGAGGACGGCGTTGCGAAACTCGAGATCACCATGGCCCGTGCCCTCGCCGAGGGATGACACGATCGAGTACGTGGCCTCGGTGTTCGTCGCCGAGAGGCCGAGCCGGAACGTGTAGACCTGGACGCGAGGACCTGCCGATCCGTCGTAGTCCGGGTGATGACGACGCATGGTCTTGATCGAGTCCCAGTGGTCTGGGTAACGCTTCTGCTCGACGGAGAACTCGTAGTCAAAGGCCGGGACGCGGTGCCAGGTCCCAGCGCTGAATCGCTCGGCCTTTCCGTGGCCGACCCACACCAGGGTCGCGCGGGGTTGCGCCGTGGCGAGCCCGAGGGTCATGCCATGGGGGGTGGCCGGTGCGCGATGGCAGGCAGCGACGGGCAGGAGGGATAGCAGCGACAGCAGGAACAGCGCGGCGATGCGGCTTGCGGGTGACATGGGTCGAGCATGGGCATCTCGCCGAGAGACAACAATCCCTCCAGATCGTACATGACTAGTGCCATTCTCGCATCAATGGACCTAGACCACCTCCGGGTGTTTCAGCACGTCGCACAGACGCGCTCGTTCTCTCGGGCGGCCGAGCAGATGCGCATCGATCGCACCCGCGTCAGCCGGATCATCAGTGCACTCGAGCGAGAGCTCGACGTGCGCTTGTTCGTCCGCACCACACGCAGCGTGAGCACGACGCCCGAAGGCGAGGCACTTGCCCGCAGGATCGCGGCTCCGCTCGGCGAGCTGGAGAGGGTCGTCGCGAAGTCGGCACCGTCGACCGCGGTCCCGAGTGGTGAGGTCACCGTGACCGCCACCGTCGACGTCGGCCGGGCCCTGCTCGCTCCGCGCTTGCCTCGGTTTCGGGTGCGGTATCCGGCGGTGCGCGTTCGCCTGGTGCTCTCCGACGAGGTGATCGGGTTCACGCGTGGCATCGATCTGGCGCTGCGACTCGGCCGCACGGGAGGACAGAACCTGGTCGCCCGCAAGCTCCGTCGGGTGGACACGGCGTTCTACGCCGCGCCTGCGTACCTCGACCGCCGCGGCACGCCGGTACAGCTCTCCGATCTGGGCCACCACGACGGCATGTGGCCCGTCGTGCGAGAGCAACGCAGCTTCACGCCCGGCAGGCGCCCGCCGCCACCCGCCATCGAGTGCACGGACTTCGGCACGCTCGCCGAGCTCGCGCGCTCGGGTGGCGGTGTCGCGCTGTTACCCACGTTCGTCGCCGCGCCGTACCTCGGTCGCGGCGAGCTCGTGCGCGTTGCCGGTGATGCCACGGCCGGGACGGCGATGCTGTACCTGGTCTCGCTCGCACCAACACAGCTCGCGCCCCGCGTGGTCGCGCTTCGTGAGTTCCTACTCGCCGAGCTCTCCGAACGTTGATCGAGGCCTGCGGTCTGAGCTCCGAGTAGAACGTGCGCGCGTCACCGAGGTAGCGCGCGCTGCGCATCCGTGCGTCACTGAGAGGGTGCTTCGCGTCCTCGTCTTTCTGGCAGCGTGTAGCGGCAAGGCTGTGACGGATCACGACACGCAGACTCCCCCTCCGATGACTCCCGCGCTGCCCGCGATCGCGTCCACCCCGTCTCCCGATCCGCCGCAGCAACACGCCGCGTGGGTGCCACCGCGCACCAAGCTCGATGTCGGCGTGATCGCCGCGGTCACCAAGCTGTTCGATCAGGGCGTCGCCGATCCGCGTGGGTGCGAGTACCGCGAGATCGAGATCGAGATCACCGGTCCGGAGGATGCCGCGACGCGGGTCAAGACGCACGGCTGGGTGCTCCCCAGCACCACGTTCGCGATCGCGTGGAACGGGCTGATCTACCAGACCCACTGGGTCGGTGCGGTCGCGGAGGTCGCCGCCGACATGCGCGCGATGCTCGACGCGCATCGCAAGGCGCGCGATCAGGCCAAGCGAGACAACCCCGAGTTCGACTTTCATCTCTACCCGAGCACCTCCGAGGGCCACTACGTCCAGCCGCTGACCCTCGCGCCCGGCAAGGCGATGATGCTGCTCCGGCTCGGCGACGGCGCCCTCGCCGAGACGATCTGGACAACAGCGGTGCCGGGCCAGCCCGCGTACCCGGTGCTCGCGGAGGATTGGCTGTGGGCACAGTTTGTCCGCGGCGTCGGTGCGCACCTGCGCGGCGAGATCGCGCTCTCGATCGAGAGCTGGCGTAGGCTTCCCGCGCTGGCGGTCGAGGCGCGCACGGTGCTCCAGAACGGCGCGCCGTTTCTCGCAGACATCGACGGGCTCCTCGCGGATGCCCGGCGCCGCGCGCGGCAGCCCAGCCCACCGGTCGATCTTCCGGCGATCGCGAAGCTCCCCACCGCGTTGCGGATCGCACGGCTGATCGACTCGCTCGATCAGGTGCACGTCGTTGGCTTTGGCGGGCAGGATCCGATCGTCACCGCGCTGGCCGCCGAACGCGAGGCGGCGATCGAGCCGCTGCTCGTCGCGTACGAGTCCGACGAGCGACGCACGCGCTCGCGGTTCGTCGATTTCAAGCACGGCGATAGCGCGCGGTATCGCCACATCCTCCCGGTGCACGAGATCGCGCATGGCCTCCTCGTGCAGCTGATCGACACCAGCTTCTTCGAGCCCACCGCCCCCACGGATGGCAACACCACGTCACCAGCCGCACGCCGGGAGCTCGCGCGCCAGCTTCGCGCGTACCACGCGAAGTGGCGCGACACCTCGCCGCTGGCGCGGCAGTACCAGGCGTTCGCCGACGACACCGGCGACGAGAATCGCTGGTTGACCGCAGCGCTCCAGCTCACCGCGCTCGATGCTTCCAAGAAGCTCGCCGGTGAAGCGCTGCGGACCAAGGCGCCGACCATCACCTCGTTGTTCGTGCGCAGGCTCGCGGGCTTCGCGGATCTCCGCCAGCGCGCGCGCTTCCTCGAAGCGTTCGCCATCTGGGAGGGGGCCGCGGCGAAGCCGTTCCTCGCGAAGACCGTCCGCGACGGCTTCGCGGGCTGGTCCGCCGGCGAGCATCGCGGCATGGATCCGTACCTCGGCGAAGCGCTCGTCGGGCTGACCATGGCGCGGATCACCGCCGGCGACACCGCGGCGCTCGCCGAGTACGCGGCGTGGATCGTCACCACCCTGCCCGAGCAAGCGCAGTTCGCCGCACGCCGATGGTTCGCGCCGATGATCGCCAACCCGCGTGCACCTGAGGTCGTGCGTGCATCCACCACGTTGTTCACGACGTCGCCGTGGGTACCGTTGACCGCGAAGCGTTCCGGGTTCTACAGCATCGAGCTGCTCGGCTCCGATCTGATCCGCGTCGCCGCGTTCCGCGATCACGTGCTCGCGCAGTTGAGCAACCGCACAAAGCTCGGGACCATGAAGGTCCGCAGCGGTAGCGTCGACATCCTGACCGAGGCGTTCCAGACCGGCGAAGGCATCGACGCCAACGATCCGCGCGCGCCGCGCGAAGGCTGGACCGACACGCTGCGGATCTGCGATCAGTACGCCGCGAGCCTGCTGTCGGGACGCTCCGGTGTTCCCGTGTTCCGCCGCTACTGGCCGGTCGCGGATCGCGATCGCGCACTTGCCACGATCGCGACGTGGCTTCGCACCCAGTGAACAGGAACCTGTCAGTCAGCGAGGTCGGGCGAATCCCAGCGCGACACGTTCGGCGCTGACTTCTCGATCCGCTCGAAGCTCAACGTGAAGTAGAGGCCTTTCTTCCCCTGCTTCTCGAAGGCCCGAATCGTGTACGCGGCGGCGTCGCCGATGATGTCGCCGGACCATGCCGGCACAGTCTCGTCCGCCGGTGCCTTGGCGCGCTTCGCCGGCGCAGGATCGAGGACGCCGCGAAACGCGTCCGGCGGAAACGTGTTCTTGTCGCCGCGTGGCGGGGCCAGGGTCAACGCCAGCCGGTCCTCGCGATGCCAGCCGCGGATCTCGTACGTGACGCCTTCGACGCTGCAGTCGCCGTGGAAGTCCGGCTGGCTGGGCTTCTGCTTCTGCTCGTACTCGAACAGGTTTCCTCGATCTCGGGTGTGTTTGTCCTGCGACATGGCTGACAGACGTAGACCACAGGCTGGCCCGTGAGGCCAGGTAAGCGACCGTCATGAGCTGCAAACCTCGAGCTCGATCTGGCTGTAACCAAGCCCCGGTTCCGGCGTACCCTGGTCCACATGCGCGCGATCTTTGTTGTGTTCGCGATCGGTAGCGCCCTCGCCTGGCCCGATCGGGCCGAAGCGCAGTGCACGACCTGAGTGAACCCTGCGCTCCCGGGTGGAGCGAGTGATGGACCCGATGCGACGGCAACGGACAGCTGGGCTGTCCAGACCCGCCTCGCGTACACGTTCGTCCCCTACGGCCGCCTCCAGCAGGGAACCGCGGAGGCACCCAATCCGAACGACCTGGCGATCGACGTCCACCTCGGCTCGCTCCAGCTGACCGGGACCGCTCCGACCGGCACCTCGATCGACGTGCAGCTCCCCTTTGGTTCGTTGCGCACCACGACGTTCATGGAGGCGCGCACGGACACCGGGGTCGGCGACCTCGAGCTTCGCGCACGCCAGGCGTTCACCCGCTGGCTGCGGTCGCCGCGACTCTCCGGTACTGTCGGGCTCGTGCTGCCAAGCGGCCGCTACGTCGAGCGCAGCGGCGCGGCGAACCTGCCGGCCGAGGCCGCGACGCTGACACTTGGACGTGGCGTCACCTGGGCGCTCGCGGAGGTTGATGGGCAGCTCGCCATCGGCTCGCGCGGCGCCGTGTTCGGTCAGCTCTCTGGTCGCGCCCCACTCAACCGCACGCGCGACGAGTTCGCGTGGGGGAGCGAGCTTCGTGCGACCCTGGGCGGCAGCATCAAGCTCGACGCACGGTGGTCGCTCCTCGCGTCGACCGATCTGCAGTGGCGGGGCAACGCGAGCGAACCCGATCCGTTCACGATGGGTCGCGTCGACAGCGCGAACGCGGGTGGCTTGTGGTGGAGCGCCACTCCAGGGGTGCGATGCGCGGTGGCCAGCGGCATCGTCGCGACCGCGGGCGTCCGATTCGCGATCGCAGCCGACGTCGTCGGCAACCAGCTGGTGCCTCAAGCCGGCGGCTTCGTCGCGCTGTCCTACGGGTTCGCCCCCACCGCTCGTCGCAGCACTCCAACCCAGACCACGACCGCAACGCCGATGCGCGCCGTCGCCGGACGGATCACCGTCGTCGACTACTGGGCGACGTGGTGCAAACCATGCGCGCAGATCCATGCCGCGCTCGAGACCGCGGCGCCGCGCTGGCCCGACGTCGAGATCACGCGCATCGACGCCACCGAGTGGCCCGCCCCGACCGCACCGCCCCTCCCCGATGGCATCGCGGGCCTCCCCGTGATCGAGATCTTCGACACCACCGGCCGTCGAACGCACCTGCTCGTGGGTCCCGAGGCGCTCCGCGTCGTCGAGATCGTCGATACCCTACGCAAAGGAACCACTCCATGATCCACCGCAGCCTGCTCCTCTCCACCATCTCGCTTGCCCTCGCCGCCTGTGGTGCCTCGCCCAGTGGAGGCACGCCCGACTCGGCCGATCCGACGATGGACTCGCCGCCCGGCACGCCCCAGCGGCTTCCGACGTGGATGCTCGAGGACGTGCAGCCGGAGTCGCCGCGCGTGGGTCAGACCTACGGCCTCGATACCTTCGCGGACAAGACCGTCGTCGTCCTCTTACTCGAAGGGTTTTGAAGCGTCTGCCGGGCCCAGTCTGGGTCCATCGATGCACTCGTCTCCGGCCTGCAGACTGACGGTTACCCCGTCGAGCTCGTCGTGCTCTCCGATACCAATGCGACCGACTTCGTCGGCCGCACCGTGGCGCCGATCTTCCGCGATTCGTCGCAGGGTCGGACGGCGTGGGGAATGATGGAGCCTGGCGCCGTCAAGCACGACACGTTCGTCTACGACAAGGCAGGCAACAGGACGTTGTTCTGGAATGTCCGCGTCGAGGAGTTCGCGAACTGGAGCGCCGACATCCGCGCTGCGGTCGAGGCGATCGGGAGGTAGGCCAGACGCAGCGTCCGCCGCCCGGACACTAGAATCGGCGCACGATCGACATCGTCAAGCCAACGCTCTGCTCCCACTTCGTGTCGCTCACCGAGGACTGGTGGCGATACTGGAGCATGTCGAGCGCGAGCCGGAAACGCAGCGCTTCGCCACCGGCGTCGAGCCCGAACCGTGGTCCGATCACGAGACCGTGGTGGTGCTCGGTCATCTCGCCGAACGGATCGTCGGAGGCACTCCAGGTCTGACGTTGATACCCGGCATCGACCCCACCGAAAACGCAAAACGACCTGGAGCCACAGCGTCGGGCCTCGATCCCACCGACGACACGCACGAACTCGCCGCCGCCGTCGGAGTCGGCCGACCCGCCAAGACCACCCATGCCACGGATGAACAGCGGCACGCCGGGGACCTTCACGGCCCCCTCGATCACCAGCGCGGCATCGAGAAATGTGTCGCTGGCAAACACGACGCCGCCGCCGACAGATCCGCGCTCCTGTGGCTTGGGCGGTACGCTCGGTGCGTCTTGATCGGTGTTGGACTGTGCCGCCGCCGACGAAGTCCACATCGCGAGCACGACGGCAACAAGGGAGGTCTTCGTCATGCCCGCGAATCCTACAAGTCCCGTACCCGAGCCAACGAGTTGATCTCTTACTCGGCCGGCCGTTCACTAGCGTGCGTTCAACAGCCGACCTGTCAGGTTTGAAACGGCAGTTGTTACAGCGCTGTGGCCAGCTTGCCCATCCCCTCGTACTCGAGGCGCGCGGCACGCTCGAGGTCAGCTCCGGTGATCGGCGAGTCATGATCGGCTGCGACGAACGCGGCGCGCAGCGCGGCATTTCGGATGTAGCCGCCGCTCATCACGTAACGACGTGCGAGCGTCTCGACGTCGACATCCGATGCGATCGGCGCCGCCGCCGGCAGCATCGCGCGCCACAACAGCGCGCGCTCCTCGACATCGGGCACCTCGAATCGAAGATGCAGCGAGAGCCTGCGTTGAAACGCCGGATCGATATGGCTCTCGTGGTTGCTCGTCAGCAAGCAGATGCCAGTGAAGCTCTCCAGCCGCTGCAACAGGTAGTTGGTCTCGAGGTTCGCGTTTCGATCGTTGCTCGACTTCACATCCGTCCGCTTGCCGAACAGCGCGTCCGCCTCGTCGAACAACAAGATCGCGCGCGATCAAGGCCGCCACCATGGTCTTGCCCGTTCCCGGCGGTCCCGAAAACAACGCCGACACGCCGAGCCCCTTGCCGACCTTTGCGGCGAAGCCCCATTGCTCGTACACACGACGCCGACCGCGCACGCGCGCGAGCAGCTCGGCGATGGCTTCGAACTGGTCAGATGGCAGCACGATGTCGTCCCACGTCTGCGTCACGGTCACCCGCCGTGCGAACTGGCCGAGTTTGTCGTCGAGCACCGTGCGAATGCCGGCGTAGATGTGGTCGGGCGTCAGGACACCGCCACCCCTCAGCGCCTTTGCTGCCGCTGCCGCGTGGTGGATCAACGCCGGCGCGAGTGGATACTTCGTCGCGAGCAGCTCCGCATCGCCCTGTGTTCCCTGACCGAGCTCTCGCAACCACAACGTTCCGAGATGCTCGGATG
>JBBQJJ010000359.1:0-9256 GCA_038325805.1 Haliangiales bacterium
TTCACCGCGGTGGCCGTCGACAAGCCGGCGCCCGCAGGCACGTTCGCGTTCGATCGCAAGCAGTTCCCAATCTACGAAGAATTCAAGAACTAACCCCAGAGACCCGGCCACCACCTTGAACGAAAATGAGTTCGCATAGACCGCGAACTCTATTTTCGTGGCAGTTCGCCTGTGTCGATCCTTCGACCAGGCGAATGATCGGAAACGGGGTGGCTCGCCCTCCTCGAGCCGGGGACACGAATACAATCGACCGGGTGAGCGCGATCGCGCGAACTCCTACTTCCAGAGCTCAGCCTGGAGGACCGAGGTGAGTTCTGGGGCTAGCCTTGTCGCGGAGCACGCGCACGAGCTCGGCGCGAAACGCGTCCGGATGCTCGCGGTGCATGAAGTGCCCGCCCGGCACCTGCACGACCTCGTAGGACTTCGTGAACTTGTGGCGCGCCTTCTCGTAGAGGCGCGGCTCGATCATGTCGTGCGTCCCTGCGAAGGCGACCGTGGGCACGGTGATCGGGAGCTTCTGCGACGCCGGTGTCTTCGTCCCTGTGGCGCGGTAGTACGCGCAGGCCGCCGCCGCGCAGGCCGGATCCGCGAACGCTTGCTTGACGTGGGCCGTCTCCGACGCCGGGATGGACTTCCACGCCGGTGACCACCGCTGCCAGAGCTCGTCGACGTACGCGCAGTCGTTCGCCGTCAGCTTCTGGCCCCCGGTCTTGGTGCGGAGCTTGAAAAAGTGGCGCAGCGCCCACACCAGCTTCGGCGTCGGGCGAATGCCCCCGGGATGCGGGATCGCCATCGTGATCAACAGCCGGACCTTCGTGGGCTCCATCGCGGCCGCCGAGTAGCCGGCGCTCGCGCCCCAGTCGTGACCGACGACCACCGCCGGCTTGCCCTCGCCGAGCGCGTCGATCAAGCCGAGCACGTCCTTCGCGAGCGTCTCGGTGTCGTACGGACCGGCGATCTCGGTCGGTGCGTAGCCGCGCGTGAACGGCGCGACCGCGTGAAACCCTGCCTCCGCGATCGCCGGCATCACGTCGCTCCACGTGTGTGCGGTATCCGGGAACCCGTGCACCAGCAGCACCAGCGGACCGCTACCTTGCTCGAGATATGCGAACCGGATCCCGTTCGCCTGCACCGTCTTGTGTTGCACGTCGTGAAGCTACGCCAGCGAGCCGCCGTAGCACCCGTGGGGTGCTCCCATCTTGACTGATAGCCAGTTCCTATCGATCTATTCACTTTTCCATATTTGATGAATCACAGGAACCATCGCACCCTCACGCCCATGAAGAAGTACTTGTTCACGCTCCTCCTCGCGATACCGGGGCTCGCCGAGGCCGAGGGTCCCGCGAAGCCCAACAGCTTCTGGTGGCCGGACTCCCTCGATCTCTCAGCGCTGCGCCAGCACTCGCCGCTGTCGAATCCGCTCGGTGCGGAGTTCGACTACGCCAAGGCCTTCGCGTCGGTCAACCTCGCCGACGTCCGCAAGGACCTCAAGGCGGTGCTCACGGCCTCGCAAGACTGGTGGCCTGCGGACTACGGCAACTACGGCCCGTTCTTCATCCGCATGGCGTGGCATAGCGCCGGCACCTATCGCGCCGGTGATGGTCGCGGCGGCGCGGGCGGTGGACAGCTGCGCTTCGATCCGCAGAACAGCTGGCCGGATAACGCGAACCTCGACAAGGCGCGCCGCCTGTTGTGGCCGGTGAAGCAGAAGTACGGGCAGAAGATCTCGTGGGGCGATCTGATGGTGCTCGCCGGCAACGTGGCCCTCGAATCGATGGGCTTCCCGACCTTCGGGTTCGCCGGTGGTCGCGCCGACGATTGGGAGCCCGACCTCGTGTACTGGGGCAAGGAGAAGAAGCTGCTCGGCGACGAGCGGCACGTCAAAGGGGAGCTCGAGCAACCACTCGCGGCGAAGCAGATGGGACTGATCTACGTCAACCCCGAGGGGCCCAACGGCAAACCGGATCCGGTGGCGTCGGCCAAGGACATCCGCGTTGCCTTCGGTCGAATGGGCATGGATGACGAGGAGACCGTCGCGCTGATCGCGGGAGGTCACTCGTTCGGCAAGACGCACGGCGCGCATCAGGCGAAGAAGTGCGTCGCCGGTGAGCCCGCCGCCGGCAAGGTCGAGGATCAAGGCATCGGCTGGCAGAACAAGTGCGGCAAGGGCAATGGCGGTGACACCGTGACGAGTGGTCTCGAGGGAGCGTGGACGTCGAACCCGATCGCGTTCACCAACGACTACGTGACGAATCTGCTCGGGTACAAGTACGTCCAGATCAAGAGCCCGGGCGGCGCGACGCAGTGGGTCCCCGAGAAGAATCAGGCGAAGGACATGGTTCCCGACGCGCACGATCCGAAGAAGCGCCACCAGCCTGTGATGCTGACCACCGACCTCGCGCTCAAGTTCGACCCCGCGTATCTCAAGGTGGTCACGAAGTTCCGCGATACGCCGGATGCGTTCCGGCTCGCCTTCGCGAAGGCGTGGTTCAAGCTCACGCATCGCGACATGGGTCCGCGTGCGCGCTACCTCGGCAGGGAGGTGCCCAAGGAAGTGCTGTCGTGGCAGGACCCGGTGCCTGCCGTCGATCACGCGTTGATCGACAGCGCCGATGCGTCCGCGCTCAAGCAGAAGATCCTCGCCTCGGGCCTCACCATCCCGGAGCTCGCGCGGACCGCGTGGGCCTCGGCGTCGTCGTACCGCGGCACCGACATGCGCGGTGGCGCGAACGGCGCGCGGATCCGGCTCGCGCCGCAGAAGGACTGGGCGGTCAACGATCCTGCCGAGCTGAAGAAGGTGATCGCGAAGCTCGAGCAGCTGCACGGCGACTTCAACAAGTCGCTGAAGGGCGGCAAGCGCGTGTCGATCGCGGACGTGATCATCCTCGGTGGTAACGCGGCGATCGAGGCGGCGGCGAACAAGGCCGGCGTGACCATCGAGGTGCCGTTCCGTGCCGGCCGGACCACGGCGACGCAGGAGCAGACCGATGTGGCGTCGTTCGCGCTGCTCGAGCCGAAAGCAGACGGCTTCCGAAATTACTACGCGACAGGCCTGACCCGCTCGCCGGCAGAGCTGTTGATCGACAAGGCGGCGCTGTTGAACCTCACCGTGCCCGAGATGACCGCGCTGATCGGCGGCTTGCGCGTGCTCGGCGCAAACGCAGGGGGCAGCAAGCACGGTGTGCTCACGTCGAAGGTGGGCGTGTTGTCGAACGACTTCTTCACGCAGCTCCTCGACATGTCGACCAAGTGGACCGCCTCGAAGACGCCCGGCGTGTACGAAGGCGTGGACCGCAAGACCGGTAAGGCGAAGTGGACCGCGACGCCGGTCGACCTCGTGTTCGGCTCGAACAGCGAGCTGCGCGCGATCGCCGAGGTCTACGGCCAGTCAGATGGCAAGGAGCGGTTCGTGCGTGACTTCGTCAAGGCGTGGACGAAGGTCACCAACAACGACCGCTTCTAGTGGGGTCACGACCGCTTCTAGTGGGGTCACGCTCCGGGGTCCCAAGTGCCTGACATCACGAGCGATCGGCGGCAAAACGTACAAACCCGCTAGAACCGCCCCAATCGGCGATTAGAAGGCTTTGAAAGCGGTTTGTACGCTTCCGGCCAGACGCAGAATAATTCTCCATGGTTGGAGGGGTGGAGCGTGACCCCGTTAGCGCCGCGGTTTCTTCTTGGTGACCGGCGGCGGCTTCGTGATCTTCGGAGCCACCACCACCATGGGTGGCGGTTCGACCTTCGGCTCGGGCTTGGCCACGACAGGTGCCGGCGTGACCTCCGGTTTCGGGGCCGGCTTGACCTCTGCTTTCGGGGCCGGCTTGACCGCCGGCGCGGGTTCGACGGGCGTCTCCTCCGGGGGCTGCTCTTCTTCTTCACCGCGACTGAAGATCACGACCAGCAGGATCACGAGGACCATGGCACCGACGGCGATGCCAGCGATGATCAGCCAGCGCCGCTGCGGCGCGAGATCGATGTTCGGATCGAATTCGGAATAGCCCTCGGGGTACCCCATCGCATGCATGCCGACCGGATGCGTGTGCGGCTGGTGCATCGGATACGCGTGCGGTTGATGAACCATCGCGCCCTGTGAGAACGACCCGACCGGCGGCGGAAACGATCCATCCGGCGGATGTGACGGCGGCATGTAGTTACGTGCCGGGTTCACGTACAGCTCGGTCTGCACCAGGTCTGTCGACTGCTGCATCAGCTCGGTCTGCATCGGCTGCATGGGATCGAAGCCGGTTGCCTCGAGCGCAGGATCGTTGTCCTCGAAGCCCGTCGGCATGTAGGGCTCGGGCGGCGGCGCCTGCGGCATCGCTGCGAATGGTGGTGTCGAGCTCGGCTTCGCGACCCCGGGTAAGGGTGGCCTCGGATTCGGCACACCCGGGAGGCTCGAGACGTGCGGGATGCTCGGCAGCTCGGGCGGCTTGATCGAGTATGGCGACTGGTCGGGGCTCGGCTTGACGAACGGCGTCGTCGGCGCTTCGCGGTCGTAGAGCCCCGAGATCGGCGTCGGGAACTCGGTGTCCGGAATCGTCTTCGGCCCCTCGTACCGCGGGATCGCCTGCACCGTCTCGTCCGTCTCGGCGAAGGCCTTCTGCAACACCTCGGGCGGCGCGCTCACCGTCGGAGACTCGTCGAGGAAGGTGTTCTGGTTGACCGTGGTCGGCACGTCCGCGTTGAACGACGCGTCCCCCTCGTGCGACTTCGCCCGCAGCCGCGTGGTCGCGTTGTCGAACGGATTATCTTCGCGCTCGGTGCGAGGCAACACCGGCGGTTGCACGCGCGGCACGGTGTTCACCGTCGCCGGGCGAACCATCGCCTTGAGCACGGCTTCCATGATCGGCGGCGGCCCGAAGTCCGTGGCGTCGTCGGGCTCCTCGATCGTGCCGGCGCGCGGCGGCTGCGGCTCCTGCGCGGCGAGTTCGGAGACCTCCTCGTCGGCCTCTAGCTCGTCCTCGTCGAGCTCTTCGTCCTCCGCATCCTCTGGCGAGAAGTCGCTCTCGCTGACCGGGGTGGCGGCCGGACCTGAGTGCGCGACGATGAAGTCGGTCACCGTGGAGCCGGCGGACTGCGCGTCGCGCCACGCAATGATCTCGTCGGCGAATAGCTCGGTCATGTAGCTCGACAGCGAGATCGACGACTGGTCGAGCTTGAGCTCGCGGGCGAGCTCCTCGAGATCGCGCTGCAGTTGCTGCGCGGACTGATAGCGGGTGGCCGGCTCCTTCTCGAGCGCCTTGCGTGCGATCCGATCCAGCTCGGGAGGGCAGTCGTCGCGGAGCTCCGTCAACGACGGGGGTGGCGTATTGATGATCGCCTGGATCGTCGCGAGGTCGTTGTCGGTCTTGAACAGCCGGCGCATCGCGAGCAGCTCCCACAGCACCACGCCGAGCGAGAACACGTCGCTGCGGCGATCGATCATCGTGCCGCGCGCCTGCTCGGGCGACATGTACCCGACCTTGCCCTTGAGTGCGCCGGTTCGCGTGCGCACGCTCGAGGTCGCGGCCTTCGCCACACCGAAGTCGGCGAGCTTGATCGCACCGTCGTAGCTGACGAGGATGTTCGACGGTGAGACGTCGCGGTGAACGATGTCGCGCGCCGCACCGTCGGGCCGCTTGCGCTCGTGCGCGTGGTGCAGCGCGGACGCCATCGAGCGCACGATCTGCACCGCGATCGCGATCGGGATCTCGTGCCCCTTGATCCGCGACGCCTTGCGCAGGATCGAGCGCGTGTCCTGGCCGTGCACGTACTCCATCGTGAAGAAGTAGTGGTTGTCGACGCGTCCCATGTCGTAGACGTGGACGACGTTCGGGTGATCGAGGCTCGCGGCGAGCTTGGCTTCGTCGAGGAACAGCTGGACGAACTTCGGGTTCTCCGCGTACTTCGGAAGAATCCGTTTGAGCACCACCAGCTTCTCGAAGCCCTCCGGACCCAAGCTCCGCGCGAGGTAGATCTCTGCCATCCCGCCCTTCGCGAGCTTGCGGACGATCGTGTACCCGCCCAGGCGGGACATCTCGAGCTTGGGGGCTTCGAACACGCGGGGGAGTGCGATCATACACGGCGGCCGTCGAGGGCATGGAATTCGTCCGTGCGGTAAGGTCCGCGAATGTTGAGGCCGCACCGCGTGTTCGCACCCCGTGGCCCGGTGGTCCTGGTGGTGATGGACGGTGTTGGGCGGGGTGCCGGTGACGAAGCCGATGCAGTTGCCATCGCGTCGACACCTACCCTCGACCGGTTGTGGGTGCCCGGCGTACGCGCCGAGCTCCGCGCCCATGGCAAGGCCGTCGGTCTGCCTTCCGACGACGATATGGGCAACAGCGAGGTCGGCCACAACGCACTCGGCGCAGGAAAAATTTACGCCCAGGGTGCACTCCTCGTCGGTCGGGCCATTGCCTCGGGAGCGCTCTTCCAAGGGGGAGTGTGGAACGAGGTGACCGCTCGGGGTGCCCGCGGTGGTGCCGTCCACTTCCTCGGCCTCCACTCCGACGGCAACGTCCACTCCCATCTCGACCACCTCGAGGCGATGCTCGCCGCTGCGGCCCGCGCCGGGTGCAAACGACTGTTCGTCCACGCGCTCCTCGACGGTCGCGACGTGTCACCGACCTCGGCACTGGAATACATCGAGCGCACCGAGCGGTACCTGGCCCAGCTGCGCGAAGGCGGCGTCGACGCCCGGATCGTCTCGGGCGGCGGCCGCATGCAGATCACGATGGATCGCTACGAGGCGGACTGGAAGATGGTGGAGCGTGGCTGGCACGCCCATGTCCTCGCGGATGCACCGGTGTTTCCGTCGGCGTCGGCCGCCGTGCTCGCTGCGCGCGATGCGCATCCCGGCATCATCGATCAGGATCTGCCGGCGTTCACGGTCGCCCCTATCACCCCGATCTCCGACGGTGACGCCGTCGTGTTCTATAACTACCGAGGCGATCGAGCGATCGAGATCTCGCGCGCGTTCGATGATGACATGTTCGACAAGTTCGACCGCGTCCATCGCCCCGAGGTGTTCTTCGTCGGGATGATGGAGTACGACGGCGACCTCCACATCCCGAAGCGCTACCTGGTCACCCCGCCCGCGATCGACCGCCCGATGGGCGAGCTCCTCGCCGCGCAGCACGTTCGCCAGCTCGCGATCAGCGAGACCCAGAAGTATGGCCACGTCACGTACTTCTGGAACGGCAACCGCAGCGGGATGTTCGACGAAAGCACCGAGAGCTACATCGAGATCCCGTCGGACAACGTCCCCTTCGAGCAGCGGCCGTGGATGAAGGCCGCCGAGATCACCGATCGACTGACGTCCGAGCTGCGGACTGGCAAGCACCAGTTCGCGCGCGTCAACTACGCGAACGGCGACATGGTCGGCCACACCGGTCACTTCGATGCCACCAAGCTCGCAGTCGAGTGCGTCGATCTCCAGCTCGCTCGCCTGACCAAGGTGGTCGAGGAGCTCCAGGGAATCCTCGTGATTACCGCCGATCACGGCAACGCCGACGAGATGTTCCAGCGCGACAAGCATGGCAAGGTCCAGCGCGACAAGAAGTCGGGAGCACCCCTCGCAAAGACCAGCCATACGCTGAACGCCGTGCCATTCTTGATCCACGACCCGACCCGTGGTGATCGTTACGAGATCGACCCCGACCGGGCGGTCACCGCCGGCATCGCCAACGTCACCGCAACATGCCTCGAGCTTCTGGGGCTCGAACCACCCGACGACCTCGAACCCTCGCTCCTAAGATTTCGATGACCCAATCCACCGGAAACAGTAAAGCGCTGATCGGCCTGCTCCTCGCGGGGCTCGCCGGCATCGGCATCTTCTTGTTCGTCCAGCTCTCGGGGTCGAACACGCCGACGATCGGCACCAAGACCG
Organism: Haliangiales bacterium; assembly: GCA_038325805.1. Lineage (GTDB taxonomy): Bacteria > Myxococcota_A > Polyangia > Haliangiales > Haliangiaceae > JABFXX01. The sequence goes on from JBBQJJ010000359.1 coordinate 7,868, forward strand.
CAGCCGCCGCGTGCAAGAAGGGCGAGCAGTGCCTGCCCGACGTCACCTACGTCGACACCAACGGCACCGCATATACGAAGGCTTCGCTGACCGGCAAGGTTGTCGTCATCAACTTCTGGGCGACCTGGTGCAAGCCGTGCCTCAAGGAGATCCCGGATCTGTCACGTGTCTACGCGCGCTACAAGGATCGCGGCCTCGTCGTCCTCGGCGTGCTCGCGAGCGACAACCCGGATAACGGCACGCTGCTCAACTTTCAATCGGACAACGAGATGACGTTCCCGGTGGTGCGCGCCACCTCCGACCTCCTGACCTCGTACGACTACCCCGGCTCGTTGCCGACCACGTTCGTCTTCGATCGCACCGGTCATCAGTCGCACGCGCACGTCGGTGCGTTGTCGACGGAGCGGCTCACCGCGATCCTCGACCCGTTGCTCTCCGCCAACTGATGCGCGCGATCGTCGTCCTCGGGGTCCTGGCAGTAGCCTCGCCGGCGCGCGCCGAGAAGAGCGAGACCGTGTCGTTCGGGCTGGCCGCGACAGGCACGGCCGTGTCGTCGACGCTGGTGGTGTCCGCGGTCCTGTTTCACGGCGAGTTCGACGAGTACAACAAGCCGTTGCTGATCGTCGGGCTCGCCTCGTCGGTGATCACACCGTCGCTCGGTCATCTCTACTCGCAGCAGTGGCTGACGTTCGGCATGGGCCTTCGCGCCGCCGCTGGAGCGCTGGCGCTGTGGGGCTTCTCGATGACGGAGGATGCACCGTGCATCTCGAGGCCGGCCGAGAACTGTCCGACCACCACCGGCGGTGGGCTGACGCTGGTCTCGCTCGCTGCGATCGCATACATCGGCGGCATCGCCTACGACGTGCGGGATTCCCGTCAAGCGGCACACCGGTACAACACGAAGCACGGCGCGGTCCTGACACCGACGGCCATGCCTCACGGTGCCGGCGTGTCGCTCGTTGGCCGATTCTAGGGGACTGCACGTTCTCCGCGACCAGGCTGCTGCGTGATCGATCACGCGTTCAACCAGTGCCTGTTCAGAGGGTCGCCAACCCGCGAAGACACGCCAACCTTCGCCAAGGAGTGGCCCGCGCTCGACCGACCGTCGAGGCCGCGCCTGAAATGAGCCTTGGCGAAACGTTGGCGACGTTCTGACCCGGTCGCGTCGACGAGACCGCGCACGGACGCCCGTTCTCCGCGACCCGCTGCTGCGTGAGCGATCACGCGTTCAACCTGTTCAGAGGGTCGCCAACCCGCTAAGACTCGCCACCCTTCGCGAAGGAGTGTCACTCCTGCGCTCGATCGATCGTCGAGACCGCGCCTGAAATGATCCTTGGCGAAACGTTGGCGACGTTCTGACCCGGTCGCGACGAGACCGCGCACGGACGC
>JBBQJJ010000360.1:0-9252 GCA_038325805.1 Haliangiales bacterium
TTGCAGGGCTCTCGTCGAATCGCGTGCCGCGATCGCCGTATCCACCGCCTGTCGCAACACGTCGACGTCAGCGCCGAAGCCGAGCGAGCGATCGAAGCTCTGCAGCGCGGCGTCGAGATTGCCGATCGCGCGATGCGAGGCCGCGATCTTCGCGTGCAGTGTCGGAGAGCGTGGCTCTTGTTGCAGCGCCTCCAGGAAGTAGCCGTGTGCACGCGTCGCATCGCGCGACGCCAGTGCGGCATCTCCCTGCGCGATCACGATGTCCTGCTTGCGGTTGCCGCCGAGCGGGGTCTGATCGATCTCGGCGAACAGCCGTGCCTTGCCGAGCAGCTCGCCCGCCCTGGCCGGGGAATCCTCGAGAAGCGCGACGCGCGCGAGCCCGTACAACGCGAGCGCGGGTGGCGCCTCGGACTTCGCGGCGCGTTCGAGATGGCGCACGGCCTCGTCGATCGAGCCACCGTCGGCGACCAGTGCTTCACCGAGCGACGCACGGGCCTCGAGATCCTCGGCGTCCTCGGTCACGGCCTTGCGCAGCTCGCGGATCGCCTTGTCGAGATCACCGAGTCGTCGCCACGCCACGCCGAGGCCGCGATACGCCTCGGCGAGCAAGCCGCGATCGCCCGACGAATCCGCTACCGCGCGCCCGAGCGGCTGCAGCGCCTGCTCGAACTTGCCGAGCATCACCAGCGCGAGCCCGTAACCGACAAGCGCCGCCGGATCTCCCGAGCGCACCGCGATCGCACGCTCGAACGCCTCGCGAGCTCTCTCGGGTTCTCGCAGCGCGAGCCGCGCTTCTCCGAGGACGATCAGCGCCTGCCCGTGATCCGGCTTCGCGGTGAGCAGCGCCTCGAGCATCTCGATCGCTGCGGAGACATCGCCACCGCGAACGAGGTCCTGCGCGTGGACGAGTTGGTCGCGGTAATCGTCGAGAACGAGCTCGCCGGCGAGATCACCGATCCGGCGCTGAAAGCGCGACCACAGGCTCATGCCTGGAGACTATAGCCAGGATAGCCAGGACGCGGACCACTGGCGCGCGCTCACGGCGAGACAGCCCCGAGCTCAGCCTTAGCGTTCGCCCTCGAAGGTCGCGGGCGTGTGGCGAAGGCCGAGGCCGAGGTTCATCTCGGCATCCCAGATGCCGTCGACCAGCCGGTCGCCGATGCCATCACCATCGTCGTCGACGAGGAGAACCGAGCCGGAGATCAAGTGCAGTGCCTCGATCTTGTTCGCCGCCATCGCGTTGTGGGCGAGGTTAACGATGGTGTCGAGGCCACCTTCGCAGATGTCCTCGATCAGGCCCTGGTGCCCGACGCAGACGCCGAGCACGCACTTGTCCGCGATGGTGTTCGCGAGGGCAGGGCAGTTGACCGCCTTGCCGAGCGTCGCGCGAATGCCCTGACCGAACAGCTGGGTCGAGGCGGTCTCGAGTCCCTGCCAGGCGTACTCGCCGTACATCAAGCCGAAGTGCTGCTCGTCGAGGCTGACGAAGCCGCCCTCGGAGACGAGCGTGGTGGGGTGCTGGGTGAGGATGTCGCCGGCGAGACCCTCGATCGGCATCACCACCTCGATGCCGGCCGGGCGGAGATCCAGGCCGGTGAGGCGGTGCTCGGCGCTACCGCTGCGCAGATCGAGCTCGCTGGTCACCGTGAACTGCGTCAGCGAGTACTCGGCGAGCTCCGCGATGTCCGCCGCGTACTCGGTGATCGGCTTGCCGTTGAGCTTGACGTCCTTGACGAAGTCGCCGACCCAGCCCTCGAACTTGTTGGTGAGTGCACCGGGCAGCGCGTCGTAGAGCGTCGCGAGCGCGGGGATCCCGGCGGCATCGGCAGCCGAGACGAGCGCCCTCCCGGGGTTCGTCGAGAACGTCCGCAGCGTGGCGACCACGACCTCGGCCGGCTTCGGCAGCACAGCCTCGGCCGTGAAGTCGATGGTGTTGCGGACCGCGTACGGACCTTCCTTCGACGGGACCGGGTTCTCCGGGGTGCCGACGGGATCCGTGGCGTCGCCTCCGGGAGCCGAGACCCCACAACCAACGGCGAGCAGCGAGGAGAGGATGGCGATCCGCATGCCTCGCTCATGAGCAAGCGCTCTGCCAGCGTGCGCGAATCGCGCAACTCGGCCTGGTTGCGCGATTGATTCATCGCGTCGTGGAACCGTCGTCGGAGCCGCGAAGCCCCGCCTGCCCACAACTCTCAGCGATCGGTGAATATCCAGTGACTCTCGGATGTTCGGTGCCCACTCGTGGTCGCACTTGGAGTCGCCATGCCATGCTCTTCTGATGTCGAGATCGGGACGCTTTCTGTGTGTGGCGACGTTGGTGGCGTGCAGCGGATCGTCGACGCAACCCGCGAAGCCGGGGCTCACCAATACGCTCTCTGCGCAGTCAGAACCGGCGCGGAACGACGTGGTCAAGGACGCGCTCGCGGCTCTCGCGGCTGGTGACGTCGAGCGGTTGATGACGCTCGCCGATCCGAAGGCGATGTACGAGTACGCGTTCTCCTGCAAGGACGATCGCAACGACGGCGAGATGGCCTCCGACGCGCGCTCGCTCGAGACCGCGCTGCGTGAAGACTTCACGAAGGCGGTCGACAAGACCAAGGGCGCGCGGATCGAGGTGGTCTCGATCCGCAACGAGATGCGCGGCTGGAACCGGCGTTCACGCGATCGCAACGCGACGTTCATCGCCAAGGGTGGCGCGCTGTCGAGCGCATGCGTCGCGAAGACCGACGTGATGTTTCACGAGGTCGAGGTGCGCGTGAAGATCTCCAAGGACGGCAACACGTCGGAGAGCAAGACCAAGCTCGATCTCGTGCACGCGAAAGGTCGCTGGTTCGTCTCGAAGATCCCGCGCGATCTATCGATGAGTGAGGGCGCCGCGGGTGCCGCGGTCGCGAAGATGGAAGAGTTTCAGAAGCGGATGTGCGACTGCAAAGACAAGGCGTGCGCCGACAACGTCAACGAGGACATGACGAAGTGGGGCACCGAGATGGCGCGCAATGCGTCCTACGATCGCGACGATCGACCGGATCCAGATCTCGCCCGCAAATCAGCCGACATCATGACCAAGTACACCGAGTGCATGACCAAGCTGATGATGGCCGGCGCTGGCGGCGTGCCGTAGTGATCTGACCCTCCGACGCAGTGGAGCTGATCGGAGTTCGAACGATCCGCGTCCGACGCGTCATTGGCTGCGCGGTGCTGCGACTCGCCTCCAACCCATCACGACATTGTCGGATAGCCGGTCGCCGGGCGACGGAGGTCAGAGGACCGCGCCCAGGAGGCCTGCCGACGCAGTAGAAGCACCACAGCACCTTGTGTGGCTCGGGCTCGGGCTCAACCGATCAAAACGTCTGTGGCGGCGGATTAGGCAGGCAGAGCCGTGGGCTCCGCATCCTCCGGCGTCCACAGTCCCTCGCGAAGCTGAGCAAGCGCCTTGCTCGCCCCACGAACCTGCGCGATCTGCTCGGTCGTCGACGACTTGAGTCCCTCGACGGCACCACCAGCTTCGCGCCGCTCTAGCATCGTGCGGTCGAGCACCTCGCTGATGCCCTTGTAGAGCGTGTTGCCGGCGTTCGACACGAACTCCGACAGTCGCTTCGCGAAGTCGTCGATGCACTTGTCGAAGTGCGGCTTCATCGCCTCGGCGGCGTTGAGCACCGCGGCGGGCACCTTCTCCTTCGCTTGCACGCGGATGTCGCCGGCGATCTTCGACTTCAGCATGATCGCGAGGATCGGTGCGGCGAGCGTCAACAGCCCACCGGCGAGCGCGTTGACGAACAGCATCACCGTGGTGCCGAGCGCCCCGACGGCATAGATGCCGACGTCGTACTTGAAGCTGTCGACGGTGATCTCGACGCGCGTGTCCTCCGGACCGAGCCGCTCGGCGAGCGTAGCCGCGGCCGCAGCGACGTTCTCGTTCGTGATCTGGATGACCTCTTCGGCGAGGTGCTCGAGCATCGCGGCGAGCTTGCCGCCCTCGACCTCGGCCCACTCCTTGAACTTGTCCTCGATGAACGCGGGCAAGTACATCTTGACGTCGTTCGCATCGACGCTGTCGATCTGCGCCGGCAGCGCCTGGACAAACGTCTTCGCGAACGCCTCGAGATCGAGGCCGATCTGCGTCTTGATCGACTCCGCGTCGGCGTCGATCCGGATGTGGAGCTCGTCGAGCTTGCGCTTGGAAGTATCGAGCTGCTCGCGCACCGCGATGATCCGCTTCTCGAGCTCGCCGATGTCCATGTCGTACGCGTGCATCCGCACGCCGAGGTTGTTCTCGAGGTACGCGGCGGTGCGTGCCGCATCACCGGCGGCGTTGTCGAGGATGACCTGCGCGCGATCGCGAGCCAGGAAGCGCTCGAGGTACTTCATCAGCTCCGGCATCCCGCTCTCGGGATCCTGCGACTTGGCCCAGTCCTTCGCCGACAGTGGGAACAGCACCGGATCCGGTGCGAGCTTCGCGAGCCCGTTGCGGACGTAATCGACGACGGCGACGCGCTCGTCGCGCGACAGCATGTCCATCTTGCCGAGCACGAAGATCAACCGGTCGCGCGCACTCTCGAGCACGCGCGACTTGAGAAACTCGCGCTCGGAATCCTTCAACGCCTGCCCGGCGTCGAGGAGGAACACCACGGCATCGGCGCGCGGTACGTAGCCGTACGTGACCTCGGCGCGCTGCTCGTTCAGATCGTTGACGCCGGGGGTGTCGACGAGCACGACGTTGTTCTGGAGCAGCTCGCTCGGGTAACCGAGCTCGACGTACGAGACCTCGTTCGCGCGACCACCCGCGACCGTGACCCAGTCCTTGATCTGTGACGCCTCGAGCGGCTTGCTCTCGCCCGTGAGGAGCACGACCTTCGCCGTCGGTGTCGGCGCGTAGACCACGTGGTTGATCGAGGCCGTCGTCGGCGTGATGCCCGTCGGCAACACTTCGGAGCCAAGCAGCGAGTTCACGAACGTCGACTTGCCGTGGTTGAACTCGCCGAGGATGACGAGGTGAAACCGCTCGGACTCGAGCTTCGGGATCCGCGTGGTGCGGATGTCCCGCGACAGCGTGATCATGCCCACCGCTTCGGCGACGTTTGCGAGCTGTTCGAAGCGGGAGATGATCTCGCGCTTCGCTTGCTTGTGATGTTCGAGGAAGATCATGAGCGCTCCTAGAAGACCGAGATCAGATCACCGACTTGCTTGTCGATGTCGGGCAGGCTGGGCTTGCCCATCGGGTCCTGCCCGGTGAGGGATGCGTAGAGCGCCGAATCGGCGAACAGCTTGAGCGCCTGGACGCGCTTCGGGACGTATGGATGCGAGCGGAACATCTCGGCGAACCGCCCGACGCCCTTCTTGACGTCGGGCACGCTCTTCAAGTACTCGGCCGCGTTGAACGCCGAGCCCTTCTCCAAGCCGAGCTCGAGCTTCACCATCGCCGCCAACACCTTGTCGAGGTCCTTGACCGCGAGGAGCGCTGCGCGATCGCAGGTCACCTCGGCGCGCCGCGACCATGCCTGTAGCGTCATGATCGCCGGCTGGATCACCCAGCGCACGAAGAACACGGCCTGGTTCGTCAGGTAGTGCAGCGCGGTGGCGTACAGGATGTGACCGTTCTGGACGTGCGCGAGCTCGTGCGCGATCGCCGCGACGAGCTCGGTGTCGTCGAGCTTCTCGGCGAGATCGAGGTTGACGATCAGGTGCGGCGCATCCTCGGTCCCGAGCACCTTCACCTTGATGCTCGACGACGGCGCCGCGAACACGGGTGGCACGCGCACGCGCAGCGCGGCTCCGGCCACCTTCGCCGCTTCGTAGACGCGCGGGTACTGCTGGTCGGTGACTTTCACCGCGGAGCCGAGCAGCTCGCTGCGAGCGACATCGCGCCACAACCGCGTGGTGGCCTCGAGAGCCATCGTCACGGGACGCGCGATCATCAGCGTCCGGCGAAACTTTCGCTCGTTGACGAACGCATACGCAGCGCCCTCGCGTTCCTGCTGCTCCATCGAGCCACGCCGTGCAGCGATCCAGCGCGCGAAGTCGAAGTCGATGCCTGTCGACATCCGCGAAGTATAGCGATTCAGCTCGTGGCCGCAGCCGATTTGCCGGGTAGTTTAGCGATCTTGCCCCGTGCGATTGCGAGCAAGACAACGCCGACCAGGACTCCAAACCACAACGTGGCGAGCCGGATCAGGAGGGTTGCCGCGAGCGCGACGGCTTGTTCGATGTTGCCGCTTCGAACCAGCAAGATGGCCATTCCGCCCTCGGTCACACCTAGCCCACCGGGCAGGAACGACAGCGCGCCGGCGATCGTCGAGGCCGCGTAGATCACCATGGCGAGCCCCACATCGACGTGCGCGCCCGGGAACGCATTGACGATCAACGCGAAGCCGATGCACTCGCATGCCCATGACGGGATGGCGATCATCGTCGCGATCACCAGCAGTCGCGGCCGGCACAGCGCCACCAGGCCGCCGTACATCTCCTGCATCTGCTCCCGAAACCGGCGCGTGAACTTCGGTGTGGTGACGAGGTTGATCAGGGCACGGGCAGGACGAGGCCACGCGAGCATCAACAGTCCGAACCCGATCACCCCACCGGCGATCATCACCAGGACCGGCTCGATGCCGTACGCGGCGACGCCGATCACCGCGAGCGCGAGCAGCGCCACCAGATCCGTGACGCGCTCGGCGACCACCACCGGAGCCGTTTGCGTCGCCGGAATGCCGTGCATCTCGCGCAACAGGTAGCTCTTTACGAGCTCGCCGAGCTTCGCGGGAGTGATCGCGAGCGATAGTCCAGCCCCGAACACCAGGGCGCTCGAGGAGACTGGCACGCTGACTTGCTGAAACCGGAGGTACATCTGCCAGCGCAGGAAGCGCACGACGTAGTTGGTGAGAGACAACCCGATCGCGGCTGCAAAGGCCCACCACCCGAACCCGCCGAGCCGATCTGGAAGGTCTCGGGCGTCTCCGATCATGAGCGCCGCCGCGACACCGATCACCACGATGATCGCGAGCCAGGCGAGCGATCCCTGAACGCGGCGCACGCGCCTTGGTAGCACGCTTGACGGGGCAAGTTCGCGCGGCTTAGCGTCGGTACATGACCAAGGCCGAGGCGGCGAGCATCCTGATAGTCGACGACGATCCGGAGATCAGCACGCTGCTCAGCACACGGCTGGGCAAGCGCGGGTACCGGGTGTCGACAGCTGGCGATGGCAACAAGGCACTCGAAGTCGCACGTCGCGATCTCCCCGATCTCGTCATCCTCGACGTCATGATGCCGGGCAAGTCGGGCTGGGAAGTGGCGCGCGCACTCAAGCAAGATCCCGAGACCGAGGGGATCAAGATCATCATGCTATCCGCGATCGGTCCGTCGACGAACTCGATGACCGCGCCGCTGTACGGCGCCGATGCGCACATCGACAAGCCCTTCGAGTTCGAAGAGGTCGAGCGCGTGATCGCCTCGCTCGTCGGCAAGTCGTAGCCTGACGGCTGCGGCTCAGCCTGGATTCGCGCCGAGCAGCTTCTCGGCCTTGCTGAACAGCGCGCCCGAGCCGGTCAGCAGCTTGACCTGCCGGAGCTTCTGGAGCGCTGCACCGCGATTCGAGTCGATCTCGCCCTTCGCGGTCTCGTAGAGCTCGGCGGCGTAGTCGTTGACGAGACGACGGGCGAACTGGGCGTCGCTGTTCCCCGGATCGGCGACCTTCAGCGCGACGGCCGCCTCGGTGTAGTTCTTCGCCGAGGCGAGGCCGAGCGCGGCCTTCGGTGCGAGCTGAGCGCGGCGAGCCTGGATATCGCCGTTGTGCGCCCCCCCGCCGGTGTTGGTGTCGAAGATCAGGGCCGACCGCAGTGCGCCCCAGGCGTCGCCGGGCTTCGCCGTCGGGCGCGTGCCGAGCGCGTAGTCGCGAGCGAACTTCTCGTAGCCCGCAGCGAGAGATCGCAGCGCTGAATCGGAACCGGCCGCCGCCTTGAGCGAGTTCGCCGCCTCGAGGAACTTCTTCTGCTGATAGAGACTCTTCGCCTTGTCGGCAGCGCCCGAAGTATCGGCCTTCACCGTTGCCACCGCGACCCGCTTGATCTCCTTGGGTGGATCCTTCTTGACGATCGCCTTGGGTGGATCCTTCTTGATCTCCTTGGGCGGGTCCTTCTTGATCTCCTTGGGCGGGTCCTTCTTGACGACCTCCTTGGGTGGATCCTTCTTGATCTCCTTGGAAGGATCTTTGGCGATCACCTCCTTGGGTGGATCCTTCTTGATCTCCTTGGGAGGATCTTTGGCGATCGCTTCCTTGGGCGGGTCCTTCTTGACCTCCTTGAGCGGGTCCTTCTTCGTCGGGGTGGTCGTCTTCTTGGGATCGTCGATCGGCTGGACGACCGGCTTGGTCTGCTCGACCTTGTCGGGAGTCTTGTCCGGCTCGAGCGCCGCATCTCCGCTGGAGCCGCCCTTGAGGATGGCGATCGTCGCGATCGCCGCCAGGATGCTCAGGCCGGCACCACCGAGCAGGAGCTTCGTGCGTCGCGATAGCGCCGGCGCGACGTACGGCTGCATCACCGGCAAGCCGTTGTACGGCGTCGGCGGCACGTGCGCGGTGGCAGTCGCGTCGCGCGGCACCTGATTCCCGACGACGAGCATCTGGGCGTGCTGCGAGCTCGCGTGTTGTGGGTGCTGTGCGTGCAGTGCGTGCTGTGCGTGCTCGGCCAAGTTTGGATACGTGAACGGCAGCGCGTGAAGCTGCGGATTCGAGGGTTGCATCGGCGGACCCTGGCCGGGAATCGTCGTCGGCATCACGCCGGCGAGACCGTGCAAGTGCTCGGGCGCCGGACCATTCGCCAGCATCGTCGGGCGATTCGCGCCGATCGCGGGCACCGCCGGGACTAGTTGCGAACCATAGGCGCCACCGTGCGGCATCATCGGAGGCGACGCGGCGAGCATCGCCGGCTGCAGCGATGGCATCGCCGGCTGTGACATCGGCGCAGAGACCGCCGCGCCGAAATACGGCGGCGGGTGGCTGGTGGCCGGCTTGCGCGGCAACGGCGCGGGAGGCGGCATCGGCGGCGGGACCGTCTTCGGACGGGCACTGACGAACCGCTCGGGGCGCGACGGGGAGACCGACGGGGCTCGCGAGAACGGCGACTCGAGGTGCGGTGGAGGTTCGATCATCTCGCGCAGCGGCTTGCCGGCGACCGTCGACGGTTCCTCCTCGAGATCGACTTCGAAGCCGGCCGAGCCATCGCGCGTGACCACGCTGCTGGACGCCGCGAAATCACCGAAGCC
>JBBQJJ010000361.1:0-9243 GCA_038325805.1 Haliangiales bacterium
AACCTCGCCGTGTCGCCAGACCTCAAGCGGTTTGGCTACATCGGTCCGCCGCAATCCGGCGTCCCCAAGATCACGGTGCACGATGTCGCCGATGGCAAGTCGGTGATCTCCGAGAACGCGTTCAACGCGCTCGCGATCGAGCTGCCCGATGCGGATCACGTGGTCTACAGCGCCGGCGGCGGCCAGACGATCTGGCTCGATCTCAGCAGCAGCCCGGCCAAGACCCGCAACGTGATGCTCACCCAGTCGTCGTCGCCCGGCGTGCTCGCGAGCGGCGGCGGCAAGTCGTTCAACCCGAACGGCAACGAGCTCGCGATCTCCGACGCGACGACCTCGCAGTTCCTGGGCTACGCGCTACCAGCGCCGCAGCTCGCGGTGGCGGGCGACCGCGGTCAGCTCGCGATCACGTGGGGCGATCGCGCGGCACTGCTGGACGACCACCTGCGTGCGCAGCCGATGCTGCTGTTTCCGAAGGGACACAACATCAGCGCGCTGCGCTGGCTGACCGGCGAGACCTGGCTCGCGCAGGCGGTCAAGCTCGACACCGCGACCACGATCCTCACGCTGATCGACGGCGCGACGCGAACCGACGTCCGCACCAACCAACCGGCAGGTCAGCTCTCCTTCGAGCCGTCGACCAAGCTGGTCGGCGTGTCGTCGGGCGTCGCGCCCGAGGTGTATCGGCTCGTCGGGACGAGGCTCGAGTCGGTCGCGCAGTTTCCGAAACCGCCGCCGTACGATCGCGTGATGCTGTACCCGGTGTCACCGGCACGCTCCGGTGGTACGCAGGTGATCGTCTCGCACGCCAAGGATGCGTCGACGGTGCGCTGGGTCGCGGACCCGCGTGCGCTCGACAAAGGACCGATGATGACGATCGACGGCGCGGTCGCGGCGGTCGATGTCACCGGCAAGGTCTATGCGTGGGCGAACAACGGCAAGGGTACGCTCGAGCTCGCGATCCTGCGCGACGGCAAGCGGATCGACGCGCTCGCGGTGGAGAAGGGTACGCGCGGGGTGTGGCCGGATGGCAAAGGCGAGCGCGTGCTCGTCACGCACCTGGCCGGGTTGACGATGTACGCGGCCGACGGCAAGCCGGCGTGGACGAAGCCGATCGCGGGCATCACGTACGCGGTGTGGCTCGCCGACGGTGCGATCGCTGCGATCACCGGCCATGGAGTCCTGCGGCTCGACGACAAGGGTGAGCTCCAGGTCGCCCGCTGCGGCTGGCTGTTCGAGCTTGCAAGCAGTCCGCATCCAGCGCGCGTCCGTAGCGAACCCATGTGCACGAAACGTTGAGCGACAGCGGCTCGCTCGAGCTGCATCGACAAGGACGAGAGGATCCGATCGACGCCGTTGTCTCCGGTCGACACAGGGGTCGCTGGGAGCGTCGTGCGCTTCGGTGAGCTCACGGATGGGTTGCCGCGGTGCGAGACGTCTGCGGGGAAGCTGATCGGCCGCATCAAGCCCTGCAATCGGCGCGTCCCCATCGAGTAGATATGGTTTGCTCGCGGGGATGACGGACCGCTTCCTCCGCCACTTGAAGATGACCGCCTGGGGCATCGGGATCGTACTCGAGGAGCGCGGCGGTCAGCTGACGGTGCTGTGGTCCGATGGCAATCGGCGCACGTTCAAGGTCGCCGCGATCGCGAAGCTCGTCGAAGACGTCGAGCCGGCGTCCGCAGAAGAGCGCCAGACGCTGTTGCGGGCGAAGGCCAGCGGCGGGACTCGTACGCAGGCCGTGAACTTCGAGCTGGAAGCACAGCTGAGCCACGGGTTCGACGATCCGGCGCCGTTCCTCGTCTATGCGGACTGGTTGATGCAGCGTGAGGATCCACGCGGCGCGCTGATCCACGCGCAGCACCGCGGGATCGCGAAGCACGAGAAGGCCGTGCTGAAGGATCACGCCGACGTGCTGATCCCGCCGGGCTTCACGAAGCGCGGCGACTACACGTTGACGTGGAAGCTCGGCTTCCTCGCGGCAGCTCGCGTCGGGAATCTCGCCAACCTCGAAGAGGCGCTGGCGACGCTGCTCGCGCATCCCTCGGCGGCGCTGCTCGGCGAGCTCACCCTCGATGCGCCCGACTATCGCGGTGGACCGCTCGACGTGATCGCGAAGTCCGGAAGCCAGCTGCGCAAGCTCGTGCTGGGCAGCCGGATCGCTGAGAACGCCTGGGCCACCGGCAACCTCGCGGGCCTGTTCGCGCTCCCTCGCCTTGTCGAGCTCGAGGTCACCGGCGATCGCGTGTACGCCAGCGGCAACCTCGCTCACGCCGGGATGCAACGTCTGGTGGTTGTCTCGCGCCGCGGCGATCCCGGGACGGAGCGCACGCTGGTGACGCTCGATGCGCCTGCCCTGACTGACTTGTCGTTCGACTGCCTCGACGGCATCGATCCACCTCCGCCGCAGCCGTTCGCGAAGCTGCCTGCGCTCCGCTCGCTGACGCTACACAACACGACCAACACGCGCACGTGGCTCGAGCAGATCATCGACGCGCCCTGTGCGAAGACGCTGCACGAGTTGGTGCTCCGCGACGGTGACTTCGACGACGACGGCGCGCGGTGGCTCGCGTCGCGGCGCGCGGCGTTGCCGGCACTCGAGGTGCTCGATCTGGCGGGCAATCGGATCGGCCCGGAGCTCGAGGCGTTCCTCGGCAACTTCGCGCCGACCGTCCGTGCGACGGCGCTTCCGCGCGACCAGTGGCGCACGGCGCGTGTCCGGACGGTCCCCGCGATCACCGATGCTGCACGCCAGATCGCGCAGGTGCGTCGCTGGGAGGAGCTCGGCATCGATGCACCGCGCGATCGGATCTGGGGGCGCTATCTCGGCACCACCGGGAACTACGACGTCGCCGTCGAGCGCGGATCGGAGTGGGCTGCCTGTTCGTGTCCGAGCGGCGAGCGGCCGTGCAAGCACGCGCTCGCGCTCCACGTCCTGCACGCGGCCGGGTCGATCGCCGAGGGTGCGCCGCCGTACCAGCACTACGAACGCGCGGAACGCAAACGCTATCCCAACAGCTGGGAGTGACTCACCAGCGGACGGCGAGCAGGGTCGAGCTCATCAGCTGCACGCGGGTCCCGTCGATGCCGTCGACGATCACGTAGACGCCGGTGTCGAACACCAGCCCGAGGGGCCCATAGATCATCAGCGTCGGGCGGATCCCGCCGCCTAGCAGTGGCCGGCGCGCATCGAGATCGAAGCCGACATCGGCGTGGAGATCGAGCACGAGGCGAGGTCGAGAGGCTGCACCTTCGTAGACCAGGCCAGCGATCAGCAGCCCATCGTGGTGATCCTTGTCCGTTGCACGCCATGCGAGCGACACGCCGTACCGAGACGCCGGCTTGAGATCGATCGCGACATCGACCCGGTTGCGATCACCTTGGTCGCCGACGATCACCAGGCTGCCGCCAATCCCGACGCTGCCGTGCCACGGTCGCTCGTCGGCATGCGCCGTCGCGGCGAGCAGTCCAAGCGCGACGAGCGGCTTCACACTTCGATGCGACCGGAGGTTCGAACCGTCGTATGTGGTGCAAGCTCGTGGGCAGCTAGCACCGCGACGTCCGGAAGCTCGGGCTCGAGCAGCGCGCGCAGGTGGCGGCGAATATCTCCACTCGCGAGGATCACGCCACCCGTCCCGAGCTTGGCCTTTACCGCCGAGATGATGTCGGCGGCGATCGCGGGCTCGAGTGCGAGCACGTCGGCCCCGCCGCGCCGATCGATGGACGTGCGCACCGCCTCTTCGATCATCGCGTCGACGGTGAACACGGCGAGTTGACCGCGCGGAGCCCACTTCGAGGTGATCTGGCGGCGCAGCTGGGTCCGCACACACTCGACGAGCGCGGCAAGATCCAGCGACGCCGGAGCCATCGCGATCGCCTCCAGGATCGCCGCGACATCGTCGATCGGCAGCCCCTCGCGCGCCAGCTCGCGCAGCAGCTCGGCGAGCCGCGGCAGCGTGATCGTCTTGCCGACGACCTCGCGCACGGTGACCGGAGCGTGGACGCTGGCCGCCTCGACGAGCGCCGCGACGCGATCGACGCCCAGCAGCTCGGGCGCGAGCTTGCCGAGCTGGGCCTCGGCCTCGAGCCCGATGCGCGGCGACGGGTCCGGTTCGAGACAGCTGAACCAGGCGACGGCGGTCGCGTCGATCGCGATCGCGGCTTCGCGATGCTCGAGGGAATCGTCGACGGTGATCGCGAACGGTGGGATCGGGATGCCGGTGGTCTTCGTCACCTTCGCGCGTGCCGACGCCAGCGCCGACCGGAGCTCCGCGGGTTGGCACTCGCGACGCAGCTGCGGTGACAAGCGCAGCGTCAGCCGCGGGCCGCGCACCAGCGACGCACCTTCCTCGTCGAGCCTCGCCGGTGTGGCCGGGCGCGCACGCGCGACGAGCAGCGCACCGGTCGCGGTGATCAAGCCGAGGAGCAGGAACGGTGCGAGTGGAAGGCCGGGCACCAGGCCGAGCCCGATCAGCAGTATGGCCGCGGCGCCGAGCGTGCGCGGCTGGCCACCGAGCTGCTCGCCGAGGTCTGCTCCCAGCACGAGCGCGCCCGGTGAGGTCGCGACGCGCGTGACCAGGAGACCCGAGGCGACCGCGACCAACAGCGACGGGATCTGGGCAACCAGGCCCTCGCCGATCGACAGCAACAGGTACGACTGCGCGGCATCGCCTGCCGACATCCCGCGCGACCCGATGCCGATCGCGAGACCTCCGATCAGGTTGATCACGACGATCACGATCGCGGCGATCGCGTCGCCCTTGACGAACCGCATCGCGCCGTCCATCGCGCCGTAGAGCTGCGATTCGCGCTCGAGATCCGCGCGGCGTGCTCGTGCCGTGTCGCCGTCGATCGATCCGGCGCGCAGCTCGGCATCGATGCCCATCTGCTTGCCGGGCATCGCATCCAGCGCGAAGCGTGCGGCGACCTCCGCGACGCGCTCGGCACCGCGCGCGACGACGACCAGCTGGACGATCGTGATCACCGCGAACACGACGAGCCCGACGATCAGCGACTCGCCGGCGACCGAACCGCCGAACGCCGCGACCACCTCACCCGCGTCTGCATCGCGGAGGATCAACCGCGTGGCCGAGACCTCGAGGCCGACACGAAACAGCGTGGTGATCACGAGCAGCGTCGGGAACGACGCGAAGTGCAGTGGCCTCGGCGAGAACACCGCGGCCATCAACAGGCACACCGCGAAGCCGATGTTGAGCACCAGCAGCAGATCGAGCACTGCGGTCGGCAGCGGCACGATCAACATACCGACGACCGCGATCACCAGGGCTGCGATCGCGATCTCGGGCCAGCTCGTGCGCGACAGGAGTCGCGGGCTCCGGGTCACGTGACCTCTTCCAGCTCCGACGGGTCGAGCTCGATCGCGCCGTCGTCATCCTTGCTGACCGTGTCCGTCGGGCCGCCGAGGTGACGGATGAGCGAGAGATGGATCTGCGATCGGATCATGCGGAGCACGCTGTCGAGCTCGTTCGCCGGCAGCTTGAGACGCCCGCGCAGGGTCTCGAGCGTCCCGCGCACCAGCTGCTCCTTCGCCTTCTCGAGCCAGCGAAACGCGGTGACGCGGTGGATCCGGTAGATCGCACCGATCTCGTCGATGTTGAGGTTGTCGACGTGGTGGTAGCGGAGCAGCGTCTGCTCGCGCGGCCCGAGGTTGGCGAGCGACTCGGAGAACGCGGCCTTGAACTCGGCCGAGTACGTCCGCTTCATGTACTCGACTTCGGGATCGTCACCCGGCACGGCGTGCTGCGCGATCAGGTGGTCGTCGTCGACCAGGATCTCGCGCTTGCCCTTGCGGAGATCATTGAGGCACGTGCGCACCGCGACCGAGCGGACCCAGCGCCGCAGATCGCCGCGACCGCCGTACTCGGAGATCTTGCCCGCGCTCGTCGGTGTACCGGCCGTGCCACCACCGACGAACAAGCGTTGCCGGACCAGTTGCTTGACGTCCGCCACGCGCGACGGCGGGATCCGCATGCGGGCGAGAGCGATGTCGACCTCGCGCATGTAGTCGCGATCGAATGCGTTGATCGCGCCGGGCACCTGCTTCGCACACGCGGCGGCGAGGTAGAGGTCCGCCGGCCTGAGCCCGTCCAGTGCCGAGTCGGCGAGATCCGCGGTGACCTGGCGCCCGATGAACTCGACCACGTACGAGGCGTCGATGGGCAGGTCAGGCCACGCGCTGCGACCCTCGGCGACGATCGTCCACAGCCGGCGATCGAGATCCTTGAGCGCTTCTAGAATGGGGCGGACCGCCGCGGGTGCAGCATCGAGAAACGGGCGCACTAAGGGCGGCGGGGACGTCACCTTTCCCGATCCGTACCACGGCCGCCGAACAAGGTGATTGGTCAAACGATCTCCCCTCGGCTACGATCCCCAGACCGGATGGAGCCGAACCGCAAGGTCCGCAAGCAGGGACTCGAGCACTTCATCAAGTTCGTGCGCGAGCTACCGTGTCCGTCGCCGCAGGCGATGTTCGCGGCGCTCCAGGAGCACGGATACCGAGGGCAGGACCACGCGCGCCGGGCGATCTGCCTGATGGCCTACCGCCACGTTCGCCGGGTCAAGCGGATCTACGTCGACGGCGTCGACCGCGCCGAGCTGCCGCGCAAATCGAACTTCTTGTGCGTCGGGCCCACGGGCTCGGGCAAGACCTTCCTCGTCGAGACCCTGTTCGGCAAGATCCTCAAGTTGCCCACCGCGCTGGTCGACATCACCACGTACAGCGAGACTGGCTATGTCGGCCAGGATCCCTCGACGATCCTCACCCGGTTGCTGCACACCGCCGACGAGAACCCGATGCTGGCGTCGATCGGCATCGTCTGCCTCGACGAGTTCGACAAGATCGCATCCGGGCAGAACAACGCGATCTTCGCCGGTGCCGGCACCACGAAGGACGTCACCGGCATGGGCGTCCAGCGCGAGCTCCTGAAGATGCTCGAGGCCAGCGAGGTGGTGGTCCCCCTCGACCTGACCCACAGTTCGTATGCGGATCACGTGGTGATGTCGACGGCCGACATCGCGTTCATCGCCGCAGGTGCGTTCTCCGGTTTTCAGCAAATCGCCCACCGTCGCGCGATGCGCGATCAGATCGGCTTTGGCCGCGACCAGGCGAGTGGCGGCGATCCGGACGCGATCGCGGTGGAGTTTTCCGCCGAGCAGGTCGAGAACGTCGCCAACTTCCAGGCCTACGGATTTCTCCCGGAGCTGGTCGCCAGGTTCACCCGGGTCGTGCCCTTCAAAGCCCTCGATACCGACACGCTCAAGGACATCCTGCGCACCGACGTCGTCCAGCGGATGACCCGCGAGTTCAAGCTGGAGGGCTTCGAGCTCGCGATCGAAGAGGCCGTGCTCGACCACGTGGTCGCCGACGCGCTCCGCCGCGAGATTGGGGCACGCGGGCTGTCCTCGACGTTGACGCGCCACCTCGAAGAGGTCGCGTTCGGTGCGTTCGGTCTCGACCGCGGCGGTGACGTGCGCGTGGTGTTGCGCGACGACGAGATCGCCGTCGACATCGAGTGAGGAAGTCGAGTCGCCGATCGACGGGCCGAATTCGCATGGCGTGCGGGACCGCTCCCCGGCGACTCACCCGAGCCTCACGACCGCTCACGAAGCAACCTCGAATGCTGCGAATACCGCGAGATCTCGCGGCGTTCATTCGATCGCCAATCAAGGTATCGTTCGAGGCCGTATGGACAAGATCGTCGTCGAAGGTGGCGGACGACTCACCGGTAAGATTCCGGTGAGTGGCGCCAAGAACGCTGCGTTGCCCCTGCTTGCCGCAGCGCTGCTCCCGAGCGGTCGCTCGATCTACAAGAACGTCCCGCAGCTCGCGGACGTTCGCACGATGGGCAAGCTGCTCCGCATGCTCGGCTGGGAGGTCGAGAGCTCGAACAAGGGCGAGACGATCTCGATCGCACCGCC
The DNA here is from genome assembly GCA_038325805.1 of Haliangiales bacterium. Lineage (GTDB taxonomy): Bacteria > Myxococcota_A > Polyangia > Haliangiales > Haliangiaceae > JABFXX01. The sequence continues at coordinate 7,936 of JBBQJJ010000361.1, forward strand.
GCCACGCGGTGAGGCGAAGCTCGAAGCCCCCTACGACCTCGTCAAGACGATGCGCGCGAGCGTGCTCGTGCTCGGTCCGCTGGTCGCTCGCTATGGTCGAGCGCGCGTCTCGCTCCCCGGCGGGTGCGCCATCGGTGCGCGTCCGATCGATCAGCACCTCAAGGGTCTGCAGGCGATGGGTGCGGAGGTCAAGCTCGACCACGGCTACGTCGACGTCGAGTGTAAGCGCCTACGCGGTGCGACGATCGTGCTCGACGTCCCCACGGTCACCGGCTGCGAAAATCTGCTGATGGCGGCGGCTCTCGCCCAGGGCCGCACCGTGATCGAGAACGCCGCGCGCGAACCCGAGGTCGAGGAGCTCGCGCTGGTGCTCAACAAGATGGGCGCGCGGATCCAAGGTGCCGGCACGTCGATCATCACGATCGAAGGGGTCGACGATCTCTCGCCGATCGAGCACGCGATCATGCCCGATCGGATCGAAGCCGGCACCTATGCGGTCGCCGCCGCGATGACCCATGGCGACGTGCTGCTCGAGGGCTGCCGACCCGAGCACCTCGAAGCGGTGATCGCGAAGCTGCGCGCGTCGGGTGTCACGGTCGTCGCGGAAGCGGGTGGGGTGCGCGTCAAGGGCGACGCCGATCTTCGCGCCGTCGATATCGTCACCCAGCCGCACCCCGGGTTTCCGACGGACATGCAGGCGCAGTTCATGGTGCTCGCGTGCATCGCGCGCGGTCAGTCGATCATCAAGGAGATGATCTTCGAGAACCGCTACATGCACGTTCCGGAGCTCGGCCGCATGGGCGCGGACATCACCGTCGACGGTCGCACCGCGGTGGTGCGTGGCGGGGTGTCGCTGACGGGTGCATCGGTGATGGCCACGGATCTGCGCGCGTCTGCGAGCCTCGTGCTCGCAGGCCTCGTCGCGTCGGGCCAGACCGAGGTGCTGCGCGTCTATCACCTCGATCGCGGCTACGAGCGGATCGAGGAGAAGCTCGCCGGCGTCGGTGCGAAGATCCGGCGCGTCGCGGAGTAGCCTACTTCGCCCACTCGAAACCGACCGCGAACTGCCAGCCGACCTGCCGATCCGCAGCGATCGCGTGGATCCGGAAGTGGATGTCGAACGCGGCGCGTGCGCGGGACGGCACATCGACGTTCTCGCTGACGTGCCCGGCACGCACGACCTCGAGCCCGAGCCGCACGCCTGCGATCCCGAACAGCCGGCTTGCACGCCCGAGCACGTCCTCGCGCAGTAGCATCCCGGCACCACCGAGCTCGCCATCGACGTGAGGACGCAGCCGGATTCCGGAG
>JBBQJJ010000362.1:0-9230 GCA_038325805.1 Haliangiales bacterium
CCGCGGGTCAGGCTCCTGCGAGTAGTCGTACTTGGGGACCTTCGGCGGGCAGGCTCCGAGGACGAGGAGGAAGAGAATCGACAGGACTCGCATCTCCGCGGCAGTGTCATACGGCGCTGGCCTGCGTGCCAAGCGCTACGGGGGTCCTTCGCCCTCCCAGCGTCGTCGGGATGATCGCAACCAGCGCACGCGTCGGTGACGCTGCATCGCACACCCAAGGCGCGAGGCACGCGCGGCAGCGTGCGGCGAGCGTTGCTCCGACCCGCGTGTGGCGGCACCGTGCTTGCTTTGCCGACGAGCATGCAGAGACTCAAAACGCTCCTCTTGCTCGCCGCCTTCACCGTCCCGCTCGCAGGCTGCTTCGTGAACACCCGTGGCAGCACCTCGTGCGGCCGAGGCACGCACTACCACAAGGGACGTTGCGTCGTGAACCGCTGAGCTAGCGGCCGGGAATCCAGACGGCGGCGCCGTCGACGATCTTCGCCACCATCGTGGGCGCGGCATCGTACGGCCCGTCGAGCTTCGCGCGGTACAACGCGAGCGCTCCGACCGGTAGCTCGACGGGAACGTCGTCGTCGGCCTCGCCCGGATCATCATCGTTCGCGGGCTTCTTCTGCGGAGCCTTTGCCGGGGTCTTGGGTGCGGCCTTCTGGTCGCGTGCGCCGAGCACCAAGGCATACGAGGCATCGGGTGCGAGCGAGACGGCGGTGAAGCCCTTCCAGCACTTGTACTGGCCCCCGCCGGCGCGCATCAAGCACGCCTTCGCGCCCTCCTGCACGAGCACGTAGGAGCCATCGTGCGACCAGTCGAGCGGCACGCCATTGCGGATGCCCAGCCGGTGGACGCCCTCACCATCCAGCGCGAACGTGGCCAGCGCCTCGACGGGCGGCTTCTTCGTCCGGTTGTCGTACATCGATTCGAGGTAGACGCCCGTGGCGTACTTGCCATCCGGGCTCGGTAGGAAGCTGCGGATCGGCGCCGCAGGAGCGACCCTGGTCTTCTTCGTGCGGTCGGAGAGGGACACGCTCCACACACCCGTGGTGTCGGCGTAGACCACGCGATGCGTGCGGCCCGCCGGGATCACGCGCGCACCGAGCGCGGGCACGTCGACGGTGACCTGCTTGCCGGTCGCGAAGCTCACCACCAGTGCCTTGTCGCCGGGGGATGGGCTCCGGCAGATCACGCAGGTGCCGTCGGACGGCAGCTGCGCCGGACCCTCGCCGCACGGCAGTTGCTTGAGCTGCTTGCTGCTGCCGTCGAGCGGCATCCACCACCACTTGTGATCGAGGTCGGCGAGCAGCACCGTCCCCTTCGCATCGGTGCGCAGCGCACGCACGATCACCGGTCCCGAACCCTTCTTCGCTGGCAGCATCGCGAGCTCGGTCTCGCCTTTGCCTCGTCCGTCGCTCTTGATCAGCTTGTCGCCGCGGGCGAACACGACGGTGGCTCGCTCGAGCTCCTTATCGTCGGCTCCTGCGGTGGTCGTGGCGAGAAGGAGTGCGACGATAATTCCGCCCAGAAGCCTCATGGTCACACCAGCTTAGCTGCGCGCTGCGTGTCTGCCAGAGAAGTTACGAAGCGGCCCTTGCCGGTGATCTCGAGGAGCCGGACCTCGCCGAAGCGCGGAAAGTGCACGTCGAGCGACTTGTAGCCATCCGCGACGGTCGCTTCCTTCTCGAAGTGCTGCTTGGTCAGCGGCTTGCCGTCGACGAACACCTCGGAGAGGAACTCGATCGGCGCGATCCAGCCAGCGCCATCGCGATGGATCTTGTCGCGCATCGCGCCCGTCAGGTTGTCGGAGCTACGGACGACGAAGTCCCAGTCGCGCTTGCCGAGGGCGGCGGCGACATCGAGATCGAAGCGCGCTGCCGGGAACACCAGCACGATCGAGCCGTCGATCTCGCTCGCGGCGATCGGCGGCCCCTTCGGCTCCGGCTTGGGCTCTGCCTTGGGCTTCTCCACCGGGGTCTTCTTGCCGGCCTCCTTCGGTGGATCCGTGGGCCTCGGCGACGCGGGTGCGCCCGGGAGCAACGAGAACCGCTCGACAGCGGCGAGCTGCTGCTCCATCGCCATCGACTTGCGCTGATCCCACGAGCCATCGGCCTCGAGGACGTCGACGACGATCACGTCACCACGGCGCTCGAACGTGACCCCCGACAGCCCGCCGAGGATCTGCTGCTCGTCCATCTCGTCGAGGCGCTTCTCGTACGCGAGGATCTTGGCCTCGAACTCCTTCTGCGACAGCGGCGTCGCGCGGCGCTTGCCGTCGACATCCATCTGCGGATCGAGCGCCCATGGCACGAGCGCGATGCCGCGGAGGTCCTTCGCGGTGCGGGCAACGATCACCGCATCGCCCCAGCTACCGAGCGCGAACAGGCGGCCGAGCCGGACCGGGAGCTTCTGGCAGATGTCGATCAGCTGCTCCTTCGCGACGCGCAGATCGCCTTTGACCAGCGGATCCGCCTGCGGATCGGGGCGCGGCGTGATCGTGGTTTCGTCGAGGATCATCAGCCGACGCTCGCCGCGGTGGCGGAACGGCATCGACGGCGATAGCTCCATCTCGGCGCGCGGGTCGAGCCTGTCGACGTCGAGCAGCTGCTTGGTCGCGAGCACCTCCTCGCCGCCGAGGCCCTCGATCAACGTCTTCTGGTCGATCGCAGCCGAGCCTTGAAACATCAGGTCGAGGACGAGGCTGTCGAGAGAAAGCGGCATCTGCCGACGTTTTATAGGTAGCCACTTCGCTGGCGCAAGAGCCACTCGAGCCCGAGCAACCCGATGATCAGAAATAGCAATCCAGGGCGGCTCCACAGCTCGATGTCGGTCCGCCGGTCCACCCGCACGATCCGAGGCGGATCCAGCTCGAGATCGGGCAATTCGTCGACGGGGCCGAGGGCAGACCCACCCGTTCCGGCAGCTAGCTTCTCGAGCGTGGCTCGATCGCCCGTGGGGCGGTCCAGCTCGGTGCCAGCTTCGCGGACCAGGAAGATATCCGAGGCTTCGACTTGCTTGCCGGAGATCTCTGCCTTGGCCTCCACGCGGTAGACGCCCGGCGCCAGCCCGCCGAGCTCGTGCGATGCGGTGCCGTCCTCACCCGTGGTCACCGTGACCTTGCCGACGGCCTCTGCCCGCGACGGGTCCGCACCGCGCTTGATCGTCAGCTCGATCGCGCCGTTCGTCAACGGCTGATAGTCCCGCCCCGACAACCGTGCCTGGATGAGCACCGGCGAATCGGGGAGGTACTCGACAGCGTCGCTGTCGACGTGCAGGTTGCGGAGATCGGGGTCCTGGATCAACCAGCGCATCGCGTTCTCCCAGAACTTGGTGTACTGGCGCCCGTCGTCACCAGGCTGCGCGGCGGCGACGAAGCCCCAGCGCCACAGCGTATCGGTGGTGACCGCAAGCGAGCGGCCCTTGCCGTAATCGCCGACGACGACCACCGGCATCGGCTTGCCCGCCTTGGTCTTGAGGCGAGGATGAACGGCGAGCACGGTGGCATCGGACTTCGCACCCTTGATGAGGTTGACGCCCTCGAGCTGCGGCAGCTGCTTCCACACGGCGGCGTTGTCGGAGGCCGAGTAGCGCAGCGCGGTCACGGGATGCTGCGAGCCGGCGTCCGTGAGGGTGGGCGCGAACCGCTTGGTGTCGAGGATCGATCCGGAGTCGAACGGACCGAACAGCTCGACCGGAAGTGCCGACGCGACCGGCGTGCCGTAGTAGCCGCCCGAGGTGAACGACGTCGAGCCACCGAGCATCGCGAGGCCACCGCCACCGTCGACGTAGCTGCGGATGTTCTCGAGGTAGTCGCCGATGCCGTAAGGCAGATATTCGAAGTCCTGAAGCACGATCAGATCGAACGACGGCAGCTGGTGCTCGAACAGCTCGCGCGTCGGGAACGGGATCAACGACATCTCGTCGTTGGGGACGAGCGAGATCGAGTCCTGCGTGCGCAGGATGAAGAAGCTGATGAGGTCGACGTTCGGGTTGCTCTTCAGCATCTGCCGCAACGCGCGCACGTCCCAGCTCGGTTGCCCGGCGACTTGCAGCACCCGGATCTTGTCGCGGATCACGCGCACCACGAAGCTGTTGGTGTTGTTCGTGGTGACCGCTTCGCCGTCGGTGACCGGCACCGAGATCTCGTAGACGTAGCGACCGACGCGCGGCGGCGTGACCTCGAACGTCACCGTGACGTCGGCGTCTCCCGCGGGTAGCTCGACGAGCTTCTGGCGCAGCGGCTGCCCGTCGGTGGACAGCGTCACCGGCACCTGGCGCGCCGGCATGCCGGTGGTGCGAATCACCGCATCGATGCGCACGACGGTGCGGACGAACGCGAACTCGTCGGCGAGCACGTTCGCGACGGCGACGTCCTTGATGCCGGGGCGTGCCGCCCACACCGTGTGGACACGCGTCTCGAGGCCGCGCAGGAAGTCGTTGAGCGCGCCCTCGCCGGAGTCCTCCTGCATGAACCCCGTGGCGGCACCGTCGCTGATCAGGATGATACCGGCGAGGTCGCGGCCCTCGTACCGGGTGCGGACTTGCTCGAGCGCCTTGCGGATCAGCGTGGCCTTACCGGTGGCGGTGGCGGTGGCGAGCCCGGCGAGCGACGAGGCAGCGGCCGTCTCGCCAAACGTGTAGTAGTCGAGCTTGTGTTCGCGCTCCCAGGCAGCGAGGCGCGCGCTCGACGACGCGAGGAGCTTGCGGACGCGCTCGATCCGCGTCGGGCCGCCCTGCTGTTCGGCGAGGCCCATCGACCTCGAGTCGTCGATCAGGATCGCGATCCGGTTGGGTTCGCGCGCGACCTGGCGGAGCTCGATGGCGGGCTCGAGGAAGACGACGAGTGCGGCGAAGGCTGCACCGGCGCGCAGGCCGATCATCGACGCGCGTCGCCAGCCTCGTGCACCGCGGGATGCACGCCACGCGAGCAACGTGATCGCGATGACCGCGAGCCCGCCGAGGAACAGGCCGAGCCGGCCCCAGGGCGACAGGATCACCCAGCGGTACTCGTTGAAGTCAGCCTCGCTCGGCGCGGCGAGGCGCACGGTGAGGAGGAGCAACCCTTCGGCGACGAGCGCGCCGATCGCGAGCAACGCACCGACGCCGAGCGCCGCCGAGATCCGGCCGTGATTGCGTTTGATCATCACGATCGTCGCGATCACCAGGATCACCGCCGCGGCGATCAACCCGTAGCGCGTCATCGCCGAGAATAGGACGATGTTCACGGCTTGGTCTTGGGAAGGACGGGTGTGGCTGCGCCGTCGTCGGGATTCCACCGCCGCCGCTTCATGATGAAGGGCACGTGGACCTGATCAGCTTTGTAATCGAGGCAGACCGCGTACATCACGAGGTTGATGCCCATGCGATACGCGAGCTCGCGCTGCCGCTCGCCGCCGGGCTCGCACGGAAAAGCGGAGTTGCCGAAATCATCGCGCGCCCACGCGCCGCCGAGATCGTTGCCGAGGTACGCGACGACGATCCGGCCATCGCGGATCACCGCTTCCATCGCGGGCTGCACCATCAACCGGCCGTAGGGCCGATCGAGCAGGTAGAACGACTTGTAGACGACGTGATCGTCCTTGACGATCTCGAAGATCTTGTCGCCCGACGACGGCGACTTCTGGAACACCGCCGCGATCAGCTTGCGCACCGAGGCGTCGAACGCGCCATCGGGCGAGCCCTCGGCGGAATCGATCAGCAGGAAGCCGCCGAACGTGAGGAACCGGCGTAGCGACTCGATGCCGGCCTGGCTCGGCAACTCGACCTCGCGATCACCGGCGAGATAGATGAACGGTGTCTCGTGCAGCGTCTCGCTCGTCGGCGTGACCAGCACCGGTTCCTCGACCTGGATCGTCGTGCGCTTCGAGATCTCCCACGACAGCCGCTTGAGCGCATTCGGGCGAGGCCCGGGATGTGGGCGACCGGACAGCGTCAGTGCGCCGAACCGAAACTTCGACGAGGGACCGATCGCAGCTGCCTCGCGAGGCACGAGCGTCGACGCGGCGGCGGCGAGGCCACCGACGAGCAGCCCGCGCCGGGTGAACGACATCCCCGGAACCTAGCACCGGCGCCACGTGTTAGCGTGGGCTCGATGAAGGGCTGGCTCGCGATAGCTCTGCTTTTGACGGGGACCGTCGCTCGTGCCGAGACCGCGGAACCGCCAACAGTTCCGCCGAAGCCGGTGCCCGCCTCGGTCCGGCTGTCGCACCACAAGCAGCTCGAGGTGTCGATCCGGTTCGTCGAGGGTCTGCGGGCGCTCGCCCCGTACAACGACGAGTACTGCGGCGACACCGATCCGCAGCGCGCGAACCAGTTCGCCGCCGTGTGCACCGGGCGCTCGCCGTTCGCGGTCGATCTCGAGCTCGGCTACGGCATCGCGCAGAAGGTCGACCTGTTCGTCGAGCTCCGGCTCGGCCTCGAAGCGGATTTCGGTGCCTCGCCGAGCGACGTCGACGGCACGCGGCAGTTCCACATCTCGCCGGGCGCGCGCTTCTTCTTCGCCGACGCCGGCTCGACCAAGCTGTTCACGACCGCACAGGTGGTGTTCGACACCTCGGGCTACCAGGATCTCGCCGGCGCGAAGCTCGGGACCGACTTCGGGATCAAGAACATGAACGGCCTGTGGTTCGACCTCGACAGGGCCTACGGCTTCTACCTGTTCGTCGGCGAGACCGCGTCGTTCTCGCGCTGGCTGCGGTTCGAGCTCGAAGCGGGCATCGGCGCGCAAGTGCGCATCCGCTAACAGCCCCGCTGCATCGAACGCGCGTGTCCTCCGCAGATTACTTCTCCGATGTCGCTGCCCGGTACGCGGCCTATCGCCCCACCTATCCACCCGCGCTCGTCGAGTACCTGCGCGAGGTCACGCACGGCGACACGGCGTGGGACATCGGCTGCGGTAGCGGGCAGCTGACGGTCGCGCTGGCGAGCACGTTCGATCGCGTGATCGCGACGGATCCGGCGAACGCGCAGATCGCGGAGGCCCCGGCGCATCCGCGCGTCGAGTATCGGGTGTGCCCCGCCGAGGACAGCGGGCTCGACGATGGCTCGATCGATCTCGCGGTCGCCGCGCAAGCCGCGCACTGGTTCGACTGGCCACGCTTCGTCGACGAAGTTCGGCGGGTCACGCACGCCGGATCGATCGTCGCGTTGATCGGCTATCGCAACCCCGAGCTCGAAGGCGAGCTCGGGCGCGAGGTCACGACGTTCATCGAGGACATCGCCGGACCGTTCTGGCCCGCCGGGCGCGCGCACATCAACACCGGCTATCGCGATCTGGTGTTGCCGTGGCCAGCGCTGGAAGCTCCGCCGATCGAGATGGCGGTCCGCTGGGCACGCGACGAATTTCTCGGCTACGCGTCGTCGTGGTCGGCGACGAATCGATTGCGCAAGGCACGCGGGCCGGCGGACTTCGACGCGTTCTGCACGCGAGTCGCGGCGCTGTGGCCCGACGGAGAACCGCGGCGCGTGCGCTGGCCGTTCATCCTCGAGGTCGCGCGCGTCACTTCGTGACGGCGGAGCCCGACGCACACAACCGGACGGTTCGTGTCAGCGTCCCGTAGGTCTCGTCCTCGCGGGTCATCGCGAATCGCGCATCGAAGCAGATCTGTTCCGGAGCCGGTGCGGGGAGCTGCACGCCGATATCCTTCGCGGCGACGGCGACCTCGCGGCCCGATGGCAACATCAGCGGCGTGCCGGTCGGAATCTTCCAGCCCGTGACCGGTAGATGCGGCGGCAGCGCGCTCGGAATCACCCGCGGCGGCTCGGTGACCCGCAGGTTCGTGACCGGTGCGTTGATCACCATCTCGAGGCAGCGCGCGGTCAGCTTGACCAGCGCCTGGTCGCTCTTGCGATCCGGGGCGGCGCCGTACCACGTCGAGCGAACCTGAAAGCTGTCGTCGCCGAGCTTGACGCTCGCACCGCGCGAGACCAGCGCCGTCTTCTCCTTGAGCGGTTCCGGATCGGTGATCTTGCCGGTCTTGTAGAGGTAGCCGACCGACGCGTGCGGGATCGCGAGGCGAACCTTGTCTTGCTTGAGCCCGACCACGTAGTCACCTGCCGACGTGGGCATCACCGGCATGCCGACGGCGAGCTTGATGCGCGTCCCGTCGGGCCACTTCATCTCGTAGGGCTTGATCAACACCGGCGCGAGATCTTCGCGGCGCACGAACAACCGGAGCCCCTCGAGGCGATTCTCGACCTGGAGCTTGCGCCACGTGCAATCGCCGCGACCGGGCGGTTCGATCTCGACGAAGTTCTTCAGGGACGAATCGATGATCCGGACCGGCATGGCCTGCCCGACCTGATCGCGACGCCGGCTGAACATGTTGAATCGCACCGACGCACTGCTCTCGTACGGCTCGAGAAAGATCGTCGCGTCCTCCCAGATCATCGCGTCGCCGCGCAGATCCGCGGCGTCGAGCCCGGGGATGTCGAGCTCTTCCTCGGCAACCGCGATCAGCGGCGACAGACACAGCGCGATGCACAACAAACGCACTGGAGCGAGTGTGCTACGGAAACAGGTCGTCGACCACGGCTACTGCACGAACCACGAGGCGTGGCTTCGAGCCATCGGCCGGCTCTTCGAACGTGAGGTCCTCGACGACGAACCACAGCCGTTTCCCGGCGGCTACGAGGTTCGCGCCCGTGATGCCGGCGGGCACATCCATCCACCAGCCGGACATGTCCCACCGGGTGCCACCCTCGTGGCTCTCGAGCTTGGAGCGGAACAAGAACCGCCGCGAGGTGTCGAGCGAGGTCTTGCCGTAGCCGCCATCGCGACGCAGCGCGAGATCTGAGATGTGGAGCGGGTTCCACTTCGCGATCTCGTCGGTGCGCGGCATCCGCGACACCGGCACCATCGCCGTCAGCGTCGCGAGCGGCTTCGCCCACTCCGGCGGCGTGTCATAGAGGTCCGACATCTGATCGACGCACAGCACCACCCACTGCCCGATCTTCGCGTCCATCACACCGACGGTGTTCTCCCAGTGATCCGCCTTGAAGCGATAGGTGCCTCGGAAGCCCTTCACCTCGTACATCGGCGCGAAGTGCGCGCGATTGCCGAGCTTGAGCTGGACGAGCTCGCGCCGCGTGACCTTGCCCCAGTCGGCGACGCCGTGACGCCCTGCTTCGGGACCCGGCTTCGCGGCGTCGATCGGGATCCGGCAGAACGCGTCGAGCACGGCGACCGCGCGCGTCTTGTCGTACGGATACTTCGCGAGATACGCCTCGAGCGCGCCGGC
>JBBQJJ010000363.1:0-9226 GCA_038325805.1 Haliangiales bacterium
CGACGCCACGAATCCCGTGGCTGGACGTCGTGGCTCGCTGGGCAGAGGTTGCCGAGCGCCTCGTGGCCCGGCGAATTCCCGGCGCCGAGATCCTCGCGCGTTGCGCACCCGAGCGCCGAGGCGAGCGCCTCGTCGTCCGCGTGTCGAGCCCGGGGATGGCCGCATGGCTCGGTTCGGACGCAGCGCAGCGTCAACTGTGGACCGCGATCGCGACCGCCGTCACCGTACCGTCCACCGGCGCGCTCGCGATCGAAGTCGCGGAGCCTGACCGAGATCGAGCTCACCGCGTCTCCGGCGCACTCCGGCGTCGTCACGACGATCTGATCGCGGGACGCTCCACGAGCGAGGCGCACGCGAATGCAAAGCTCGCAAGTGGCTACATCCTCCCCGACGGCGGGCCCCCCCCCAAGGAGCCACTGCCGTGATCCTCGCGGACGGACTGGAAGCCACGCGAGTGGCATGCCCCACGCTGTACGCCTCCCTGCTCGCCCTCGATCCGGATCAGCGCGCCGCGGTGCTCTCCTGCGATCGCGCCACGCTCGTGCATGCCCAGGTCGGGAGCGGGAAGACGACGGTGCTCGTCCACCGCGCGGCGTATCTCCACGTCGTGTGCGGTGTGCCCCTCGACCAGATCGCGATCTTGACGTTTACCAACCGAGCCGCGGGCGAGCTCCGACAGCGCCTGGATGCGCTCCTCGGCCGCACCACGACTGATCGCGACCGCTGGCTCGTGGGCACGTTCCATTCGGTGGCCAGCGCCCTGCTTCGCCGTGTGCTGCCCGTCGATCGCGTAGGGCATACCAGACACTTCACGATCCTCGACGACGATGCAGCGGTCGAGCTCGCTGTCGCCGTCATGCGCCGACACCGCATGCGGCCCGGGCGGCGTGCAACGCTGCGGGACCGGCTGCGCACCGATCCTGCGCTGGCAGCTGTCGCCACCACCATCGCGGCCGAGCGACGCGCGCGCGACGCGATGGACTTCGATGACTTGATCGAACATGCGACAAGCCTGCTCGGTGATTCACCGGCGCTCGCACAGATCCTCATCGACGAGCTGCAAGACTGTGAGCCGCGAGAGCTCGCGTTCGTGCGAGCCCTCGCTCATCCCGGCGCGCAGTTCTTTGCGGTGGGCGATCCGCTGCAGTCCATCTATGGTTGGCGCGGGGCGGCGCCAACGGTGTTGACGCGCGCGGCGTTGCAGTGGAGCTGTCGCGTCCGCACGCTACCTCGGAGTTATCGGAGCACGCAGACCGTGCTCGTGGGAGCGCGCGCGATCCTCGGCACGCAGCCCGTCGCGATCGGCGAGCTCGTACCCATGCGCGGCCCGGGACAGAAGATCACGATCGTCCGGCATCACGACGTGACCGCGGAGGCCGCGTACCTTGCCGCGCGGCTCGGCGAGCTTCACGCCGCCGGCGTCCGGTGGGACGAGCTCGCCGTGCTCTGTCGCCTTCGCGTGCAGGTCGCGGACCTCTCCTCCGCGCTCACGATACGCGGCGTGCCGTGCGTGGACGACCTCGCCGACACGGTCGAGCCGAGCGCCGACTCTGACAAGCCCGCCGGCGTGCGCATCCTGACGATCCACGCCGCGAAAGGTCTCGAGTTCAGCCACGTGTTCCTCTCGGGCGCCAATGTCGGCGTGCTGCCCCTGCTATCGCGGGACGCGTGTGGCGACGGCGATCGTCGCTCGGATCCATCCGAGGAGCGTCGCCTGCTGTTCGTCGCGATCACCCGCGCTCGCGACGCTGTCGAGATCTCGTATCAGTTCCGTCCTCACACACACGGTGCATTCGGGATCGCGAGCCCCTTGCTGTTACTGCTACCCGACGACGTCGTTGCGCGGGATGAGGGGGTCTCCGTCGTGGCACAGCCCGTGGCTCAGCCCCCCGAACCCACCGCTGCTCCAGGCGAGTGGCACGTCGGGCAGCGCGTTCGCCACCCTCGCTACGGCAGCGGCATCATCGTCGCGATCGCCAGCGACACGTTCGACTGTGACTTCGGCAAGCTAGGTCCTCGCGCGTTTCCTCGCGCGATGTGTCCACTCACGTTGGCGTCGACGTAGACCCAGGCCGATCGTCAGCTACTTCGGGCACTTGGGCAACGTGCGACGTTCGATTCGAGCGGCCTCTTAGTTCTGAACACGGCAAGCGGTCGCGAGAGCGGCGCTGGCCTTTCAGGAGATTCACGTTGAAGCTCGTTATCCCTCTTTGTCTGATCGCCGCTGCCTGTGGTGGCTCGAATGATGATTCGCCGCCGGTCGATGGCGAGATCGCCCGTATCGAGATCTCTCCCGCGTCGGTGATGCTGACGCGCGAAGGCGATCAACATGCCCTCGTCGCCCAGGCGTTCGCCGCCGACGGCACGCCGATCGCCACCGATGTCACGTGGGCGTCCTCGAGGCCCGCTGTCGACGTCGATGCCGCGGGCACGATCACCGCGAACCAGGCGGTCGGTGCCTCGCAGCTCGTCGCATCCGCGGAAGGCGTATCGTCGAGCCCTGCCCTGGTCACGATCGTGACCGTGGCGGAGGGCGTGACGGTGATCAGTGACGGCGATGTCGTCGAGTTGCCGCACGCGCTCGACGGCGCCGCCGAGGATCTCGACGCACCGTACGAAGCCACGCTGCGCGGTGCCCCACCTGCACCAGGCACGCTGGTGCTCGGCGGTGAGGGCGTGTCGATCGGTGGCGAGGTGGTCTCGAGCGTGGCCGAGGGCGAGAACTCCCGCGTCACGCTCAAGCTGGTCCCGTTGCCGCGCCTGATCGCGCAGGCCGCACTGGACGAGACGATCGACGGCACCCCGATCACACCCGACGTGCCGCCCGAGCTCGCCGCCGCGTACGACATCACGTTCGTCGACGGCACGTACAGCTACACGCCGAAGCGTGATTCCAAGCGCGCGTTCATCGCACCGGCGCCGACGGCCGGCTCGTTCTCGCTGCCACCGATCGGTGCGTGCGAGACCAGCTTGCCGTCGCTGCCGATCTCACTCGCGGGTCTGCCGCAGTTCTCGGCCAAGCTCGAGCCGACGTTTCAGGTCACCTACAACACCGTCGAGGAGGTCCAGCGGATCATCGTCAAGGCCGAGCCGAGCTTCAAGGCGACGATCGGGCTGGTGGTCAACGTCGACGCGACGTTCGGACTCGAGTGCAAGTCGCCGCTGTACTCGAAGCTGCTCAAGTTCCCCGGCTGGGCCGGCCTGATCCTGTCCGGCGAGGTCGAAGCCGGCATCGCGTTCGAGCTCGAGGGCAAGATCAACGTGGTCAACGCGGGCGTCGAGCTGTCGACGGAGAGCACGTCGAAGATCGAGATGGGCATCGAGTGCCTCGCCGGCAACTGCAGCCTGGTGAACAAGATCGGCGACCTCACCAACACCAACAAGGTCCAGTGGGTCGTGCCGAGCCTTGGTCAGATTCGCTTCGAGCCCGCGATGTTTGGTGGCGGTTATGCAGCGCTCAAGCTGGGTGCGACGCTGATCAAGCAGGCGCGCATCGAGATGGTGAAGGCGAAGGTCGGCGGCAAGTACGAGGCGAGCCTGGCGCCCGCCACGCTGCAGACCGAGGACACCGATCCCGACTACCGCTCGTCGTATCAGCTCTCGATCCTCGGCAAGGTCGGCGCCGGCAAGAAGCTCGGCGGCTTGCTCGCCAAGCTCGGCGTCGCCGAGTTCATCCCCCTCGAGCTATCGACCAGCGTGCCGCTCGCCGCGTCGCCGAAGGGCACCGCCACGTCGAGCACGGCGGTGTTCGTGGCTGGTGACGTCGTCACGTTCAAGGTCCAGCTCGACCCGACGTCGATCGCGTTGCCTGGCCTCGGGTACAACGTCAAGCGCATCAAGATCCTCCACAAGCGCGGCAGCGATCTGATCCCGATCGAGATCGCGACGATCGAGGCCGCGGTCGACCAGGTCGACTTCGATCTGTCGTGGACCGCCGACGTGGCGTCGACCACCGCAGGCAACAAGTTCTTCGCGTTCGTCGAGACCGTGCTGCCCAGCATCGTCGATCTCGAGCTCGCGAAGGCGCTGCCCGGTCTCGGCGGCGCCGGGGCCTGTGCGCCGCTCGGTAACGGCACGCACTGCGTCGAGGACGTCGACCCGTTTCACGTTCCAGAGATCATCTCGCGAAACAATCTCGTGATCGAAAGTCGCGGCGTGTTCAAGGATGGCGTCGAGCTATCGCTACCCGCCGGCTTCTTCGCACGCGCGCTCAACGACAACGACGAGCTCGCGGGCCTCCTCGGCGACGACGTCGTCGTGGTCAAGAACGGCGTCGTCACCTCGGCGATCGCGGTCCCTCCCGGTCTCCTGGTCGGTCCGATCAGCATCAACAACCGCAGCGAGGTCGCGTTCGGCTTCTTGGTCGAAGATCCGGATGCCGACACCGAGCTCCACGGCACCGCGATCCGCCGCCGCGATGCAGCTGGTGTTGCGCAGCCGGTCGAGTTCCTCACCGCTCCGGGCGGCTTCCGCCATACGTTGGGCCCGCTCCTCAACGACCAGGGCGTCCTCGCGTTCACGGCTGTCAACGACGATGGTATCGGCAGCCCGTTCATCCTGCGCGACGGCACCACCTCGCAGGTTCCGATCACCGGCTTCGTCCCCACGATCGTCTCGATGGACGCGACCGGGAGCGACCTCGTCGGCAACACCACCGTCGAGGTGCCTGGCGTCTCCAGCAGAAGCCGCGGCTTCCGCCGGGTCGGTGGCGTGGTGTCGCTGCTACCGCTCCTTTCGGGCGCCGACGAAAACAGGGTCGTCGGCGTCTCCGGTGACCTGATCGTCGGCACGCAGTGCTGTATCGAAAACACAGATACGAAGGCGCTGTTCTGGATCGGCCCGAACGCGACGCCACACCCCCTCTCCGATCTGATCGACACCACCGCGACCGGCCTCACGCTGACCGACGCGCTCGCGATGTCCCCTAACGGCGTGATCATCGCCCTCGCGAACAATGCGCAGCAGTCGAACAAGGTCGTGCGCCTGACCCCGACCACGAGCGCGAACCTCGCGGTCGAGATCGTCGCGCCACCGAGCGTGTCCCCGAACGGTGACATCACCTACGGCGTCAACCTCCGCAACTTTGGACCCACCGCGGCTGCCGACGTGCGCGCCGAATTCACGCTGCCCGACGGCTATGCCCTCGTCGACGCGATCGGCTGGGAGACCTGCACGACGACGCTGTCGACGGTGGTCTGCCGCGCGGCCGAGCTCGCGAGCGGGGAACAGCGCGCGTTCCTCGTCACCGTGGTCGCTCCTGCGGAGGCCGGTGTGTCGACGGTATTGGCCCGCGTCACCTCGGCCACCCACGATCGCGACTACACGAACAACGAGCGGCAAGCGACGACCGAGGTGAAGTAGCAGCGCGCGATCCTTCAGAACTGGAAGTAGATGAACGGCACGATCTCGTGATGCGCGAGCTGGCGCAGCGCGAGCGCGACTCCGACGAGCAGCACGCCGCGCGCCCAGTGAGGCAGCTCGACGAAGCGATTGCGTAGCCAGCGGAAGCTGCCGTCCGCGAAGAAGTGACAGGTGAAGCCGACTACCAGCGCCGTGGTCACCAGCGTGCCGAGGTTCGCGGTGCCGGTGTCGCCCTCGCCGATCTGGCGCAGCACCCCGAGCGCTGCATCGAAGCTCGACGCGCGGAAGAACACCCAGGCGAGGCAGACGTAGTGGAACACCAGCACGACGGCGACCGAGCGGCGCAGCACGTTGACCAGGCGCACGTCCCAGCGATCGAAGCCGCGCTCGACGACATCGGCCGCGATCCCGAGCCCCCACATCACCAGGATCGTCGGGATCCACGCCCAGGAGTCGGCGTACTTGAGCTCGAGCAAGAACCCGACAGCGACGAGGCACATGCCGATCCGCAGCAACTCGACGACCAGCGCCGTGTCGAACCCTGCCCCGCGCGTGCCATGGAACATCGCGACCAGTGGCGATGGCCCCATCACCGGTACGGGACCGGGCTTCTCGTCGCGACCGAGCCACGCCGTCAGCGCCGCCCAGATCGGGACCACGCCAGCCCACAACGTGATCAACGCAGCCCAAATACTATTCACATGGACTCCCCACCACCGTGGAAGGAGGAGGAACAGCAGCTGAGCGGATGCCATCGCGATGCCACACATGACGAGCACCCGGGGCACGATGACGCGCAGGCTCGCGGAGCTTCGCTGGAAGTAGCGCGTCACCGCGAGTCCGAAGCCGTGCAGTGCACCCCACACGATGAACGCCCAGCTGGCGCCGTGCCACAGGCCACCGAGCAGCATCGTCGCCGTCAGGTTGAAGTACGTCCGCCACTCCGCGCCGCGGCTACCGCCGAGGGTGATGTAGAGGTAGTCGCGCAGCCAGGTCGACAGCGAGATGTGCCAGCGTCGCCAGAACTCCTGGAGGTTCGCGGAGCGGTACGGGGTCTCGAAGTTCTTGGGCAGATCGAAGCCGAGGACCTGCGCCGAGCCGATCGCAATATCGGAGTACGCCGAGAAATCCAGGTAGATCTGCAGCGCGTACGCGTAGACGCCGCACATCACCTCGATCGACGAGAAGTGCGACGGATCGTCGAACACGCGATCGACGATCGCGAGGGCGAGCGCATCGGCGATCGCGATCTTCTTGAACAGCCCGACGACGATGCGGAATAACCCATCCGTCGCCTTCTGGAGATCGAGCGGCGGTGGCTTCGCGAGCTGAGGCAGCAGATCCTGCGCGCGCACGATCGGGCCGGCGACCAGCTGCGGGAAGAACAGCACGAACGTCGCGAACTCGATCGGCGACTTCGTCGCGGGCAGCTCCTTGCGATAGACGTCGATCGTGTACGACAGCGACTGGAACGTGTGGAACGAGATCCCTGCTGGCAGGATCAGTCGCAGCGGGTCGGCATCGACCCGCAACACGTCGATCAGGAAGAAGTCGTAGTACTTGAAGAAGAACAGGATGCCAAGGTTCGAGCACAGCGACACGATCACGAGCAGCTTGCGCGTCGACTGATCCTTCGCGCGCTCGATCCAGATGCCGAGGTAGTAATCGAGGACGATCGTGCCGAGCAGCAGGAACAACAGGTAGCGATAGAGCCCCGGCATCGCGGCGGCCCACGCGTGATAGAACAGCGTCGAGACGACGAACAGCACGAGGACGCGCCCCAGGGGATTGCGGTCGCCGTGCGGCGTGGCGCCGATCGCGATGCCGAGGATCGCGAGGATCAAGAGATGTCCGTGATCGATCAGCACGAACGTCAGCGAGCTCAGCGGCGTATGTGGCTTGGCCCAGCTGATCATCCAGCCGGGTAGCGCGGGGTCCGTCAGCGGCATCGGATCGGTGAGCATCAGCTCCGCGGCGATCGCAGCACCGCCGATCGCGCCGATCGCCAGCACCATGCCGACGGCGAACTTCTTCTGCCCCGACTCCGACGTGATCCAGTCGGCCCACCGTCGCCCGATGTAGATCGCACCCGCGACGACCGCACCACCGATCAGCCAGTGCCCGAAAACCCACGTTGGCCACTCGCCGCCGGTCACCAGGCGCAGCAGCGGCCCGCCGATCGGATCCCACAGCGTGTCGGGATCCTTCGCGACGAGCATGAACACGATGTCGCCGAGCAGCAGCATCAGCGCATACCGCGCCCATGGCCAGCTCCCCCACCGAGCGAGCCCGTAGAGGAAGAACACCGCGATCAGGAAGACCGGGTAATCGGGCGACGAGAACAACATGCTAACGCGCGGGCCTCAGGGCCGGAGCCGAGGCAAGCGCCGCGCTCGGAGGAAGCCTCTGCACTGCTCTCCAGCGCACGTAGTCGGCGAACAGCGCGCTCGACAGCTCGTCCGCCCAGCGGTGGTAACCGAGGTCGGTCAGGTGAACGTGGTCCTTGTAGGCCAGCCTCGGCTCGCCGGTGACCCACTGGGCCATCCGGTCCGCGCCGCCCATCGAGGCGAAGGTGTTGAAGAACGCGACCTTGTTGCGCAGCGCGGCCGCGTGCTGCATCGAGATGATCTCGCGGAGCACCGACGGGGTTCGCCACTGGCACTCGGGGATGACGTTCGGTGGTGCGTTCGGATCGGGCCGCGGTCTCGACTTCAGCCGATCGCAGTTCCTGCCCCCCTCGCGCACGCCCATGTCGGGTGGCCCGAGGATCAGGATCGACGCCGTCGGTGCGGCCGCGCGGATCCGCAGGATCGTATCGTCGTAGTACTTCGCGATCGCCTCGAGGTCGAGATCCGGATCGTCCGCCTCGTTCGTCCCGTACTGCAGCACCACCAGCCGCGGATCGCGCGTCGCGAGCTGCTCGCCGATGATCGACCAGTCCCACGAGCGCAGGCTGCCGAGCCGCCGCCCGACGACGCCGAGCGAATCGACGATGACGCCGGGCTGCTGCCGCTCGAGCGCGACGCCGTAGAGGTCGACGTTGCCCCCACCGGTGTGCTCGAGCGTCAGCTTGTGCGGGCCGTCGGGCACCGCGATCACCTGGCGCGCGGGATGTGGCGGCTCGATGGTCGAGGTCTTCGTCGTCAACGCCTGCCAAACTCCGTCGTCGACGCGATACTTCAGGTTCCCGCCGGTCGGCGACGCCTGATAGAGCACCTCGAACTGCGCGACGCTCGTCCCCGCCGGGCAGTCCGAGCATGTCTCGACCCACAGCTGCGAGCCCTTCTTGTCGCCGTACACACGCAGCCCCGCGATGCCATACGGCTCGGGATCCTTGTGACCGCCGATCGCCGCCTTCCACGTGCCGCTCGCGCCGTAGTGAACATCGCGCTGGTAGTAGTGTTTCGCCGGCGGCTTTCCCGCGGCGACCAAGCCGCGCCCCGCATCGCCGAACTTGGATTGCCATACCGTCCGGATCCGCGACGTCATCGAGTCACCCGCGGTGTGCGAGTCGCCGAAGAACACCATCAGGACGCGGCCGCTGGCATCGCTCTTCTCGGCGGCGGCGAGCCCGGCGAACAGCGGGTCGAGCGTGCCCGGCGGCGCATCGAGATAACCATGCGCCAGCGCCACGGCGCCGTCGATCGGCTGCTCGCTCGCCGCCGCATCGGCGCGTACGATCGGCTGGCGCGGCGGTGCCGGCGGCTTCGCGCGTTCGCCGTCGCAGCCGCTGCCGCAGCCGGCGAGCGCCAGCCAGAGCGCGACGCTAATTACCCGCATACCTCTTGAAGCCAGCGACGAGCGCCTCGTAGACCGCGTCTGCGAGCTTGTTGGCGCCCTTGCGCGACAGGTGCTGGAAGTCGCT
>JBBQJJ010000364.1:0-9224 GCA_038325805.1 Haliangiales bacterium
GTGACCTCACGGTGCCGGTTGACACCCAGGTCGCTGCCACCCCGACACCTGCTCAGAAGCCTTCGCAGGCATGCGATGACGTCGACGGGATGTATCAAGAGGCGCGGCGCCTCACCGCCACCGGCAACCACGCTGCCGCGATCACCAGAGCCGAGGCCGCGATCGCGTGCAAGCCGGAGCCGCGTGGCTACGTGACGATCGCGATCTCCGCTTGCTCGACGGGAAATGCCGCCAAAGCGAACAGCGTCGCCGACAAGATTCAAGGCCCCGGTCAGCGCATGATCGTCGGTCAGGCATGCTCGGACGCAGGGATCGCGCTCCCCGGGTACGAGGCATCGGTGAAGCTGCGGGTCCGCGATCGTCCGCGTCGCGGTAACAAGCGCTGACCCACGACGTCACCCCTGCAGACGCGATACGCTGGTGGGATCTTGGGGGGAATGATGCTGCTGCTCCGTTTGGTGCTCGCGTTCGGATTTGTTTGGCTTGCTGCGCCCGCGTGGGCGATCCCGCGAATCGACTGCCCGGCGGGCACCGCGTGGGACATCGCCGCCGGCGCGTGCGTCAAGAAGAAGGCCGCGCCGCGCATGTCTCCGCAGGAGAAGTTCCAGCGCGCGAGCGATGACATCGAGGGTCGAGGCAAGACGCCCGATCCGAAACGCGGGCTGACCACGCTCGAGCAGACGTGCACCGTTGACAAGCACGGTCCGTCGTGTCGGTTGCTCGGCTTCCTCTACGTGCGTGGTCGCGCACCGGCGACGAAGGATGACAAGAAGGCCGCCGACTACTTCGCGAAGGGTTGCAGCGGAGGCGATCTCGAAGCGTGCACCGACGTCGGAGACCTCGCCGTCCGCACCGGCGATTACGGCAAGGCACGGATGGCGTTCCAGCACGGCTGCGAGCTCGGTAGTGGCGTCGCCTGCGCGCGCGATGGCGAGTTGCTCGAGGGTGGCCTCGGCGGCAGCAAGGACCTGACGACCGCCAACGCGATCTACAAGAAGGCGCTCGCCAAGCTGACGCCGCAATGCCCCGCGACTGGCTGGGCCGATGGTGCCGCGTGTGCGTGGCTCGGCTGGATCCACGAGAACGGCAAGGGCGCGAGCAAGGATCTCACCAAGGCGGTCACCGCGTATCGCTCGGGCTGCAACGCCGGCCACGGCGAGGCGTGCATGAACCTCGGCAAGGCGCTCGATGCCGGGTACGGCGGCGGCAAGGACGAGGCCGGCGCGAACAAGGCGTACGACCGCGCGTGCACCGACTTCGACAACGCCGATGCGTGTCAGAAGATCGGCGAGCGCCTCGGGATGGCGAAGCAGGATCTGCCGCGCGCGTTCAAGCTGGCCGAGCGAGGCTGCCAGCTCGATCCGAAATACTGCGGCACGCTCGCCGAGTTCTATCGGCTCGGCTTCGGGATCGACGCGAAGGATCAGAACAAGGCGACCGCGAACTACCGCAAGGCCTGCGACAACGGCGGCCTCGGCTGGTGCCAGAACTTCGGCGAGCGCGCGGCCGAGGGCACCGGCATCACGAAGGACTTGAACGCCGGGATCCTCGCGCTCGAGAAGGCGTGTCTCGGTCGCTACTTCGGTAGCTGCGGCATCGGTGCGCGCTTGTTGATCGAGCGTGACGAGCATACGCGCGCGCACAAGCTCGCGAAGCAAGGCTGCGAGGACGACGACGGCGACTCGTGTTACCGGCTCGCCTGGATCACGGCGAACGGCAAGGGTGGGATCACGGTGTCTGTCGACGAGGCGTTCAAGCTCTACGAGAAGTCGTGCAAGCTCGATTCGCCGGTCGGCTGCGATGGCCTCGGCGGCATGCACGCGGCTGGCACCGGCACCCCGAAGGATGGGGTGAAGGCCTTGGAGCATTACAAGAAGGCATGTCAGGGCAACGGCAAGCAGCTGTTCGCCGACGCTTGCAAGAAGGCAGCGAAGACGCTCCACGATGGCGAGGGTGTGCCGAAGGATCCCAAGGCAGCGCTCGTGCTGTACAGCCGCGCGTGCGAGTACAACATCGCCGATACCTGCAGGCTACTTCCCCAGCTCAACGCGGAGACGAAGGGCAAGGTCGAGGACATCACCACGGTCCTCGAGGCGTCGTGCAAGACCGGGTTCGACGAGGCGTGCTTCGGGCAAGCCGACACGCTGTCCCTGACCGACACCGAGGCGAATCGCCGCGCGGCGTACGAGATCTTCAAATCCGCGTGCGGTCGCAAGAACGAGGTTGGCTGTATTCGCCAGGCGGACTTGCTCGCAGCCGGTCGCGGCATCGGCAAGGATCTCG
Source organism: Haliangiales bacterium (assembly GCA_038325805.1). Lineage (GTDB taxonomy): Bacteria > Myxococcota_A > Polyangia > Haliangiales > Haliangiaceae > JABFXX01. The sequence continues at coordinate 2,284 of JBBQJJ010000364.1, forward strand.
CGAAGGCCGAGGAGCTCTACAAGGCGACCTGCGAGGCCGGCTACCACTACGCGTGCAGCGGCCTCGGCACGCTGTTGATGCAGAACAAGAAGGCTGACCAGGCCGTCGTCTACTACAAGCGCGCCTGCGAGGGCGGCTTCGCCGACGCGTGCAACGGCATCGGCTTCATGTACTACACGTCGAATGGCGTCCGCTGGGACATCACGCAGGCCGTCGGCTACTTCACCAAGTCGTGCGAGCTCGGCAGCCTGTCGGGCTGCGCGAACGTCGGCGAGATGTATCGCTACGGGGTCGGCAAGAAGCTCGATCACAAGCAGGCGTTCGAGCACTACAGCAAGTCATGCACGCCGCCCACGGTCGACAGCGGCTGCGGCGGCATGGGCCACTACCTGCTGACGGGTGAAGGCGGCATCACCGTCGATCTCAAGAAAGCCGAGATGGTGCTGCGCACGTCGTGCGAGGCCGAGTACTCGAGTCCGTCGGCCTGCGAGGAGCTCGCGAAGGTGATCGAGCAGAGCAAGGGCTCGCCCGGCGAGGTCGCGCGGCTGCGCAACAAGGCGTTCACGCGCGCCACCGAGCTCGCGGCGGAGAACCCGTCGTACACGTGGCTGCTCGGCACGTACTACCGCGACGGCACGGCGACGCCGAAAAATCCGCAGAAGGCGCTGGAGCTGTTCAGCAAGGGCTGCGACGGGTTCGATCCGATGTCATGCATCGCGGCGGGTAAGGCGTTGCGCGAGACCGGCAAGAAAGACGACGCGGACAAGGCGCGCGTCTATCTCGAGCGCGCGTGTGCGGCAGGCATCGAGGACGGCTGCAAGCCACAGGGGCCGACGCCGGTGAGCGGTGGCAAGGGTTGCTGCAGCGGTCAGGTGGCGCCGGATGCCGAGACGGGTGCGCTGCTACTGGTCGTCGCGGTGGTGGTGTTCCGTCGCCGCCGTCGTCGCTAGTCGTGATCGACGAAATCGGCTCGACGACGATCGCCTTAGGTCGCGCGACGACCGTGCGTGACCCGCGGATTCTTTCCGAGGTCATGGACGAGTGTGACGTCGACGAGCCCCGCTCGTTCGAAGCGCTCGCGCACGGCGTCCGCCTGATCGAAGCCATGCTCGACGACGAGCACTCCGCCGGGCGCGAGATGCTCGAAGATCGCGGCGCAGATCCGGTCGTAGAACACGAGCCCGTCGGCGCCGCCGTCGAGGGCGAGCCTCGGCTCGCGCTTGACCTCGGAGGACAGCGTGTCGATCACGGCCGTCGCGATGTACGGTGGATTCGCGACGATCAGCTCGAACCGCTCCCCTGCGACCGGCGCGTAGAGATCGCCCTCGCGGACAGTGATGCGCTCCGCGAACTTGTTGCGCTCGGCATTGCGCGCGGCGATCGCACACGCCTGGGGTGAGACGTCGGTGGCGATGATGATCGCCGCCGGCAACTCCTTCGCGAGGGCGATCGCGATCGCGCCGCTGCCCGTGCACAGATCGAGCACGCGACACGGCAAGGTCTTGTCACCGCGCAGCTTGAGTGAGACCTCGATCACCGTCTCGGTGTCGGGACGCGGGACGAGCACGTGCTCGTCGACGTACAGCAGCAGTCCCCACAGCTCCTGCTCGTTGAGCAGATACGCGACCGGCTCACCGCCGAGCCGGCGCCGGATCAGCGCCTTGTACGCCGCGAGCTCGGGTTCGCCGAGCGGCTTGTCGAACGCGGTGTAGAGCTGCATCCGCGTGCACTCGAGGACGCGTGCAAGGAGCAGCTGTGCTTCGAGGCGGGCGCCGGAGATCCCCGCTTCGGTGAAGCGTTGGGTCGTCCAGTCGAGGACGGACAGGGTTGTCCACGTCGCAGCCACGGCGCTCCGTATAGCACCAACACGCAACTCTCCGCCGTCCGTGGCCAACCGAGGCACGAGATCGGCGGGTAGCTACGCGGCCCGAGCGTGTGGAAGGGTTGACCGTCTGCCGGTCCGGCGAGACCACCGGATCGAGGTCTTCCCTCGGCACCGCTCCGAGCGTCACCGAGAACCAGCGCATCGGGCCCAGCGTCCGGCTACCGGACACTGCTATCCGACGATCACGAGGTCGGCGTGATTGATGCCGGTGGGCCCCGACACGAAGAGTGAATCGATCGCGTAGAGTGCCGTCCCCGCATCACACCGCGCGATCGCCACGTCGCCATCGATGCCGAGGTCGGCGAGTCGTTGCCACGTGGTGCCGTCGACGTACGCACCCGCGGGTGAGGGTCGACCCTCCGTGGCGGGACCATCCTTGCCGTCGGTACCAGCGACGAACGCGCTCCGCGGGGTGTCGCGAAACTGCCGCGCCAGCTCGAGGGCGAGCTGCTGCGCACGACCGCCGACACCGTGGCCCTGAGGCAACCGGATCGTCGGCTCGCCGAACGCGACGAACGCGCCCTTGTGGGCACGCGCCGCCAGCCGCGCTGCGAGCTCCGCGATCGCACCACGCATCACCTCGTCGAGTCCGTGGGCAACGAACCCACGCGCCGCGAGCTCTCGCCTCACCTTGGTCGCCACCGCCGACATCGGGATCACGAGCTCCGCGCGATCGCGTCGCTTCACCGTCTGCGGTGGCACCGATGTCTGGATGTGCACCGGCGGCTCGATCCGTTCGCGCGCGAGGATCTCGAGTGCCACGCGCCGCCTTCGATCGAGCCAGCTACCGTAATCGACGATCCGATCGACGCCGTCGAGCCATGGTCCGAACGTCGGACCCGAGCCGATGACGTCGAGCTTGTCGCCGATCACGTCCGAGGCCGCCAGCGTGACCACGCGCGCGGGACACGCCATCGCGAGCCGGCCGCTCTTGATCGCCGACAGCGACGACCGCACCAGGTTGAGATCCTTGATCGGCGCGCCGGCCGCCATCACCGCGCTCGTGATCGCCGTCAGCTCCGCCAGCGTGGTCTGCGGAACTTCGATCAGCGACGACGCGCCGCCCGAGATCGCGACGATCAGGTGATCCGCCACCGTCGCCGTACGGACGAGTGCGAGCGCCGCCCTGCCCGCCTCGACGCTGCGCTCGTCGGGCACGGGATGCGGCGCGACCAGCAGCTTCCATCCCACCGGCAACACCTCGCCATCGATCGCGTTCGTGATCGCCAGTCCGCGCTGCACGTTGCCGATGCCGCGCGCCATCGCCTGTGCGCTCTTGCCGACCGCGATCGCGAACCGCTTGCCCGGCAACTCGCCCAACCGAGCGAGTGCATCGCGCACGACAGATCGAGGATCGCACGCCGCGATCGCGCCCTCGAAGGCACCCTCGCAGACGCTGCGCGGGATCATGGGGTCACGCTCCACCCCTCCAAGTGCTCGGTATCATTCGGCGTCTGGCGCGAAACGTACAAACCCACGTAAACCACGCGCAATCGCCGATTGGAGCCATTGGAAGGGGTTTGTACGCTTTGCGCCAGGACGCCAGTGATTTCACCGACATGGAAGGGGGGAGCGTGACCCCATGACTAGACGTCATGATTAGTGACTGCGCGGCATGTTGGCGAGGACGGCGGCGATGCGATCGATGCCTTCGTCGAGTCGAGCGGGCGTGACACCGGTGAAGCAGAGCCGCGCGTAGCGGTTGCACGCGTCGCCGAAGGCGCTGCCCGGCGCCATCAGCACCCCTGCGGCCGCGCAGTGCTCGAGGACGGGCAGACAGTCGTCGCCCGACCACGGCGCGAAATCGACCCAGAGGTACGCGCCACCCGGCGGCACCTCACACGGTGCCGGCAACCGCGAGCGAGCGCGATCGCGGAGCGACTTGTAGGTGTCGCGCGCGTCCGCGAGGAACGGCCCACCTTGTTGGAGCGCACCGAGCGCGGCTCGCTGCATCGCGACGGGCACGTTGTAGACGGTGTGGTTGACGAGCTTCTTGATCGTGGAGGCGACGTGCGGCGAGGCGAGTGCGTAACCGACGCGGAGACCCGCTTGGGCGTAGCTCTTCGCGAACGAGTAGACCGTGACGGTGCGTTCGGCGGCACCCGGCAACGCGCCGATCGAGATGTGCTCGGCGTCGTACGCGTAGTGCTCGTAGACCTCGTCGGCGAGGATCCATAACCGATACTTGTCGGCGAGCGCAGCGATCCCTTCGAGCTCGGCGCGCGTCCGCATCGTGCCGTCGGGATTGTTCGGCGTCGCGAAGTAGATCGCCGAGGTCTTCGGAGTGATCGCGGCCTCGATCGCCTCGAGGTCGAACGAAACCTCGACCGGCGTCACCGCGTTGGCGAGCGCCATGCCGCGGATCAGCGGCCAGTGCGGCGTCAGCAGGATCAGCTCGTCGCCCGGATCGCAGAGGGCCTGCACCCCACAGGCGAGCGCGTGGGTGGCACCACACGCGACCTGGACCCCATCGCGCGACATCGCCAACCCACTCCGCTGCGCCTTCTCGACGATCGCGTCGACCAGCGGCGCCCACCCGTTGGGGCTGCCGTACGCGTAGAGATCGAGCGGCGAGAGCTCCGTCCAGGTCACCTCGTCGAGGCGATGGGGCGGCGGCAGGTGGGTGTCGCCGATCTGGAGCGGGATGATGTCGCCGGGGAACTTCGCGAGGTGCTCGCGCAACCGGGCGAAGATCGACGCCGGCACCGCGACCCCGGCGGCGGAGAGATCGGGAAACCGCGACACCGACGCACGCTAACGCGATGGACCCGGCTTCGCCACCCATCTGCCCTCGGCTTCCACGTGGTAGGTTCTCGCGACGTTGCAGGCCGATCTGCCAACCGCCGAGCTCGTCGGCAGTCGACCGCGTCCGCTGCGGTTCGAGCTGTCGCTTGTCGTGATCATCTCGCTCGCCGTGCTCGTGCCTGGGATCTGGAGCTACTCGCTCGTCGATCCGTGGGAGACCCACTACGGCGAGGTCGCCCGCACGATGTTGCAGGACGACGACTTCGTGAAGACCAACTGGGTCGGCACGTCGACGGGCACGCCCACCGAGGTCGAGGGCTTCCGCTCCAAGCCGGTGCTGATGTTCTGGATGATGGCCACTGGTCTCCGCGCAGTCGGTGCCGCCGAGCATGGCGGGTACTCCGGCGAGATGACCGACTCGGTGCGGATCATGATCGGCATCCGCATGCCGTTCATCATCGCCGCGGTCTGCGGGTTGACGATGCTGTGGTGGATGCTCGCGCGCCTCGTCAGTCGCCGGCTCGCATGGCTCGCCTTGCTCGTCGTCGGCTCGACACCGATGTTCTGCATGATCGGGCGCCAGGCGATTCCCGACATGCCGATGGTGTCATGCACCGCCGGTGCGATCGCCCTGTTCCTGCTCGCGATGGAGGACGGCGACCGTCCGATCCTCTCTAAGGGCGCGCTGTTCAAAGGCCGCTTCCCCTGGGACGCACGCCATATCGTGATGGGCATCGCCGTCGGCTTCGTGCTGCTGCAGACGATCTACTACGCGATCTTCTTCGCGCGCGGTCCACAACTCGGGCTCAAGGGCGCGATCCCCAATCCCGCGATCTGGCTGCCCGCGCTGATGCTGTGGTTCACCGCCGGCCTGTCGCGTGACGGCTGGCTGATCTTTCGCTTACCGCTCGTGCTGATCGGCGGTGTGATCGCCGCGATCGTCAACGAGCCGATGCCGGCCCGCCGCGCCGGGCAGTCGATGTGGCGGCACGTGTTCGACGACATCCTGACGCCGTGGGAGCGCCACTCCGTCGATCGCTACCTGATCCGCGGCCTGGCGTTCCCGCTGATGGCGATCGGCGGCGGGCGCGCCTGGGCCGCGACCAATCAGATCGCGGATCGCGCGCTGTGGATGCAACCGATCGCGACGATGCGCCAGCTCTACTTGTTGGCCGCGTACTTCTTGCTCGCCATCAGCGTGCTCGCGAAGGGCCCGCCCGGGTTCACCGTCGTCGTCCTCGTCGCGTTCTTCCACCTCGTCTGCATGAACCGCTGGGTTCACCTCTACGAGGGCGCGTACGAGCTCAAGCGCGGCCTGATCCTGATGACCGTCGTCGCGATCCCGTGGCACGTCGGGATGTGGCTGCGCGAGGGCCTCCGCTTCGTCGACGAGTACTTCTACACGCACATCCTCAACCGCGCCGGCTCCGGCGTCGACAACTCGCCCGGCACGTTCGAGTACTACGCGAACCAGCTCGGTCACGGCATGTGGCTCTGGGCCGCGCTGTTACCTGCCGCGTTCGCCGCGACGATGCTGCGCGCCGGCACGGGCACGCGAGAGCAGCGCGTGCGGTTCACGCTCGGCTTGTGGGCGGTGCTCGCGACCAGCTTGTTCTGCCTCGTGCAGACCAAGTTCCACCACTACATCCTCCCCGCGATCCCCGCGCTGGCGTTGCTCGTCGCCTGGTATCTCGACGATCTCCTCGCCAAGCGCGAGCGGTTTCATCCGCTCTACGCGGGGCTCGCGATCGGCATCGTCTTCTTGATCACGCGCGATCTGATGTACGAGCCGGAGCGCTGGATCGAGATGTTCGTGTTCCGCTACGACCGCGCGTGGCCGAACGCCGATCCATATGCCGTCGACACCAGCGACGGCTTCCTCGGTCTCGGCGTGTTCGCCGCCGTCGCGCTCGCCGTCGCGGCCACCCGGTTCAGGCGCCTCGGGGTTGCCTTGATCGGCGCGGCCGGGCTCGCGATCTGTATCTGGGCGCTTCAGGTCTACATGCCGCACGCGGGCCAGCACTGGGGCATGCGCGATGCGGTGCGCGGCTACTACGCGAACCGGACCGTGTACGGCGAGAAGCTCGTGTACTTCGGCGAACGTCAGGCCCAGGACGACTGGGCCGACGAAGACGACGTGCGCACGTTCGAGACCATGATCCCGTCGACGCTCCAGGTCGGGCAGCCGATGACGGTGACGATCCAGATCAACAAGCTCACCGACGAGCGCGTCATCGATCAGGAGATCGTGTTGCTCGGGACCGCCACCAGCATCGGCGACCACTCCGTCGAGCTCACGCTGTTTCCCGAC
>JBBQJJ010000365.1:0-9184 GCA_038325805.1 Haliangiales bacterium
GTGCCGCCCTGGACCTGCGAGAGGTCGCCGGACTGGAGGACGCGGATGGTCTGCGTGGTGAGGGCGAGGCGCTTGGTAATTTTCTTCATCCTCTGGACAGAGCGCGGACCGTACGTGCTGTGACGGGAAATCTTCGAGCGCACGCAACTCGCTGGATTCTCGACGGTCGTAACGCTACGCGTACTCGACCTGGATCGTCTCGATCACGATGTTCATCGCCTTCTTGACGACCTCGGTATCCGGATCGCGGACGATCACGTAGCCGTCGCCCTCGTAGCTATCGGACTTCGGCGTCCCCTTGACCGGGATCTTCGACTCGACGACGCAGCTCCCCATCCGTTCGTTCGCCAGATCGACGCCGCGCACGTCGACGACGCGACCCCGACCGTAGCCACGCAGGAACGCGCAGCCGACGGCGTACTTGCGCTCGTACGGTCCATCGAACGCATCGTCGACGACGGCCCGCGCCCACGCGCGGTACATGTCGACGTCGTGCGCGAAGCTGTTCATCCGCACGATGTTCGCGCCCGGCGGCCGCGCCGCGATCTCACCGATCGCCAGCGAGCCGTCGTCGCGACGGAACCACTCCATGTGCGTCATCCCGGTCTCGAGCCCGAGGGCTTCGACCGTCTTGACCGCGAGCACGCGCGCGTCCTCGAACTCCGGTGTCGCGATCGTCCGCGGGAGCACCACGACCCACTTCACCCAGGGCGTCTCCATCACCTCGAGCGGTGTCGGGAAGTACCGCGACGCGGACTGGAACAACACCTTGCCACCGACGGTGATGCTCTCGAAGGAGTACTCGCGACCGCGCAAGAACTCCTCGGCGAGTGCCGGCCGGTCGGGGCTCGCATGCAGGGCGACGAGCGCGGCACGCAATTCGTCGACCGTGTTGATCCGCCACGTGCTCTTGCAACCCATCCCCGCCGGCGGCTTGAGCACCAGCGGCAGGCCGACTTCCTTGACGAAGCCCTCGGCGTCACTCCACTGCCGGATCAGCCGATGCCGCGCACACGGCAGCCCGTGCCGGCGGAGCTCGTCCTTCATCCGCGCCTTGTCGCGAAACATCTCGGAGGTCTCGGGCGATGTCCCCGAGATCCCCATCGCCTTGCGGACCTCGGCGAGCTGGGTCTGCAGCGGCTCCAGGATCCCGATCAGCCGGTGAATCTTCCCGTGCCTCTTCTCGAGGATCCGCGTGGCCTCGAGCAGCAGCCGGGTCTCGAGCCCGTCGGCGACGGTCACGATGTCGGCGAACAGGCCTCGGTCCTCGGCCCGGAACTCCTGGCCGACACCGAGCAACCGCACGTTGGCCAGCCCGGCGACCGCACGCACGAAGCGCATCGTGGTCTCGAGTGGGAACGGCGCGACGAAGACGACATTTCGCATCGGGTCGCCAGTATCACGCACGGTCGCCAGGATGCGACAATGGCTCGCCGATGAATGTCGTGTTCCTGGCCTGCGCGTACCCGCCCGAGATGCAGCAGTACACGCGCGGGTTGGCCGAGGTCGGGGCGAACGTGTTCGGCGTTGGCGATCAGCCCCTCGCGAGCCTGAGCCCGCAGCTGCGCGGCTACCTCGCCGATTACCTCCAGGTGCCCCGACTGCTCGACGAGAGCGATGTCGTCGAGCGGGTCAGCGCCTGGGTGAGAGGGAGATCGATCGACCGCATCGAATCGAACTGGGAGGTCATGGTGCTGACCGCCGCGCGGCTGCGCGAGCGCTTCGGTATTCCGGGCATGTCGCTCGATGCCGTGCGCGGGTTTCGCGACAAACAGTTGATGAAGGAGCGCGTGGCCGCCGCGGGCCTCCGGGTTCCTCGAGCCGCCCGGGTTCGCACCGCCGCCGACGCACACGCCGCCGCCGAGCAGTTCGGATTTCCGTTGGTCCTCAAACCGATCTCCGGTGCCGGCAGCGCCGATACGTATCGCATCAACGACGAGCACGAGCTCGCGCAGATCCTCGCGCGCACGCAGCACGTGCAAGAAGCCAGCGTCGAGGAGTTCATCGGCGGCGAAGAGTTCACCTTCGACAACGTCTGCATCGACGGCTCACCCGCGTTCAGCAACGTCGCGCAGTATCTGCCGCGCCCGTTGATCGCGCGCAGCAACGAGTGGATCAGCCCGGTGATCACCACGGTGCGTCAGCTCGAGCAACCGGCGTTGGCCCGCGGCATCGCGCTCGGACGACGGGTCCTCGGCGCGCTCGGCATGGGCACGGGCTTCACCCACATGGAGTGGTTCAAGAAGCCCGACGGCGAGGTCGTGTTTGGCGAGATCGGGTGTCGCCCTGGCGGTGCGCACCTCGTCGATCAGATGAACTACACCTGCGACATCGATCTGTTTCGCGAGTGGGCGCGCGCCGTGTGCTGGAAGAAGTTCGAGGCACCGACGCAGCGCAAGTACAACGTCTCGATCATCTTCAAGCGCGCGCTGGGGCAGGGCAGGATCACCCGCATCGTCGGGCTCGTCGACTTCATGCGCACCTACGGCGAGCACGTCGTCGAGGAGAAGCTCCTCCGGCCGGGCACGCCGCGCCGCAACTGGAAGCACACGCTCCTCAGCGACGGCTTCATCATCCTGCGTCACCCCGACTGGCGCGTCGCCAACGAGATGGCGAACATCGCGGCGACCGAGATCACGTTATACGCTGAGTGACGCCGGTATCTTCGAAGCCGAGCGGCAGCTGCTCCGACCCCATCTGATCTTCGAGGAGCTTCGACGCGATCTCCATGAAGTCTTCCTCGGTGACGATGCCGACGAGGTTGTCGTCCTGGAGCACCGGCAAGCAGCCGATCCGGAGCCGGCGCAGCGTGCGCAGCGCCTCGATCGTGGGCGTCTGCGGCGTCACCGTGACGACGTCGCGCTTCATGATGTCGGCCACCGCGGTGCGACGCGGCGAGCCACCGCCCATCACGAACTTCATGACGGCGCGATGGGTCACCACACCGACGAGCTTGTGGTCCTGGTCCTCGACGGGAACATGCCGGAGCCGCTCCCAGATCATCAGGTTTGCCACCATCTCGATCGGATCGTCCGCATGCACGGTGAACAGATCCGTCGTCATGTAGTGCTCGACGCGGTTGTACTTCTTCGGCCCGACCTTGGTCTCGTCCAAGCGTGCTCGCTCCCATTCTGAAACCGGGCGTCCCGTCAGCTGACGCTGTACCGTGGCGGCAACGAGGGCGGTCGCGCGCTCCGGCAACGTCGCGCGATCGCGCAGCGAGTTCCACGACGACAGCTGCCACCGCGCCCCGGTGCGCGCCGTCTTGACGCGTTCCTCGACGACGCCGAGGTACTTCTTGATGTGGTCGGGGTTCACCTTCTGGCGGTGCAAGCCGGCTTCCGCGACGGGCAGTAGCCGCTCGAGCACGAGGTCGCGCGCGGAGACATCCTCGCCGTCGAGCCACGTGAAGTGCGATCCCAACCCCTCACGCGCAGCCGTATAGAAGTTCGAGCCGGCCTGATCGAACTCCAACCGATTGGTCACGTCCAGCTCGCGCGCGTTGAGCTCGACCATCAGGCCGGACCAGAACGCGCCGTTCGCGATCTCGTCGAGCGTCGACGGCCCGGCCGGCATCAGTCGGTTCTCGATCCGCAGGTGCGGCTTGCCGTCCGTCATTCCAAAGCACGGGCGGTTCCACCGGTAGATGGTGCCGTTGTGGAGGCGCAGCGCCTTGAGCTGCGGCACACCGCCCGCCTTGAGCACCGCCATCGGATCCTCGCCGAGCTCGGTGCCGACGAGCGCCCGGAACCGCGCGATGTCTTCCTTGAAGATCTCGACGATCGACGACCGCACCCAGCGCGTGCCGAAGCTGACGCGAGCCTCGGCCTGACGCAGGCTGCTGCTCTGCCGCCGCGTATCCACGGCCTGGCGAAACAGCGCGATCCGCGTCTCTGCCCACAGCCGCCGGTTGAACACGATCGGCGAGTTCGCCGAGATCGCCATCAGCGGCGCCGCGAGCAGCTGCGACAGGTTGTACATCCGCGCGAACTCGTCGGGGCTGACCTGGAGGTGCCACTGGAAGCTCGAGTTGCACGCCTCGACCATCACCGAGTCGTGATCGAGCGTCAGCTCGTCGAGGCCTTTGATCGAGACCTCGAACCGCCCACCGCGCATCGCGGTGACGATCTTGTTGAGCTGCATGTAGCGCGCGCTCGGCACCATCGCATCGAGGCCGAGGTCGCCCTTCGTCATCGTCGGCAGGATGCCCATCAGCACGACGCCGAGCCCGAGCTCCTTCGCCGCGCCGCGCGCCTTGTCGACGAGCTTGTCGAGCTGCTCGTGCATCAGGCCGATGCCATCGCCGGTGAGCAGCTGCGGATCGCAGTTCGCCTCGAGCTGGAACTGACCGAGCTCGGTGGTGAAGTGCGGATTGCCCTGCAACCGCTCGAGCACGGCCATCACGCCGCGCGCGGGACGCCAGCCATCGTCGAGCAGGAACATCTCCTGCTCCGCGCCGATCCGCCGGACGTCCGACTCGAACAGCTTGTGCTCGAGCATGTATTCGAGCGCACGCACGTCATCGAGCAGCGCGGCCATGAACTCGCGCTGCTTCTCACCCTCGAGACGCCCGTCGACGTCCTTGTGCTCCCGCGTGCTCACCCTCGTGTCCACTCGCCAAGGATCTGCGGCATCATGGCCCGCCATGTCAACCAGTCGTGCGGGTACTGAGCGCCCCACGAGTCGACTCGGTTCGGGATGCCAGCCTTGCCGAGGGCGTTCCCCATCCAGAACGACTCCCAGAGGGCCTCCGCCTTGCCCTCGCCCGACGCCAGGTGGATGTACCGGGTGCGCAGGACATCGAGGTGGCGACCGGCGAGCAAGTGGACGAAATGCAGCGGCGATGACACCAGGTAGTCGTCGGAGAAGTCGTCGGTCTGGAAGAACCGCTTCATCTCGTAGGTGCCCGACATCGCGAGCGTCTTGCTGAACACGTCGGGCCAGCGGCACTGCACCGCGGTGGCGTGGAACGCGCCGAACGAGGCACCCGATGCCCAGATCTCGATGTCTGGAGATTTACAGTCGGCACGGATCGCCGGGACGATCTCGTGGCGGACTGCCTGCTGAAACATGTTCTGCAGCCACATCCGGTGGCGCTGCGAGCCCTCCTGCTCGACCAGCGCTCGGCCGGCGAGCGAGTCGCACGAATACACCTTGATCTTGCCGGCCTCGATCAGCGGGGTCAGCACCCGGATCATCTGCCAGCGCTCGATCTCCTCGGCATCGCCTCCCGCGGTGGGGAACACCAGGACCGGCTGCCCGATCGTGCCCCAGCGGACGAGCGTGAGGTCGCGCTGCACGCGATCACTGCGCCAGCGCTCGACGAGCTTGTTCATGCCTTCTGCTCCGCGCGCCACGCCTGGACGCGCCGCCAGAACAGCTCGGTGAACTGCTCGACCTCGTGCCTGGGAAACAGCGCGGTCACCTTCTGGCGAAACGCCTCCTTCGCTGCTGGCGTCCCGAAGAACTCCCACGCGACCTCGTCGAGGTTCGCCAGGTGCTTCGCGCAGAACTCTTCGAATCGATCCTTGTCGAAGCGCTTCTCGGCGAGCTTGCCGTATGCGCGCAGCTTCTCGGCGTACGGGCGATGCTCCGCCGCGATCTCATAGAAAGGCTCCCAGTCGAGCGTCTTGGCGAACTTGCGCTTGGTGACCGCGCAGAACACCGACCATCGGATGTTCGCCTTGACCAGCCACGGGAAGTGGCGATGCAGCGAGGTCACCTGCGAGTCGGGGCACGGGTTCGCGAAGTCGATCGGATGCCAGGTGCCTTCGCGGCGCAGCGACTCGCACGAGTTGAAGTCCCAACCGAAGAAGGCATTGATCGTCAGACACGTGTCCCGAAGGATCTGCGCCTCTTCGTCGGTGACGAAGTCTTTCTCCTGCGTGTAGCGATCGTGCAGCGGCGCCTCGGGATCGTACTTCACCAGGTGCGTCTGCGGCCCGAGGCCGATGCAGCGCACGAAGCTGTCGAACGGATGCACCGCGGCCTGCAGGTGCATGATCGACTTGCCGCTGTCTTCGTAGAGCTTGCGCAGCGACGGCTCGTCCTTCGCTCGACTCACCCCGCGCCACCCACCACCATCGTACGGCTTCATGAACAGCGGGTAGCCGATCTTGTTCCCGACGGCGCCGAGGTCGAACAGCTTGGCGTAGGCCTTCAAGGTCGGTGACAGATCCGGCGTCGGCTCGTACGACTTCGGCGGCACCATCCAGGTCTCGGGGATGGGCATGCCGAGCGCCATCATCGCGCAGTACGTGGTGTGCTTCTCCATCGACTGCACGGCCCACGGATTGTTGAGGACGTAGAGGCCGTCCATCACGATCGACTTTTTGATCCACTCGCGACTCGTGTGATACCAGTGCGTCAACCGATCGAGCACCATGTCGTACTTGCACGGCTGGCGCAGATCGAAGGGCTCGATCGAGACGCGCTCGACCTCGATCCCGACCGTGTCGCCTCCGTGCGGGATCTTCAGATCGAGCGTGCGAACGATCTGCTCGTAGCAAAGCGGCCAGCAGATGTCTGCGCCGAGGGACAGCCCGATCTTCCGCGTGACGTGCGCCATAGCTCTCCTACTCGTACACGTGAAGGAAGGGTCCGGGCAGTAGCCACGACAACCCATCGCGCAGCCGGTCGCGCCAATTTTCCCAGTTGTGACCGTCGCGCGCCTCGACGTAGCGCACGTCCATCCCCGTCGAGCTGAACACCGGTGCCAACGAGCGATTCTCGTAGATCAGCGACTCGTACATGCCGACGCTCATGAAGATCTTTTCGGAGACCACCGCGGGGTCAGCGCGGTAGCGATTGATCATCGACACCACGGGATCGAACAGCGGACCTCGATGGTTGCGATCGCCGATGTCGGTGAACGCGAACGAGCCAGATTGGAGCAGCAGCCGGCCGTACATGCCGGGATAGCGCATCGCCGTCGACAGCGAGGCGACCGCACCGAAGGAAGCGCCCATCAGGCAGCGGTTCTGCGGCTGATCGCTGATCGGCAGCAGGCGCTGGACGTACGGGACCAGCTCCTCGGAGATGAACTTCGCGTGGCGCTCGTTGTCGGGATACTCGTGGATCCGATCGGGCGAGCTCGTCAACACCGCGATCACGTCCGCGATCTCGAGGCGATCGATCAGGTTGTCGAGGATGTTCTTGAGCGACGCGTAGCGCATGTAGTCGTGGCCGTCGTGGACGACCAGCACCGGATACGTGCGGCTGCGCCGGAACCGCGCGGGGATGTAGAGCCCGAAGCCGCGACGACCGAACGTCTTCGACTCGATCCAGATCTCGTCGATGTGGCCCTTCTCCGCGGACGGATCGGGATGGATCCAGCTCGGCACCTGGTAGTCCACCGCCGCCACCGAGTTCGCGCCGAACGGATCGCGCGCGAGGTGGCGATTGAGCGGATCCTGCATCCACTCGCCGTGGCCATTGCGCACGACCTCGAGCTTGTACTCGACGCGCGAGCCCTCCGGCAGCTTGAGCGTGAGGTGCCAGAGATCGGTGTCGGGGAGGCGCTGCAGCTGCTGCGACGACGGCAGGCCGAACACCCAGTGCTTGAGATGCACCGCATCGGCCTGCCCGCGCCACACGAACGTGCACGACGATCCCTCCACCATCGGGAACGAGTTGTCCGAGAGGAACGAATCGACGGCGTCCTTGGTGCGGGGGCCGTTGATCAGATCGCCGATGTTCATCGTTGGCGCACTCGGTTAGACGTGAACGCCGTAGAGGTGCGGCGTGGAGAACCGGCTCGGCTCGCCCATCCAGTCGGCCTCCGCTGCGCCGGCGGTGGTCAGCCGGATCGCCTTCGCATACGTGAGGTCGTCACCATCGAAGATCAGCCGCGCGCCGTGATCCATCGCGACGCAGGTCGCCGGAGCCATCCGCCTCGCGAACTGCTGGATGCCGGGCTTCGCCTCGAGGTTGATGCGGCGACGAGGATCCGGCAGCACGACATAGCCCTTGACCAGGCTCGCGCCGGGCTCGAGCACCTGCGCGATGTCGGAGCCGTAGGGCGGATAGTCGTGGAACAGCACGATGCGATCGGTGAGCACCATCGCGCCGGCGGCCCACGCGACGATCGGCTTGTCGGCGTTGGCGGCGAGGATGTCGAACATCTGCAGCCGATTGTGGAGGGACGCGACGTGCCCGCCGGCGATCACGAGCGCCGAGGTCTGATCGATCAGCGCGCGAACCTCGCGACGATGCTTCGCGAGTGCCGCGACCTTGTCGGGGATCCACACCTTGTCGAACGCCATCCGCACGGCCTGGCACCGCTCGACATGGTCGTTGTCCATGTGGCGAAACACGTCGACGGAGACCTTCTCTTCCTGCGCGAGGAGCTCCGGCTCGACGTAGCGGACGCTGATCTTCTTCGCGGCATCCTCGGTGCCGTCGAGGCGCGTCCGATAGAACGCCTGCATGTGGCGCAGGCGCTGCTGGCGCGCCTGATACGCCGTCGTGTACTCCGTCGCGGCCTTGAACACCTCGTTGCCGCGCGCGTGCAGCGTCAGGTTGTGGACCGGGACGCCGAGTGCTGCGACCAGCTCGGCATCCTCGCTCTCGCGCTCCTGATAGCCGGCGCGAACGAGCGCGACGGGGCCTGTGATTCCGAGATCGCGGAGCACGTCGCCGACATCCGGCGTCGGCCCTTGCGGACCGAGCAAGGCGATCACGCGCGCCATCAGCTCGCGCGTACCTTCACGGTCTGACCGACGCTGTCGAGCATGTGACGGAGGTGATCGTAGTTGGGGTGCTTGAGGCGGATCCAGGCGTTCGCCATGTATCCCGCCTCGACGCCTTGCGTGGGCGTGCCCGGCGACGGCGTGTGCCAGTCGATCAGCCACTCGCCATACGCGTGGCGGATCTCGTCGAGGCCGTCGTAGTGCGTGATGTGGCCATCGCGGTCGGGTCGCAGGGCGATGATGCCGGCCGAGAACCGCCTCGACGGACGCTGCGACGGGCGCCCCGCAAGCAGGAGCATCCCCCACTCCTTGTAGAGGTCCATGTCGTTGGCGACGTTGTAGAGGTCCCATGCGCGCACGCCGGGAGGCCGGCAGCCGATCTCGGAGAACTTGAGGCCCTTCGGACCGGAGAACCACTCCATGTGCGTCGCCGAGCTCTCGATGCCCAGCACCTCGACGACCTTCTGGCCCATGGCCTTGACCTCGTCGTAGCC
>JBBQJJ010000366.1:0-9157 GCA_038325805.1 Haliangiales bacterium
CGTACGCGCTGCAGGGCATCGCGGGATCGTTGGTCAGCTCGATCTCGGGCTCGGTCACCAACGTGATCGGGCTGCCGGTGGCGGAAGTGATCGCACTGTTGCGCGCCGTAGGTGGTCCGCTGCCGCGTTTCGTGGCAGGAACACCTTCGTAGTGGCCATCGCGGAGAACTGGGCAGCGGTCAAAGCGCGCGTCGATCACGCCTGTCAACGAGCAGGGCGCGATCCGGCGAGCGTCACGATCGTCGCGGTCTCGAAGAAGCACTCGGTAGCCGCGATTCGCGAGGCCCTCGCCGCGGGCGTCACCGAGCTCGGCGAGAACTACGCGCAGGAGCTGGTCGCGAAGCGCGACGAGCTGCGATCGTGTCCGGATGCGCACTGGCACTTCATCGGCCGGCTGCAGCGCAACAAGGCCAAGTTTGTCGCAGGTCAGTGCGCGTTGATCCACGCGGTCGATCACGTCGACCTCGCACGCGAGCTGGCGAAGCGTCGCCCGGATCAGACGCGCGTCCAGCCCATCCTGCTCGCCTTGTCGGGCGAAGCTTCGAAGGCCGGCGTGCACGCGCAGACCGCGATGGACACCGCGCGCGAGCTGATCACCGTCGAGGGTGTTCGCTTCGACGGCCTGATGACGATGCCACCGCCGGCAGACGATCCCGAAGCCTCGAGGCCGGCGTTCGAGGAGCTGCGCGCCTTGCGCGAGCAGATCCAACAAGCGCTCGGTCACCCACTGCCAGTGCTGTCGATGGGTATGAGTGATGACTTCGAGGTCGCGATCGCCTGCGGCGCGACGCACGTGCGGATCGGCACCGCGATCTTCGGTTCGCGCTCAGGGTAAGCAGTTCGCGCGCGACGGCAGGCACGTGTGGATCGGCGACGACTGCTGACCTCCCGTGCGCGGCCCCTGCGGCCCCTGCGGCCCACAGGCGGGCGTACACGACGTGCGAACGCCGACAGGTCCGTTGCCACCGACGACTCCACTCATCGCGAGCGGGACGATGGTCTCGAGATCGAGCGTGAGCTTGCTGGATGCGGTCTTCTTCATGGTCAGTTCCCCCTGTCTCCGGCTAGAGCACGGGGCGCGCCACGCGCTAAGTCCTCGATGCCTCGATGCGGACACCGTCGACGCTGCTGCTCCTGGGATCCAACCTGTAAGCCGCCGACGGCGACGGCGTTCCTAGCTCGCTCGCGGCAGTCGCCCAGGTTCGGGACGCGCTGCGATCCACCCACGGAGGCTTCATGCGCTCGGTCTGCTCTGCGTTGGTCGTCTGTCTCGCCGCCTGCGGTGGCGACTATAAAACTGCTCGCTACACGGCATCACCGGCCCCGTATCCGGGCGTGGCTCCGATCGCGACCGATCCCACCACGCCCGACGGCAACACGTCCGTCCACCACGGGGTCAACCCGTGGGTCGACACGCAGACCGATAACCTGTCGACGTTCGCTGCCGATGTCGACACCGCGTCGTACACGCTGTCGCGCCGCACGCTCGACGGTGGTGCACTGCCGCCCGCGGCCTCGGTGCGCGTCGAGGAGTACGTCAACTACTTCGACTACAGCTTCCCGGCGCCCGTCGCGGGTTCGCCGTTCTCCGTGGTGATGGACGCGGCGCCATCGCCGTTCGAGCCTGGTCTGCACGTGCTCCGCGTCGGTGTCGCCACGCCGCCGAAGACGCGCGCCGAGCGCAAGCCGGCAAACCTCGTGTTCCTCGTCGACGTCTCGGGCTCGATGGGCTCGGCCGACAAGCTCGGCCTCGCGAAGCAAGCGCTCAGGCTGCTGGTCGAGAACCTGCGGCCCGATGACAGCGTCGCGATCGTGACCTACGCCGGCGCGACGCGCGTGGTGCTGTCGGCGACGTCGATCGCGGACCGCGACAAGATCCTCAAGGCGCTGGACAGGTTGTCCTCGGGTGGCGGCACGTCGATG
This sequence comes from Haliangiales bacterium, assembly GCA_038325805.1. Classification (GTDB taxonomy): domain Bacteria; phylum Myxococcota_A; class Polyangia; order Haliangiales; family Haliangiaceae; genus JABFXX01. The sequence goes on from JBBQJJ010000366.1 coordinate 1,924, forward strand.
GGCGCGGGCCTCGACCTCGCCTATGCAGAGGCGATCAAGGGCAAGCAGCGCGGCGCGGTCTCGCGCGTCATCGTGGTGTCGGATGGCGACGCGAACGTCGGCACCTCGGATCCGAAAGGCATCCAGGGCATCGTCGCCGCGCGCGTCAAGGAAGGCATCACCGTCTCGACGATCGGCTTCGGCATGGGCAACTACCGCGACCACTTGATGGAGCAGCTCGCCGATACCGGAAATGGCAACTCGTTCTATATCGACTCGCTCGCCGCCGCGCAGCGGATCTTCAGCGACAAGCTGGCGTCGACGCTCGAAGTCGCGGCGAAGGACGTCAAGCTTCAGGTCGAGTTCGATCCGGCGGTGGTCTCGCGCTACCGCCTCGTCGGCTACGAGAACCGCACGATCGCCGATGCCGACTTCCGCAAGGACGCGGTCGATGCCGGCGAGGTCGGCGTCGGTCATCAGGTGACGGCGCTCTACGTCGTCGATCTCACCGAGCAGGCGAAGACCAACCCCGCACCTTTCGGTCTCGTGCGGATTCGTCACAAGGCTCCCGATGGCGACGAGGCGACCGAGAACACGTATGGGATGACCGGCGCGCCAGCCGCGACGTTCGACGCCGCCCCGCTGGATCTCCGCTTCGCATACTCGGTGGCGGCATTCGCCGACGTGCTGCGCGGTTCCGAGGATGCGCAGAAGTGGTCGCTCGATCAGATCGCTGCGACGGCGCGCGCCACCGCAGGCAAGGATGCCGACCGGCTCGAGCTCGTCGGTCTGATCGAGAAGGCGGCGCGTCTCCGCGGGACCCCACTCCAGGTCGCGCGCTAGCCAAGCCTGTCGTGGCGAATTAGAAGGAACTAGAAGCGGAAGTCTGGGTCACCGCGCTCTCACTGATCGTCGTCGTTGATATCGAGCGTGACCAGGCCGAGGTCGACTGACCCGTCGACCACGACATCCTCGAAGAGGTGGGAGTCTTCGAGGTCCTGGACAAAGACGACCGTCTGCCACGCTTCGACCTGAAGGTCGTAGGTGCCGGGATCCAAGGGGATCACGAAGCCGGAGTCGCTGCACTCGAAGTGGTAGCGGTGCAGCTCTACCGTGCTGCCGGCCTCGAAAACCGCGACCTGGATCGACTCGGGATCGCCGTCCTCGTCAGTACACGCCGACTGGCCACCGATCAGACGCCACTGACCGGAGACAGCCGGGCCCGGCTCACCCACACAACCGGTTGCAAACAGCGCACTTGTGAGCAGCAGACACGTCAGCTTCAGCATGGGTCTGTCGAGAGCAGCCCGTATGCCATTCGATCACCTCGAAATCATTGGCCGGCAGGTGTGGAGTCCTCGGCAGTACCGCCCACTTCCGTCCACTACCGTGCACGCTCCACCAGACCGGCTCTACCGAGCCAGGGCGGACGCGACCGTCGCGACCTCGATGCCACTGGCGGCGACGTGCTCGACGAGCTGCTCGAAGTCCGAGATCTTCCACTCGGTGGTCGCCGCGGGCTCGCCCGAAACGAGCTTGTGGAACACCAGGATGATCCACTCGTGGTTGTCGCGCGCGCGATCGACGGCGAGCTCGACCGCGGCACGCGACGTCGTGTTGGTGACGTAGAGGACGCGCAGCTTCAGCGGATCCGACGGCGGCAAGGCCTCGCGCTGGCGCTGGTAGATCGTCCGGCAGCTCGTGAAGTAGCGGCCAACGATCGGCAGCACGTTCGAGCCACCATTCGAGAAGTCACCGCCGGGATATGCGCAGTGATGATGACCGTGGAAGCCGTAGCGCATCAGCCAGGCGCGTGCGTCGACGAGATCATCCTCGACGACCTCGGCCGGCAGCGTCGGGAACCGCGCGTCGTGATGCGCACCGGTGAAGGCGTGAACCGCGATGTCCCAGCCATGGAGCTGGAGGTCGTGCAGCTGGTCGTGGGTCGTCCGACCCTGCTTGCCGATGTAGTCGATGATGACGTACGCGGTGGCCGGGAAGTCGTGATGGCCGAGCACGGCGGCGGCGATGTCCGGAATCATCGACCAGTTGTCGTCGAACGTGAACGACAGCAGCCCCTTCGGGAGCTCGCCGGTCGGTTCGGGCACCAGCGCGACGCCACCGATGGTGACGTGCACCGGAGTACCCGTTGCATCGTCGGCGACGTGGAACGAGATCTCCTCGATCGCGGCGCGGTCCGGCGACCCGGTCGTCGTCGCGTTTTCGGGCGACCACGACACCGTGAACGCGACCATGTCGCCCTCGGTGATCCATTGCTGTCCCTGCCCCGAGCGCAGGTGGAACGTGTAGCGACTCGACAGCCCGCGGTTGCCGAGCTGGAGGTCGATCGCCGACGTGTGCTCGAGGCCGTGCACGCGCAACCAGACCTTGAGCAGTGAGCCGCGCATGTCGGTCGCGGGAAGCTGCGCCGATGCAACGCTGACCGTGCCGGTGCCGTCGGTCGCGATCGCCAGCTCCTCCTCGAGCACCCACGCGCTGATCGGCTGGACCGCGACTGGAGCCGGCGGTGCAGCACCGCAGCTGCGGCGCCCCGTCGACGTCGTCCACGGGCAGACGTACTCGAACGCGTACTCGAGCACCGCCCGGTCGTCCTCGCCGATCACCGCGACATCGACGACGTCTTCCACGAAGTCGCTCGAACCGGTCGTGCACGTCAGCTGCGTGCTCGACTCGATGGCGACATCGGTGCAAGGGGAGGGACCGACCTCCACCCTGACGCCCTCGCGAAAGCCGCTGCCGGTGATCGTGATCCGGGTGCCACCAGCGACCGACCCGGTCGCCGGATCGATCGCACGGGCGCGCACGGGCTCGGTGGGACCACCGGGGCCGCCGGGCTCGGTGAGCGACGTGCAGGCAGCCAACAAGACCAAGGCTAACGCGAGGCGCATGACCGATTAGCAGGGAGGATGCCGTCCACGCTTCGCCGAGCGACACGGCGCGCCGGCGCACGGTGAGGCGGTAGATCCCGTGGCTTCCAAGAATCTCGCGTGGAGATCAGCACCTGAGATAGGTTCGTCCCATGCGCATCCTCGGGCTCGATCCCGGCAGCCGCGTGTGCGGCTACGGGGTGATCGACGAGCTCGACGGTGAGCTCCGCTACGTCGAGTGCGGGGTGCTGACGGCGCAGCGCGACGACGCCATGGAAGTGCGGCTCGGCGAGATCGCGCGGGGGCTCCGCGAGGTGATCGCGGAGCTCGCGCCCACCCACGTGGCGGTCGAGGACGTGTTCAGTCATCAGAACGCGCGCTCGGCGCTCGCCCTCGCACAAGCGCGCGGCATGGTGCTCGCGGTGGTCGGCCTCGCCGGCCTCTCCGTCGCGTCCTACCCACCGGCCAGCGTCAAGAAGGCCGTCTCTGGGTCGGGCGGTGCCGACAAAGCCCAGGTCGCGCGCATGGTGCAAGCGCTGATCGGTCTCGGTTCGCTGCCGCAGCTCGATGCCACGGATGCGCTCGCGGTCGCGATCACGCACGGCCGTACGGTTCGCCCGACGGCGGCGCGCATGGTCAGCGCGATGATCGCTCGTCGCTAGCCGAGCGTCGTGCGCGGCGTCAGTTGACGATCTTGCCTGCGGAGACGTTGCCGCCGGCGAGCGCCTTCGACGACTTGATGAAGCCACCTGCGCCACCACCACCGCCAGCACCCTGGTCCGACCCACCGTTGACGCCGTTCGCGACGTTGCCACCGGTGCGATGGCCTCGACCACCCGCACCGCCGGCGCTGCTGGTGTTGCCACCCGCCGCGTTGACGTTGAACGTCGCTGGATCGAAGCCGGACTCGCCGCTGGTGTTGTTATCGGCGCCCTGCCCACCACCCGCACCGTTCGACATCAGGGTGCCTGTGAAGTTCAACGTGGTGGTCGCATCGATCAGGATCATGCCGCCGGTGCCGCCGCCACCACCGCCGCCCGCGTCGTTTCCGCCGCCGAGGCCGCCGCTGCCGGAGACATCGATCTTGTTGCCGATCGTGACCGTCGGCGCCACCAGGTAGATCGCGCCACCAGCCGCACCGCCGGTACCTGCTTCGCCGGGGCCGGTCCCACCGTTGGCGCCGCGGCAGCCTCCGCGCAGCACCACCGGATCGGCGGCGTCCGCGGTCGGAGCGTTGCTGCCGTTGGCGTTGTTGTTGTTGTTGTCGCCGGAGCCACCATTGCCGCCCCTGGTCATGAAGCTGCCGCCCGCGCCGCCGCCGCCGCCATCGACCGAGCTCTCCGCCGCGGCTGACGGCACCTTGCACAGCGACGACGCGCCGCCGGGACCGTCGACGTTGCCGGTGGCCGAGCCATCGATCACGCCGACCACGGTGATCGAGGTGCCCGCCGCCAGCACGAGCGGCCGGCCGCCGGTCACGACCAGGCCGGCGTTCGGCACGGTGATGGTATCCGCGATCACGAAGCACGCCGCGACCTGGCCGAACTGGGTGGTCCAGCCGAGCGGCTGTGACCCCGCACAGGCCGCGTTGCTGTCGGTGTTGAACGCGCCGGACAGCGTCACCGTGCCGGTGGGGACGGCGTTCGGGCAGACCCGGAAGGGCCCGGTGCCGAGGCAATCGTCGTCGGTGATGGTCACGGTGTGCGTGGTCGTGGCGCCGGCGGTCGAGTTCGTGAAGTTCGACAGCGCGAGGACCAACGTCTCGTCGAGCTCCGCGACATTGTCGTCGACGATCGTCACGGTGATGTCTTGCGTGGTGACGCCGGGTGCGAACGTCAGCGGTGACGCGGTGCCGAGCGTGAAGTCGGAGGTCGCGGTCGCCGTGCTCGCATTGTCACGCGCGAAGTCGACGGTGACGGGGAGGTCGGTGACGTTGCCGGTGAGGTTGACCGTGACGGTGATCGCGGCGCCGCCCTCGGTCACCGCGGTGGTGGGCGTCGCGAACGTCACCGCCGGCGGGTCGTCGTCGTCGGTGATCGTCACGGTGGAGACCTGCGGATTCGCGAGCGTGGCGTTGGTCGGGTTGCTCAGCGTCAGCACGACGGTCTCGTTCGCCTCGTCGCGCGCGTCGTCGGTGACGGTCACCGGGATGGTCTTCGACATCTCACCGGGTGCGAATGTCAGCGTGCCGTTGCCCCCGACGGTGACGTCGTTGTCTACCGCGGTGCCGGTCTGCGCGTAGTTGACGGTGACCTGGAGGTTCGACGCGGCGGACAGCTGCACGGTCTGCGTGCGATCGGCGACGGCCTCGAGCGCGGACGAGGAGCCCGAAGCGAAGAACACGGTGGGGGTGGCGTCATCGTCGCGGATCGTGTGCTCGGTGTGCGAGGCGGAGGTGTCGATCACGACGCCGATCGGGCTCGCCAGGTCGACCGCGATGATCTCGTCGAGCTCGTCGCGCGTGTCGGCGACCACCCCGTAGTCGAGCTGTGCGGTGGTCTGGCCGATCTCGAACGTCACCGTCTGGGCGGTCAGATCGTAGTCCGCGACCGCTGTCGCGGCACCGCTCAGCGCGAGGTCGATGGTGACCGGCTGGGTGGGCGCGAGGTCGAGCTCGAGATCGAGCTTCGCGCCCGTCATATCCTCGTCGCGGGCTGTCGCGGTGCTCGTGAACTTCACCCGGGGCAGGATGTCCGCGCTGATCGTGATCGTGTGCGTGATCTTGTCGCCGAGCGTCGCGCCCTGCGGATTCTCGAGCGTGATCTCGATGCTCTCGTTCGGCTCTTCGAGGCCGTCGTTCGAGATCATCACCTCGATGTTCTCCGTCGCGCCCGCGAACGTCAGCGTGCCGGAGGTCGAGCCGTTGATGAACACGAAGTCCGAACCCTGGCTGGCGATCCCTCCCGTGACCTTGAAGTCGACCGAGGACGTGCTCGGCTCGGACAGCTTCACCAGGATCTTGTGGTCGGCGACGTTCTCGTCCGCCAGCGACGAGTCGACGTCGAACTGGACGGTCGGTAGACCCGGCCCATCCGCGACATCGTTGGCGGGCGGATCGTAGCTACAGGCCGTAAGGAGAGTGATCGCGGATAAGGTTATCCGCCTGAAGAGGTCCCGCACGAGCGCCATTATATGCGCGTCTCCCTTGGGAAATCGACGTGGCGGCGCTCACGGAAGCCAACCCGATGATATCGATGGGGTCGCGATGTCGGACGGGTGGAGTAGGGTGGCGCTGTGATCGGCCGGCTCGAAGGCACACTGCTCCGCGAGGAAGGGCAGGTCATCGTCGATGTCCGTGGCGTCGGGTACGAGCTGACGTGCTCCGCGTACACGGTGGCCGCGCTGCCGCCGCACAACCAGCCCGTCGTCCTGCTGGTGTATTCGCACTACACCCAGAACAACGGCACGGTGCTGTTCGGCTTCATGGATCGCGCCGAGCGGCAGCTGTTCGACAATCTGATCACCGCGAAGAACGTCGGGCCGAGCACCGCGATCGCGATCCTGTCCGGGGCGAGCCCGCGGGATATCGCGGCGCTGATCGCGCGGCAGGATGTGCCGGGGCTGACCCGGATCAAGGGAATCGGCAAGAAGACCGCGGAGATGCTCGCGGTCGAGCTCCACGAGAAGTGCGAGATGCTGCTGCTGACGTGGAACGCCGATGGGACCACGCGGTCGTCCGCGCTGCCGGCCGGGGCCAAGCGCTCCGCGGTCCCGCTGCGCCACCCGATGCTGGAGGAAGTGGTCGGCGCGCTGATCGGCATGGGCTGGAAGCAGATCGAAGCCGACGCGGCGGTCAACACGCTGACGATCGATGGGGATCCGGGGCCCACGATCGAGTCGCTGCTCCGGCAGGCGCTGCGGAGCATGCCGCGATGACCCGCAAGAAGCATATCGATGCCCCGCCACCGGCGGACGAGCGCGAGATCGCGCCGGCCGAGAAGCAGACCGAGAAGAAGTGGCAAGAGTCACTCCGCCCCAAGAGCTTCTCCGAGTACATCGGGCAGAGCGAGTTGATCGAGAACCTGCGGGTCTCGGTGCAAGCGGCGAAGACCAACGGCTGGGCGCTCGACCACTTCCTGTTCGCGGGCCCGCCCGGCCTGGGCAAGACCACGCTCGCGCACGTGATCGCGAACGAGCTCGGCGTCAATCTGACGGTCTCGAGTGGGCCGGCGATCGATCACAAGGGCAAGCTCGCCTCGCTCCTGACCTCGCTCGGCGAGGGCGACGCGCTGTTCATCGACGAGATCCCCCACCGCGGCATCTGCCTCGTTCGGCCGCCAGCCCATCCCGACGAGCGCGTTCGCGACCTCATCGAGCATCGGGTGGCGCAGCCCGGCGCCGCTCTTGCGTGCCGCGCCAGCCGGTAC
>JBBQJJ010000367.1:0-9144 GCA_038325805.1 Haliangiales bacterium
ACCGGCGGTGTGGCGCGAGGGCGCTTCGGGTCGGGTGCGAGGAGCGACGGGATCGCGGTCTGGCTACGCACCAGCTGGATCGGCGTCGTCGCGCGAGGCGCGCGCGCGGTCGCGAGACGAGGAATCGCCGACAGCGGCAGCACGTCGCGCGAGATCACGATCTTCGCCGGCGGCTTCACTGCGTCGACCGTCGGCACCTCATCGGGATCGACGGACCGCGAGATCTCGCCGGAGACATCGACGGACTGCATCTCGTGCATCTCGATCGAGATGCTCGGCTCGAGGTTGTCGAGGACGTGGCGCATCGGCGACTCGCGCGTCGGCTGGCGGAACGCCCACTCGATCCAGTCGCGGATCTGGGCACCACTGACGACGGCGCGCTGGCGGCGAGCCTCGGCGGTCAGCGCGGCGCGCATCGCACCGGCGTTCTGCCAGCGCTGATCGGGATCGCGATGCAGCGCGGTCATCACGATGTCGTCGAGCTCGGCGGAGACGTTGTTGGCGATCCGTGACGGCGGCTGGATCTCCATCAACCGCACGTTGCGGATCGTCTCGCCCTCGTTCTCGCCGAGGAACAAGCGACGGCCCGTGATCATCTCGTGCGCGACCACGCCGAGGCCCCACAGGTCGACGCGGCGATCGAGGCCGGTCCCGAGCGTGTACTCGGGCGCGACGTAGGCGTGCTTGCCCTTGATGATGCCGGCCTGGGTCTCGACGCAGGAGCCGCGGACCTTGGCGATGCCGAAATCGATCAACTTCACGGTGCCGGCGCGCGACACGATGATGTTCATCGGCGAGATGTCGCGATGAATCAGGTTGAGGTGGTTGCCGGCTTCGTCACGAAGATCGTGGGCGTGCTCGAGCGCGTCGCACAGCTGGATCAGGATCTCGAGGACGATCGGCAGCGGGATGGCGCCGGCACTGCGACGCGACTGCGAGAGCACCTGCGCGAGGTTCGGGCCGGGCACGAACTCCATGGCGATGTAGTAGGTGCCCTCGATCTTTCCGAGCTCGTAGGCCTGCGCGATGTTCGGGTGCTTGAGCTTCCCGATCAGGTGGCCCTCGTGGATGAACGAGGTCACGAAGTCGGGGTTCTCCGACGTGATCGTGCGCATGCGCTTGAGCGCCACGGTCTTGCGGAAGCCGGCGGCACCGACGACCTCGGCGCGATGGACGCGCGCCATGCCGCCCTCGCCGAGCTGCTCGTAGACCATGTACTGGCCGAACGCTTCGCCGTCGGTTTGGGCTCCGGCGGGTGGCGTGGCGATGGATGGCGCACTCGGATGCCGGAACGGCGACGTCTCGATCATCGAGGTCGAGGGCCGGCGCTGCGGGGTGATCGACAGCTCGTGGGTGTGCGCCGGTCTACGGACACGAACGCGCGCGATCGGAGCTGCCATGGTGCTCACGGTTACAGCAATCTCTGGGCCGCGCCAGGATCACTTCGTCGTCGCAAACCAGCCCTGTCGTGATCGCTTGTTGGCCGTCGGTCAACAGCGGCTAGTCGAGTTGCCGTCGCCGGATCGCTGGGGAACGCGTCACCGGATCCCCAGGTGTTCACCCCGGAACGCGAGCTAACCGCGTGGATGCGCAATTCGCGCAGCGTGAGTCGTCGACGAACGTAGACAGCGCGTTCCCATGCGCGATCGTTGGAGAAATCCGAGCGCCGATCGCGCGCTCGAAAAAATCCGCTAGCTCGGCACGAGACGTGATGTCAGAAGTGTCAACTGTGGAACGCACACTCGTGGCGTTCACCGTAACCCTCCTCGCGACGACCGTAGCCCACGCGTCGCACCCACCGTCTCCCAGCATCCGCACCGTCGAAACCGAACGCAAACCTTCTCCCGACGTTTCTCCCCGGATCGGTCACTTCGTGGCCGCCCCCGGAACAGACGCTCGAGGTCTCTCGTTCGTCCGTCAGGTCGTCTCGCCCGGCCCTGCACAGCGGAGCGCGCGCGCGCAGAGCCGCGTCCTCTACCTCAATCGCGAGGGAGCTCTCCTCTCCCCGGGCGACAACGACGCACGGACCGATCGATCCTCGATCGTCACCCAACCGGTGTTCATCACACCGTGGGACATCGACGACGAGACGTGGGACGACACGATGTCGTGCATGCGCGACATGTACGCGCGGTTCGACGTCGTTGTCACCGACATCGATCCCGGAGACACGCCGCACATCGAGGCGGTGTTCGGCGGGCATCCGAACGACGTCGGCTTGCCCGATGAAGTCGCCGGTGTCTCTCCGTTCACGACCGACTGCTCGACGATCGAGAACTCGATCGTGTTCACGTTCACGGACGTGCTGCCCGATGACCCGCAGCTGATGTGCGAGATCATGGCGCAGGAGATCGCGCACAGCTTCGGGCTCGATCACCAGCTGCTCGCGGAGGACCCGATGACGTACCTCGAGTACGACGGGAACCGCGAGTTCCAGGACGAGATGTCGGATTGCGGCGAGTTCGAGAGCCGCGACTGTGGAATCGATGGCTCGGTGTGTAGAAGCGGCCAGAACTCGGTCGCCCTGCTCACCAGCCGCCTCGGGAAACGCAACGCCGAAGGATCAGACGCGTTGCCCGAGGTTCCCACCACCACCGCGGAACCGGAGGTAAGCGGCTGCGCTGCCTCCGGTTCCGGGGGCCCCCTAGGGGGCATTGCGGTGGTGCTGTTGGCGCTGCGCCGCCGGCGTGTGTTACGCAGGGTCCGATGCTCACGGGAAAACAGCGCCGCTACCTGAGAGGGCTCGGCCACGAGCTCAAGGTGATCGTTCAGGTCGGCAAGGGCGGGATCGATGACGGCGTGATCGCTGCAGTCGACCAGGCGTTGACTGACCACGAATTGATCAAGCTCAAGGTCGGCGACAGCGCCAACCTCGACCGCCACGACGCCGCCACCGACCTCGCGAAGCGCACGAACAGCGACGTCGCGCAGGTCCTCGGCTACACGGTGTTGCTGTACCGACCGGATCCCGAAGATCCCAAGATCACGCTGCCGCGCGTGAAGGCCGGCGATTCCGAAGGCGACGACGACGGCGACGAATGACCACGCCCGAGACCTTCGGCGCGTACCTCGTGTACGAGAAGCTCGGCGGCGGCGGGATGGCAAGTGTCCACCGCGCGCAGAAGGGCGAGGGACCGCCCGTCGCGCTCAAGCGCTTGCATCCGCAGCTCGCGCAGGTCGACGAGTTCGTCCAGGCCTTCCTCGACGAGGCCAAGCTCGCGGTGAAGCTGTTCCACGACAACATCGCCGGGACCTACGATGTCGGTCGCGTCGACGACACCTACTTCATCGCGATGGAGCTGGTGCGCGGCCCGACGCTGTCGCAGGTGATGAACAAGTGCTGGTCGATGAAGCGGGAGATCCCGCTGTCGATCGCGCTCTACATCATCATCCAGCTGCTCGATGCACTCGACTACGCACACAACGCGGTCGACGAGCGCGGGACGCCGCTCCACATCGTGCATCGAGACATCACGCCGTCGAACGTGATCGTCTCGACGGCCGGCGTCGCGAAGTTGATCGATTTCGGCATCGCGAAGGCCGCGAGCTCGAGCGTGCGCACCAAGACCGGCTTCATCAAGGGCAAGTTCGCGTACGTCGCACCCGAGTACATCGCGGGCAAGATCGATCACCGGGTCGATCTGTTCGCCGCAGGCATCATCGCGCACGAGCTACTCGCCCATCGCAAGTTGTTCCAGGTCGACAACGACTTCGAGACCCTCAAGCGCGTGCAGTCGCTCGCGATCGAGCGCCCATCGAAGTGGAACCCGAAGGTCCCGTCGGCGATCGACGACGTCGTGATGGTCGCGCTGCGCCGCGATCCCGCGCAGCGCTGGCAATCGGCGAGGGAGATGAAGGCCGCGCTGACGCACACCGTGCAGAAGCTGCCGAACGCGATGCAGGTCGCCGAGTGGATCAGGAATTCTCTCGGCCCCACGCCACGCAGCGATGCGAGCGCGGTGTCGATCGAGATCAGCTTGATCGAGGACCACTACACGACGCAGACGAAGCCCAACCGCTCCACGAAGTTCGCGCTGATCGCGGCGGGTGGGTTTGTCATCGTGGCCGCGCTGATCGCGTATCTGCTCAGTCGAACGTGAAGCCGAGCGGCCGCTCGAGCGGACCGCCGGCGACTTCGATCAACGTACCGAGGGAGGCGCCCGTCGTGGCATCGAACGCATGGAGCCCGGTCAGATCGAGGGCGTAGAGCCGGCCGTCGGGACCGATGTCGATCTCGACCGGCAACACCAGCCCCTCGACGACGATCCCCAGGTTGTCGCCGGTCGCCGGGTCGAACCGGGTGATCGTGCCGCGCTCCAGATCGCTGATCAGTAGTGTGTTGTCGTGCAGCGTCAGCCCCGACGCGAACGCGACCTCGTCGAGGCTCGCGAAGCTCCGGGTCAGTGTGCCGCTGTCGAGGTCCCAGACCTGCAGCGACGCGCCGAGCTGCGGATGGTGCTCGGTGGCGACGTACGCGAGCTGGCCGTCGAGCACGAAGTCCTGCGCGCCGCGCATCAGCGGATAGCCGAGCTCGCGCACGAACCCACCCGCTGCATCGATCTCGACGAGGTTCTTGGTGTCATTGCCGAGCACGAACAGGTGATCGTCCTGGAACTCGAGCTCGACAGGTTCTTCGAGGAGCCGCGTGTCCCAGTAGAAGACGTCGGTCATCTGACCCGTGTCGTCGTACCGATTGATGTCGCCCCTGCCGAACCCGGCGGAGTACAGCTGGCCGTCAGGGCCGCGCCGCACGCTCGCGGGACGATCGACGCGCTGCTCGGCGCCTGCTGCGAACACGTCGATCAACGACCCGTCGAGGTCGTACCGGACGATCGCGTTTGCCCGGTAATCGCTGATGTAGACCGTCGACGAGACCGGTCGTTCGGGCAGCTCCGCGCACGCCGCGAGCATGACCACGAACCCAATTCGCAGCGAATCCACATCACGACACTACGCCTTGTGTGTCGATTTCGAAAGATTCGTGGCGAGCAGGTGACAGATAACTTCTGTTTGAAGTGTCGTCAAAACGACGAACGCGCCGCAGAATCTGCGACGCGTCTGTCACCTACCGTTGTGAGGTTGCGAAATTACTCGGGGAACTTCGTCCAGCCCGCGGTCCAGTCGTCGGCGCCGATCGCACCACAGAACGTGGCCGTCTGATCGAAACCCACCGGCGGTGCGCCGCAACCAGTCAACACCGGCGAACCAGCGGCCGGCTTGAAGTTCGGCGCGGTGATGTTCTTCGCATCGCCGAGCTGAACGTTGATGTCGATCTTGTTGGTCACATCACCACCGATCATCGTCTCCTCGCTGAAGCCGGCATCGTTCTCGGTGCCGCCGCCGTTGACGTCGAAGCCGGTCGGCCAGATGCCGACCGTTCCCGTGCCCGCGCTGCCCGTGGCCTTCACGAAGTAGGTGTTCTTGATCGTCAGGCCGGTGCCGAACTGACCGACCGACTGCGCGCCGTCGATGTCCGCGCCGAACTGATTCCAGAACGCGACGATCGTGTTGTTGATCTTGCCGGCCGTGCCGCGGCGAAGGTGCATGCCGCCCTGCTTCTTGTCGGCCAGCGGACCGTCGCCGCCGATCAGCGTCGCGTTCCAGATCTCCGGCGCGCTGCGCGGGAGGTTATCGAACGCGCTCGGGTGGTTGTCGGCCTCGAAGCCCTTGTCACCGCGACCGGACTTCTGCTGGACGATCACGAACTGGGCCTTGCCGGTCCAGCCGAGGTCCCAGTCGAGGCCGTCGTCATCCGGCTGCGTGATCAGGAGGTGCTTGACGTTGACGGTGCCACCGAAGATCTCGACGCCATCGTCCTGCCCGAGGTGGGACTGGACGAAGTCGATGGTGGTCGCGCTACCGCACGCTCCCATCGTCAGGCCGTTGAGCTCGTTGCCCGGTGCGAGCAGGAAGCCCGCGTACTCGATGCGCGCGAACGACAGCTTGCCGCAGTCGTGGGCATCGTTCGGGGTCGCGCCGCCACCGTAGACGATCCGCTCACCGAACGACGTCGGGAAGCCTTCGATCGGGTTCGTTCCACCCGTGACGTTGATCGTCGCCTTGCCGAGGAGGACGACGCCACCCCAGTCGCCGGGAGCCGGCGTGGCCTTCGCCGACGTGAAGACGATCGGTGCCGTCGACGTACCGACGGCGTTGATCTTCGCCTCCTTGGTGATCGTCAGCGCGCTGCCGTTCTCGCCTTTGATGACGGTGCCCGCTTCGATGGTCAGCGTGCCGCCGGTCATGAAGACGTAGCCATCGAGGATGTACGTGTTGATCGCGCTCCACGTCTGGTCGGTGGCGATGTCGCCGGCCGCGATGTGGATGACCTCGCCGCCCGGAGGGGCATCGGGGTCAGGCTGCGGAGGGCTATCCGGCGTGGGCGTATCGTCGCCGGTAAGGCCGGAGTCACCGCCACAGGCAGCGGCAGTCGCGAGGAGCATCGAGAGTAGTTTCTTCATAAACAGTCCTTTCCTTACGGAGTCCAGTCGAGGCCAAGCGCCACCGAGACGCCGGGCTTGTATTCATTGACGGTGATCGAGCCTTGCTCGAGGCGCACCGTCTGGTTCAGGAGGTTCGACGCCGAGAGCTTCAGCTTGAGGTCCTTGCGCAGCGCGCGTGCCGCGACGAAGTCGAGCCGATGGATCGGCTTCTCGTAGGTATCGGGCAGGCCCTCGATGCCGACGTCCGTGATCCGCTGACCGATCACGTTGTAGAGGAAGTTGAAGTCACCGAGTTTCGGCGCTGCGTAGCCGAGCGCGACGTTGATGACGAACGGCGACTGCCCGTAGAGCGGCCGTGACTGGCTGGTGAGGAGCATCTGCTCCTTGCCGAGGTCGACGCGCGACCGCATCACCGCGATGTTCGTGCCGAGGCGGAAGCGGCGGAGCGATGAATCGATGCGACCGAGCGTGGTGCGCGCTTCGATCTCGCCACCGATCAGGTTGCCGCCCTTCGCGTTCAAGAACGTCGCGTCCGCGTTGACGTTCGCCGCGACCTGCTCGATCGGATCGACGAACTGCTTGTAGAACGCGGAGGCTGCGAAGACCTCGTCTTCCGACGGGAACCACTCCCACCTCAGATCTGCGTTGTGGATGTGCGTGGTCAGGAGGTTCGGGTTGCCGCTGATGTCGCGGCGGCGGACGTAGTCGAAGAACAGGAACGGAGCGAGCTCGCGGAACCGCGGACGGGTCAGCGTGTAGCTGTATGCGGCGCGGAAGTTGGTGTCGGAGCGCGGCGAGTACACGAGGTTCATCGCCGGCAACACGTCGTTGTCGTCGCGGTTGACCTCGGTCCGCAGGCCGGCGATCGCGTAGCGGCTGCCGTTCGTCATCTCCTGCGTCGAGCGCTCGAACCGCGCGCCGCCGATGACGCGGAACTTCGGATTGATCTCGACCTCGCTGAGCGCGTAGCCGGCGTAGGTGTCGAGCTTCGCCTGATACGAGTCTTCCTGGAGGGTGCCCTCTTCGAGCTCGAACTCGCTACCGATGTTCTCGGGCGCGAGCATCTGCTCGGCGGGGAGGTTTCGCACCGTCGTCGAATCACCGACGAACTTGAAGCGGAACCGGCGACCACCGAGCTGGCGATTCGACAGCTGCGCGAGCGTGCCGGCCTGGATGCGCGCCGGGCCGATGCGGAGCTGGAGGTCCGCACCACCACCACCGGCGGTGTCGCGGAGCTCTTGCCAGAAGTGCTGACCCGAGCCCGGCTGATCTTGATACGAGCGCGTGCCCGCCATCAGATCGACGGAATAGACCATGTCGCGCGTATCGAGCTCGTCGCGCGAGGTCTTCGCGTAATTGCCCTGCCAGCGCAGCTCGAGCTGACGCGAGCGATTCAACAGGTGCTTGCCGTGGACCTGCGTGAACATCAACGCACGCTCGACGAACGACAGGCGCGAGACGTCGATGTCGGTCGCGTCCGACTCCTTGAAGCCGCTCGCGAGCTGCGAGGTGTCCTCGCCGACGTGCGAGTACATGCCGAACACGCTGATCTCGTCGTTCTTCGACAGATCGATGCCCGCGTTGACCAGTGCACCGACGGTGGCCTCGGCGACGCCGACGTCGTAACTGAGCGAATCGGTCTGGACGAGTCCCTGATCGGTGATGCCGACGCCCGCGTTGCGCCCCGAGCGCTCGGAGAACGAGTGGCGCAGCATGCCGCTCGCCAGATAACCGACGCGCTTGCCGCCGATCTTCGTGGTGTTGCCCACCATCGCGGTGAGGCCGAGGTTCGGGGTGACGGTCTCGCCTTCGGGCGTCCACACGTTCGGCAGCGCCTCGCCGATCCGCTCGGTCTCGCCGGCATCCATGTCGCGCACCGCTCGGTTCTTCGGGATCTGCTTCGGCAACGCGCGCGAGCCGTCGTCGAACCCGAGGAAGCTACGGAAGCCGCGCGCGTTCCTGTTGGTCAGGCCGTCCTTGCCGGTCGACACGGTGTTCGCCGACGTCGACACGCCGAGCTTGACCTCGAAGGAGGTCGGGAACGAGCTGGTGTCGATCGACAACGTGCCGCCGCCGAACTGACCCGGCAGGTGCGGCGAGTAGCTCTTCACGACGGTCATCGTCGAGAGCAGCGTCGTCGGGAACAGGTCGAGCGGGACCGCGTTGCGATCCGGCTCGGGGCTCGGCAACAGGATGCCGTTCAGCAGCGTCGTCACGTAGCGCCCCTCGAGGCCTCGCAGGGCGACGTACTTGCCTTCGACGACGCTGACCGCGACGACGCGCTTCATCGCATCACCCGCGTTGCTATCAGGCGTCCGCGAGATCTCCTGCGAGCTCACGCCGTCGCTGACCGTCGAAGCTGCGCGGCGGACGGCGAGCACGGCCGATTCCTTGCGGGTGTCGATCTTGTCGACGATCTCGATCGTCTCCTCCGACGTCGCGGGAACGGGGTCGAGGTTGATGGCGAGCTCGAGCTTCTGATTGGCGGTGACGGTCACCGAGCGCTTGTTCTCGATGTACTCGGCGGTCGAGAACACGATCTCGTAGACGCCAGGCACCAGCGTGAAGCTGAAGCTGCCATCGAGCTCGGTCGCGAGCGTCTGTGCGCCGCCGGTTCCCTCGAGCTGGATCGTCGCGGCGGGGAGCCCGACCTTGGTGTTGTTGTCGATGACGCTGCCCTTGACCGTCACGCTCGCCGCTT
>JBBQJJ010000368.1:0-9079 GCA_038325805.1 Haliangiales bacterium
CGTCGTCGCCGATGCGCTGACGCACGACTGGGGACAGTTCGACATCGTCGTTGGCAACCCGCCGTACGTGCGACAGGAGCAGCTCGAGGCCAAGCTCGCCGGCTGGCAGACCGCGACCGGGGTCGCCGATCTCTACGTCTACTTCTTCGAGCTCGCACATCGCATCCTGCGACCCGGCGGTCGCTACTGCGTGATCACGCCGAACAAGTGGTTGACCGTCGAGTACGGCCGCGCGCTGCGTGGATTTCTGTCGCAGCAGCGCAGCGTCGAGGGTGTCGTCGATGTCGCGCGGTTGCCCGTGTTCGCCGATGCAGATGCGTTCCCGTGCATCACGTGGTTGCCCCCGAGCGGTCATCGCGCGAAGGGCGGCGATGTCGCGACCGCACTCGCCGCGGGCGGTGTCGAGATCACCCTCGGCGGGGACCCGTGGAACATCGACGATCCCGCGGCGCGCGCGTTGATCGAGCGCCTCGAAGCACGCTGGCCCACGCTCGGCGACGTGCTCTCCGGGAAGCCCGCGCGTGGGGTGGTGACCGGATGCAATCGCGCCTTCGTCGTCGACGCCGCGATCCGCGCGCGGCTCGACGACGCTCTCGTCCGACCGTTCCTCAAGGGTCGCGACATGCGGCGCTGGACGTGTGCCGAGCCCACGCGCTTCGTCCTCCTCGTCGATCGCGGCACCGACCTCGACCAGCACGTCTCCGTCGGCGCGCACCTCGCGCAGTTTCGCGACGAGCTCGAGCCCGAGCCCGTCGATCACCGCCGCGGTCTGACACGATGGCCCGGTCGCAAGCCGGGCAACTATCGGTGGTGGGAGCTCCAGGATCCCGTGGGTACCCTCGCTGCATCTGATCAGCCGCGCCTCGTTTATCAAGACATCCAGACCGGCCCGGCGTGCGCGCTGATCCCGGGCGGCGTCGTGCCCGACACCACGGTGTGGATCCTGCCGTCGTCCGATCGCTATCTGCTCGCGGTGCTCAACTCGTCGTTCTACGCCTGGTACGCGCAGCAGCGGTTCCCTCCGGCACTCAATGGCTCGGTCCGCCCGAAGCTCGCGTACATGCGGCAGCTGCCACTCGCGACGCCCTCGCCCGCTGCACGTGCCGCGATCGAACGGCTCGTCGAGGATCGTCTCTCCCGCGACGAGCCGGAGCTCGATCGCGCGATCGACCTGGCCGTGCTCGACGTCTACGAGCTCACCGCGGGCGAGCGAACGCTACTGCGCTAGCGGCAACACGATCGTGATCGCCTTGGCGCTGCAGTGCAGCGTGCCGCCGTCGCGTTCGACGATCCAGGCCGCGATCGCGAGGGACTCGCCCTGTGGTGCCGCGGACGCGGCGAGCGGAAACACCAGCTCGGCGCGCTCGTCGATCGTGACCCCGAGCTCCAGCGTCCTGCGGCGCTCGGCTCCACCCGCGCTATCGAACGCCATCGCGAATGCTTGCGTCATCAGCGGCACCGCCACGTTGACGTCGCACGCGGCCTTCGCTCCGCGCAGCGTCACGCCGACGCGTGTCGCGGCCTTCGACAGCAGGTCGTGCAGCAACGTCGGCGTCGTCGACGGTGTCTTGGTCAGGGCGCGATTGGTCTGCAGCAGCTGGTTGAGCTCGCCCATCGCGCCCTGCGCGGCCTCGGCGGTGCTCTTGAGCTCGCCGTTCGCGAGCTCGATGATCTCGTCGAGCGCCATCATCACGCCCTGGATCTTCGACGCGATGTCGTGGTTGAAGCTCGGAGCCCGCGCACCGATCGCCGCGAGCTGGAGCAGCTTTCCGCTGTCGATCGAATGCTCTTCGCAGACCCGGCCCGACTCGTCCAAATGACCGAGTCGCGACGAGCTCATTGAATCTCCAGCTTCGCTGTCAGCCCTGGGAGCTCGAGCTCGCGAGCTTCACTCCATGGATCGCTCGTCACCTCGTAGGCCTCGCCCACTTTGCGCTCGACCTTCGAGATCCCCGGATACTCCGACTCGAGTGCCGCACACAGCGCCTCACGACGTTGGCGCCGCTCGCGATCGCCCGACATCGCCAGTAGCTCGCGATTGCGCGCGACACCCGCGTTGACCGCACCGCGCAGCTGCTCGTTGTCGAACGGCTTGTTGAGGAAGCGGAAGATCTCGCCCTGGTTGATGCCGTCGATCGCGGTCTCGAGCGAGCGCTGGCCGGTGAGCAAGATCCGCACGGTCTCGGGGCGTACACGCCGCGCATGACCGGCGAGCTGCGCTCCCGTCATCTCCGGCATGTCGTAGTCGGAGACCAGCACGGCGACATCGTCGGACGAGATCCACGACAGCGCCTGGCTCGCGGACAGGGTCGAGCGGATCTCGATCTGCTCGCGCTTCAGGCAACGCACGACCGTGCCGAGCATCGCCTCGTCATCGTCGACGCAGATCACCAGGGGAAGTTTGGGGGTACTCATGACGACAACCACCGCCTCCATCCCCGCCGGTCAGTGACACGCTCGATCTCGTCGAGCGCGGCGAGCAGCGCGCGGATGCCGGGGAACCGCGCCTGCGGAGTCTTCTGCAAACAGGTGGTGACCAGATCCGCGAGCTTCGGCGGCATCGGGCCGTGCGGGCTCTCGACCAGCGGGATCGGCGCCTGGATGTGCATCATGCACAACTTGCGAAGATCTTCGTGCTCGTACGGCGGGTGGCCGCAGATCATCTCGTAGAGCACGGCACCGAGACCGTACTGATCCGAGCGATCCGTCGCTGCCAGCCCGCGCAGCTGCTCGGGTGAGATATACGCCGGCGTGCCGAGCACGAACTCCGGATTCTCGTCGCGCATGCCTTCGCCGGCGAGCTCGGCGAGGCCGAAATCGACGAGCTTGACGTGGATGATGTTGGGATCCTCGGTCTTGACGACCAGCGCATTCGACGGCGTCACGTCCGCGTGAATCACGCCGCGATCGTGCGCGGCCGCGAGTGCCTCGCCGAGCTGTCGAGCGATCTGCACGACCTCCTGCGGTGGCAGAGGGCCACGCGCGACGCGATCCGCGAGGCTCTCGCCCTCGAGGAGCTCCATCACGAAGTAGGGGCGGCCGTCGGGGAGGTGTCCGAAGTCGAAGACGTCGACGATGTTGGGGTGGCGCACGCGCGCGGCCGTGCGGGCCTCGCGAAGGAAGCGCTGCGAAGCCGTGGCGTCGCGCTCGATCACGCGCGGGCGCAGGACCTTGAGTGCGTACTGGCGGCCGAGGGCGATGTGCTCGACAGAGAACACCGTGCCCATCCCGCCTTCGCCGAGAAACTCGAGCACCTTGTACTGACCGATGATGTCCCCAGGAGAAGGACCGATCGTCGGCGCCGAATCGAGTGGCTTGCCGCGGGTGCGAGCGAGCATGAGATCCGCTCGCAGCTCGCTACCCGTACGGATCGTGATGACAACCTCGGCCTCGCGATCACCGGAGCGCACCGGCACCACCCCGCTGGTGGCGTGGGCGGCCGCGAGGTCGAGATCCGCGATGAACGCCAACCGTGCGATCACGGCGGTGCCGAGCTGGACCTCGAGGGGAACGGTGACGAGCACCGCTGCCCCGCGCTCGATCGTCATCAGGTACGAATCGTCCCCCTCGGGATGAGGCTCCAGGTAGACCGCGTCCGCGTGCGACCTGACCGCGGCGGCCAGCGCGACATCTGCGACGCGCCGGGGATCCCCTGATACCCCCCGGACTCCAAGTTGGTTAACGTCAGCCGGCATCGCGAATCGGTATACTACCGTTTTAGGGAGGAGGGAGGCTTCAGCCGTGGCTGTGAAAGGCACCTTGGGCAGAGTTCTCGTGGTCGATGACGATCGCGCGCTTCGTCGCGCCGTGCGGCGTCAGCTCGAGGTGGAAGGGTGGGCCGTCGTCGACGTCGAGAGTGTTTCGGAGGCGCTCGGTGCCATGCGAGATGGTCGCGAGCTGTTCGACTGCGTGGTCAGCGACGTCCACATGCCGACGTTCACGGGCTTCGATCTGATCGAACAGATCCGCCGCCACGACGACGATCTCCCGGTCCTGCTGATGACCGGCGACCCGTCGCTCGACGGTGCGGTGAAAGCGATCGAGACCGGCGCGGTTTCCTACCTCCTGAAACCTTTCGATCAAGAGACGCTCGCGAGCACCGTGGCTCGCGCCGCGCGGCGCCATGGCGTGGCTCGGATGCGGCGGCGTGCTGCGCTGTTCGCCGAGCATGTCCTCGGGCCCGAAGCCGCGGAGCTGTCGAGCCGGCTCGATCGTGCGCTCGACAAGTTGTGGATGGCCTTCCAGCCGATCGTCGATGTCTCGACGGGCAAGGTGTTCGCGTACGAAGCGTTGATGCGCACCGACGAGCCGTCGCTCAAGCGACCGGACGTCTTGATCGGTGCCGCCGAGCGGTTGGGGCGGATCCACGATGTCGGCCGCGCCGTGCGAGCCGCCGTCGCGCGAGAGATCGACCATGCGCCGCGCGAGCCGCTGCTGTTCGTCAACGTGCACGGCCTCGAGCTCACCGATCCGGACCTGTTTCGCAAGGACGGCCCGCTCGCGCCGCATGCAAAGCGCATCGTCATCGAGATCACCGAGCGGATCAGCCTCGACGACATCGCCGGCCCGGCGCGAGCGAAGGAGCTGCGCGCGCTCGGCTACCAGATCGCCGTCGACGATCTCGGTGCCGGCTATGCCGCGCTCGGTGCCCTCGCGTCACTCGAGCCCGAGATCGTCAAGCTCGACATGTCGCTGGTGCGCGATCTCGAGCGCCACGCGACCAAGCGCCGCGTCGTCGGGGCGATCGCCGTGCTGGTTCGCGAGCTCGGCGGTCGCGTGGTCGCCGAGGGTGTCGAGACGGAGAAGGAGCGTGCGGCGTGTGCGGAGTGCGGAATCTCGCTGATGCAGGGATGGCTGTTCGGCAAGCCCGAGCCCGGCTTCGTCACGCCGGTCTTTTGAGCCCACGCGAGCGCGCCTCGAGCGCGACGCTGCGAGCGCTGAGGTCCATCATCCGCCGGCTGCGATCAGATCGTCGAGGATCCGGCGCGTCAGGCCCCAGATGACGTGCCCTTCGAAGTCCCAGCTCGGGAGTATCATCTGCGAGTTCGGATAGACGAACGGCTTCTCGATCGAGCCGAGCAACGCGAGATCGAGTGGTAGCCAGAACGCCGAGAGGGCCTCGGGACCGACGATGACCTCGGGCAGCGTCTCGCTGCGAAACACGTACGGGGTGATCTCGATCGGCGTCGGGCCGGAGTTGCGCGGACCGAGTGCGGGAAGGTTGCCGAGCAACTGATCGCGGGTGAGCTGGAAGCCGAGCTCCTCGTGGGTCTCGCGGATCGCCGTGTCGAGAAGTGATTCGTCCTCGTGCGCGTGATACCCGCCGCCGGGCAGCGAGATGTGTCCGGACCACGGATCGTCCAGCCGCTCGGCACGCTTCATCAGCAGCACGCGCGGCTCGGGAGTGTCGAGCAGGAGTGCGGCCACCGCGGCTCGGCGCACCCCATCACGCGGTGGCGCACCGGTGACCGTGAGGGTCAGTCGGTTCGCGAGCTGCCGGACCAACGTCGACACGATCGCAGCATACGCTAGGATGCCGCCGTGCAAACCCGCGGGTTCGGATCCACCGGCATCTCGGTCCCGGTGATCGGCATCGGGACCTGGCAGATGGAGCGCGACGATGCGCCCGCCGCCGTCGCTGCGATCGAGCGGGCGATCGAGCGCGGGATGACCCACGTCGACACCGCCGAGATGTACGGCAACGGGCGCGTCGAGGAGCTGGTCGCGCAGGCGATCGCCGGCAAGCGCGAGCAGATCTTTCTCGCGTCGAAGGTGTTGCCGCGCAACGCGTCCTACGACGGGACGATCGCGGCGTGTGAAGCCTCGCTGAAGCGCCTGAGGGTCGAGCGCCTCGATCTCTACATGTTGCACTGGGCCGGCGAGCACCCGCTGCAGGACACGTTCCGCGCGTTCGAGACGCTGCGGGCCGACGGCAAGATCCGTCACTGGGGTGTGTCGAACTTCGACGACGACGAGCTGCAGAACGCCGTGTCCGCCGCGCGCTCCGTCGGAGGCACCGTCGCCTGCAACCAGGTGCTCTATCACCTCGGTCAGCGCGACATCGAGCACACGGTGATCCCGCGCTGCCTCGAGGACGGCATCGCGCCGGTCGGCTACTCGCCGTTCGGTAGTCGCGGTCGCTTTCAGGCGAAGCCGCTCGAGGCGCTCGCGAGCAAGCTCGGCCACACGCCCCGGCAGCTCGCGCTCGCGTATCTGTCGAACAAGACCTTCACGATCCCGAAGTCGTCGAACGTCGCGCACGTCGACGAGCTCGCGAAGACGATCACGCTCGATGCTGCCGCGATCGCGGAGATCGAGGCCGCGTTTCCGTTAGGACCCTGGAAAGGACTGCCGTCGATATGACCCGCGACTTCGATCTCGTGCTGTTTGGCGCTACCGGCTTCACCGGGACGCTGGTCGCGAACTACCTCTCCAAATCGAAGGACACCCCGCGCTGGGCGATCGCGGGGCGCAACCGAGCGAAGCTCGAAGCGCTCGGCTTGAACGTGCCGATCCTCGTCGTCGACACGCTCGACCGAGCGCGAGTCGATGCGGTGGCGAGGCAGACCAAGGCCGTGTGCACCACGGTCGGTCCGTACGCGAAGTACGGTAGCGAGCTGGTCGCCGCGTGCGCCGAGGCCGGCACGCACTACTGCGATCTCACCGGCGAGCCGCAGTGGATGCGCCGGATGATCGATCTCCACCACGAGCGCGCGAGGCAAACCGGCGCGCGGATCGTGCACACGTGTGGCTTCGATTCGATCCCGAGCGACCTCGGCGCGTTCGCGGCGCAGCAGGCGTTCAAGCAGAAGTTCGGTCGCTACGCGTCCAAGATCACCGCGCTGTTCGGCGAGATGTCGGGTGGCTTGTCGGGCGGCACGATCGCGAGCGCGATGGAGACGGCACGCGAGGCCGGCAAAGACATCGCCGTGCGCAAGAACCTCGGGAATCCGTACGGACTCGATCCAGATCCCGAGGCCTCGAAGGCAGCGCGTCCACGGGTTCGCGACGAGGCCACGATCGGCTGGGAGCCGCATCTCAAGATGTTCACGGTGCCGTTCGTGATGGCGCAGATCAACACGCGTGTCGTCCGCCGTGCCCAGGCACTAACTGGCTCACCGTGGGGCGAAGACTTCGTGTATCGCGAGGTGATGTCGGCGCCCGGCAAGCCGGCCGGGCTCGCGCGCGCCGTGGCGGTGATGGGCTTCCTCGGTGGCGTCGCCTTCGCGATGAAGCGCCCCCGCCTCCGCGAGTTGATCGCCAAGCGCGTCCCGCAACCCGGCGATGGGCCGTCCCAGCGCGACCGCGACAACGGTCACTGGAAGGTCCGGTTCGTTGCCGAGCACGGCAGCGATGTTCTGATCTACACGGCCTCGGATCACGCCGACCCCGGCTACGGCTCCACGGCCAAGATGCTCGGCGAGTCGGCCCTCTGCCTCGCGCTCGACCCGCTGGGCCCGCCAGGGATCTCCACTCCGTCGGTCGCGATGGGACAGCGGCTGCTCGACCGGCTACGTCGCACCGGCCTGACGTTCGAAGCTGCCGGCTGATCGAGCTTCCACGCGCACGCAATCTCGCGAATCCGCAGGAGCCGAACCTGGCACCCTGTTTGTATTCAGTTCGATCACGCTCGGAAGAGCGACTAACCCAAACAGTTCGGGTCCGTTGGCTGTGTTCTCCCCCCTCCGTTGCCAACGGATCCACCAGGTTTTTCGATGCGCGGTGGTGAGACCGGGTATCGAGGATGGCTGGCCGACCCGGTAATTCTGCCGGGTCGGTTTATTTTCGGCGTCTGAACCGTCCTACGATGGTTCGTGGCCTATCGGATCCTGGCGTGGTTCCTCCGCATGGTCACGCGGGTGTTCTTCCGCCAGATCGAAGTTGTCGGTCTCGAGAACGTGCCCGCAGGTCCGGTGATCTTCGCGGGCAATCATCCGAACTCGCTGATCGATCCGATCCTGATCATCACCACCTGTCGCCGCAAAGTTCACTTCGCCGCGAAGGACACGCTGTTCAAGGGCCGCCTCATGCGCGCGTTGTTGCGGGGGCTCGGTGCCGTCCCGCTCGCACGAAAGGTCGAGGCCGACGGGAAGATCGGTGATGCCGTCGGGCCCGCGCGCGATGCGGCCGAGATGGCGAAGCTCAACGACGCCGCGTTCGAGGCGATGTTCGCCGTGCTCGAAACCGGCGGCACCATCGGCATCTTTCCCGAGGGCATCTCGCACGACGAATCGCAGCTCGCGAAGCTCAAGACAGGCGCTGCCCGACTCGCGCTCGGCGGTGCGAAGCGCTCCGGCTCGATCGCGGTGGTCCCGTGCGGGCTCACGTTCATCCACCCGAAGCGGTTTCGCAGCCGCGTGCTCGTCCAGTACGGCACGCCGCTGATGGTCGAGGCCGATGACGGTCCCGACGCGGTCAAGCGCGTCACCCTCGACATCGGCACTGCCCTTCGCCGACTCACGATCAACGCGCCCGACTGGGAGACCGTGCGTGCGCTCGACACCGTGCGCCGCCTCTATCAGCCGCACGAGATCTCGATCGAGGATCGCGTCGAGCTGTCGCGGCGGTTCAACACCTACTACGGCGCGCTCGCCGATCATCCGAAGGTCGTCGAGCTGATGGGGCGCGTGCTCGTGTACCAGCAGAAGCTCGACGAGCTGGGCCTCACCGATCGCGAGCTCGCGCGCGATCTCAGCAAGCTCGAGATCGTCGCGCGCATGTTCCGCCAGATCATCCTGATCGCGTGGTGGCTGCCACTCACCGTGCCTGCCGCGCCGCTGCACGTTCCGCCCTTGGTGTTCGCACGGATCGCAGCTAGCAGACTGACGCCGAGAAAAGACGTCGTCGCGACGACGAAGATGCTGATCGGCATGGGGCTCGTCGTGCTCGCCTACGCCTGCGTGATCGGCTACGCGTGGTACGCGCTCGGGCTGTGGTGGGGCATCACCGCGACGATCCTGCTGCCGCTCTCCGGCTGGGCGACGCTGCGCGTGCTCGATCGGATCCGGCTGGTGCGCCGTGCGTTCGGTACGCTCGGCCGGCGCTTCGCGTTTCGTCGCGAGGTCCGCGCGCTGCGTGA
>JBBQJJ010000369.1:0-9052 GCA_038325805.1 Haliangiales bacterium
GTCGCCGAGTGAGAAGGCGAGCTCGTCCTCGGATCCCGGAACCGGGCCGCGCTTCGCGACGCCTGGCATCGCCGCCGTCAGCCCGTTGAGCTGCTGGCTACACAGCATCGGGCAGTCGGCGTAGTTGAACGTCAGGATCGTTGGCAGATCACCGGTCACCACCTGGCGGAGCGTGACCTGCTTGCCGTCCTGATCTCGGAACATCGCATCGAGTGGCAACGAGGCACCGAGGTGCTCCGTCACGTTCGCCGGCGACCCCTGATACGTGGGCGGCGGCGGCATCACGGTCTCACCCGCCGACGGGCCATGATCGACTGGATCCGCCATGCCCGTCTTCGCGAAGACGAGTGCAGAGACCAGAATCCATGTCGCGTGGTGGCGGGCCATGGTGATCACTATGGCTTCGCGGGAGCTCCCGCGCTTCCCTGTCCGGCACCAGTTGGGGTGAGCGGAGCGGGATCGACGGGCGGCGTGGTCGGTGCGGGTGGGGCCGCACCCTCGGAAGCGCCCCATGCGGTGCAGGGTGGCTTGTCGTCCGACTTCGGGCGACCGAAGTCGGGGAGCACCGTGCGGCACTTCGAAGCGCCGAACGCCGGGACCAGCGACGATGGATCCTTCTTCGCATCGTCGACGATCTTGTGCATCGCGACATTGATCGGGATCCGGTACGTCTGCAGCTGCGCCGCCGCGGTGGGTGGTGCGTTGGGCGTGGTGCTCCTGGTGATGTTACCGGTCTGCTCCGCCCTGATCGCCTTCGCCTGCGTATCCTGACCGCCGTAGTCGGCCATCGTCTGGATCTCGGACGTGTCGTTCATATAGAACGCCTGCAGTGCGACGATCGTGACGTACACGAGCACGGCACTGCAGACACCGACGACGACGATGCCGATCGTGTTGAGCTTGTCTCCTGCGCGCTTGGGTCCAGACATCACATCACCTCGTGCGAGAGGGACAGCGGCAGCGTCGGATCCTTGGTCGGGATCAGGTTGCCCTTGAGGTTGCGGCCGATGCCGACCAACAGGATGCCGACCAGTCCGATCCACACCGTGATGTCGACGGGCGAGAACCCGACGTGGTGATACGCGATGTTGCCGTTGAGCGGCCCGGCGTTGATCGTGGCCCCGGCTTGCGAGACCTCGAGCCAGTCATACGACGGCATCACGTTCCAGTAGAGATCGAGCCAGTGGAACACCAGCTGCCAGACGGCGAAGAACACGAGTGACGGCACGATCCGCTTGGTCCAACGCGACAACAGGAAGACGAACGGGAACGCCCAGAAGCCGACGAGCATCGCGATGCTGACCCACTGCCACTCACCGAACAATCGGTATTTGTACCAGTGCGTCTCCTCCGGCATGTTGCCGTACCACTGGAGCATGAACTGCGAGAACGCCGTATAGGCCCAGAAGAAGGTGAACGCGAACATCCACTTTCCGATGTCGTGATAGTGGTCCGGGCCGATCGAGCGAGTCAGGCGACCCGTGCGCTGGATCCCGAGCACCATCAGCGCGAGAGCGGCGAAGCCACCGACGCACGCGGAGCCCCAGAAGTTGACGCCGTAGATCGTCGAGAACCACTTCGGCGCCATCGACATCAGGATGTCGAACGACGCGGCGAACACGGCGAGCGAGTAGAGGATCATCGCCGGGGCCGACGCGATGCGCATCGTCTCGGAGAGCTTCGGGTCGCCGGTCTCGTCCTGCTGCTTGCTCTTCCTGTGGAAGTAGCTCGCGAGGCCCGAGAAGATCACCGCATAGATCACGTAGCGAGCTGCGAAGAACCCGGGGGACAACCAGCCGAGCTTGTGGTGCAGGTGGTGGTTGAGGATCGGGTCGTGCGCGTCGTGGTGCGCCCAGTAATACAGATCCTGGTAGCCGGCGAGCAGCGGGATGATGAACCCGAGCCCGGCGATGAACACGATCGGGAACGCGCAGGCCATCGCCTCTGCGATGCGGCGAACGGCCGTGGCCCAGCGACCGCGGACCAGGTGGTGCAGCATCACGAGAAACAGCATCCCGACGCAGATCGAGAAGATGTACGACCAGCCGATCACGTAGGCGTGGAAGAACCGCGCCCACTTGCTCGCGTGGCCGCTGTTCGGATCAGCGCTACCCGCGATCGTGAGGACGAGCGAGATGCCGAGGAATACGACAGCGAGCCCGACACCCACCTTGGCGAGCTGCGCACCGAGCTTGCCCGCCTTGTACTTCTCGTCGGGGTGCATGGATTTCGTGAGTGCGCTCATTTGGAACCTCCAGCGGCCGAGCCAGATCCAGATCCAGATCCAGATCCAGATCCAGATCCAGATCCAGCAGCTCCTGCGGGAGCCGGTGCTTGCGGAGCCGGCATGTCTCGCAGGTCAGCCTGCGGGACGTCAGTCTGTAGCGAGTTCGATGCGCGCTCGAGCGCGCGGACGTAGGCGACGATCGCCCAGCGGTCGCGCGTCGGAATCTGCGAGGCGTACCCCGACATCGTCGCGTAGCCGTTCGAGATCGTGTTGAACAGCTGGCCGTTCGGCATCCGCACGACGTGACCACCCGGCTCCCACGGCGGAGCGACCAGGTTGCGGACCGCCCAGTCCAGGCCGCCGGCCTTGAGACGCTGGCGGATCGGGCCCTCGCCGCGGCCGTCGTAGCCGTGGCACGGAGCGCAGTAGATGTTGTAGCGACCCTGGCCGCGCTTCACGAAGTCGAGGGTGACCTCGATGTTCTTCGGGAAGCCTTGGGTCCAGTCGCCGTTCTCCTTGCCCTTGAAGAACAGGTCGTCGGCATCGAGCGTGCCGCGCGCGATGGTGTGCTGGATCTCACCGCGGTTCGCACGCCCGTCCGCGAAGATGTCCGACGCGGTATCGGCCTTGAACTTCGGCTGGAAATCCATGTCGGGGAAGATGTGGATGTGCGGCTCGGACGAGTGCGAGTTGCGCGCCTTCGCCGCGATGGCGAACGGGATCAACGCGAACGCGGTCGACGAGACGATCAGCGCCGTGATCCAGCGCGGCATGTTCTTCCGCTTCGGATCCGTCTCGTAGTAGCAGCGCTCGACTTCGAGCGCGCCGGCATCCTTGAGGAGCGCCGTGGTCTTCTCGAGATCGAATCGCTGATCCTTCGCCTCGATACCGAGGAGGAACGCATCGTCGGACACGCGCCCGAACCGCTCGAGGCGGAAGAACGGGTGCCAGACCTGCGGCAGCTTGTTCAGGATCCACATCCCGAAGAACGTGGTGAACACCGAGAGAAGGATGGTGGTCTCGAACGCGATCGGCACGTTCGCCGGGATCGACCACGTGGGCTTGCCGGAGATGTTCCAAGGCCAGTTGTACGCGTTCGTCCACCACTGCAGCAGGACGCCGAGGATGGTGCCGGTGAACCCGCCGCCGAACACGAGCAGCGGAAGGATCGTCCGCTTGATGCCCATCGCCTCGTCGATGCCGTGCACCGGGAACGGGCTGAAGCAGTCGAAGTCGGTGAAGCCGGCGTCGCGCACCTTGCGTGCTGCGGCGACCAGCTCGCCCGGCGTGTCGTACTCGGCCAAAACGCCGTAGAGCTCGCCGTCCCCATTGGTGACGACCTGCGGCTCGTGATTGTCGTGCGTGTCATGATCGGACATGACTCAGTGCTCCTTCCCGTGGACTTTGTTGTGACCGGCGTGGGCCTCGGGCATCGCGCCCTTGACCTCGCTGATCGCAACCACAGGGACGAACCGGAAGAACAGTAGAAACAGGGTTCCGAACAACCCGAGCGTGCCGATGAACAGACCCACGTCGTAGCGGGTCGGCTCGTAGTAGCTCCAGTTGGACGGCAGGAACGAGCGGGCGAGCGACGTCGCGATGATGACGAAGCGCTCGAACCACATGCCGATGTTGACGAGGATGCAGAGGACGAAGATCAGCACCGGGTTGCGGCGCACCTTCTGCGACCAGAACAGCTGCGGCACGAGCACGTTGCACGTGACCATCGCGAAGTACGCCCACCAGAACGGGCCGAGTGCGCGGTTGGAGAACGCGAACTGCTCGTAGAGGTTGCCGGAGTACCAGGCGATGAACAGCTCGGTCGCGTAGGCGAGACCGACCATCATGCCGGTTCCCAGCATGATCTTGCACATCGCCTCGATGTGCGACTCCTTGATGATGTGCTTGAGGTTGAACAGATGCCGCAGTGGCAGCATCAGCGTCAGCACCATCGCGAAGCCGGAGAAGATCGCGCCGGCGACGAAGTACGGCGGGAAGATCGTGGTGTGCCAACCCGGCAACTGCGAGGTCGCGAAGTCGAACGACACGACGGAGTGCACCGAGAACACCAGCGGCGTGGCGAGACCCGCGAGGATCAAGTACGCGCGCTCGTAGCGGTGCCAGTTGCGAGCCGAGCCGCGCCAGCCGAGCGACAGGGTGCCGTAGATGACAGCCTTGAGCGTCTGGCCCTTCGCGGCGCAGCGGTCGCGGAAGGTGGCGAGGTCGGGGACGAGGCCAATGTACCAGAACAGGATCGACGTCGTCGCGTAGGTCGAGACGGCGAACACGTCCCACATCAGCGGCGAGCGGAACTGCGGCCACATGCCCATGTCGTTCGGGTGCGGAATCATCCACCACGCGAACCACGGACGACCGGTGTGCAGCAGCGGGAACAAACCCGCGCACATCACGGCGAAGATCGTCATCGCCTCGGCAGCGCGGTTGATCGACACGCGCCAGCTCTGACGAGTCAGATAGAGGACGGCAGAGATCAGCGTGCCGGCGTGACCGATACCGATCCACCAGACGAAGTTCGTGATGTCCCACGCCCAACCGACGGTGTTGGAGTTACCCCACACACCGATGCCGGTCGTGACCAGCACGTAGATGCAGTAGACGCCGATCAACAGCAGGATCGACGAGACGCCGAGTGCGCCGAGCCAGAGCTTGTGCGGCTTGGGGGCTTCGGCGACCCACGCGATATCGCGAGTCACCGCGCGGAACGCCTCGCGCGCCTTGCCCGGCTCGTCGATCGAGGAGGTCGTGCTGTGTGCTTCTTCACTCATGATCAGTGAGCTCCCTTCTCGTCAGACGCTGCCTTTGCGGGGGCGAGCTTCGCCAAGTTGGGATGCGGGTTGGTGACACGCGCCAGGTACTTGTTGCGCGGCTTGGTATAGACCTCGGGGAGCAGGTCGTAGTGGCGCTGGTCGGCGTGGAGCCGCGAGACGCGCGAGTTCGGATCCGAGAGATCGCCGAACACGATGGCTTCCGTCGGACACGCCTGCTGGCACGCCGTCGTGACCTCGCCGTCCGGCAACGGTGCGTCGACTTCGCTGGGGCGCTCGCTGCGGCGAACTGCCTTCGCGTGGATCTTCGCGTTCTGGATCCGCTGCACGCAGAACGTGCACTTCTCCATCACGCCGCGCATGCGGACCGTGACCTCCGGGTTGAACAGCAGGCGCCGCAACTTGTTGCGAGCCTCCCGCCACTCCTGGTTCCAGTCGAGGAAGTTGAAGCGGCGAACCTTGTACGGGCAGTTGTTCGCGCAGTAGCGTGTGCCGATGCAGCGGTTGTAGGCCATATCGTTGAGGCCTTCGTCCGAGTGCTGCGTCGCGCCGACCGGGCAGACCTGCTCGCACGGCGCGTTCTCGCAGTGCTGGCACGCCAACGGCTGGTGATAGACGACCGGCTCCTCCGGGGTGCCGCCGAAGTAGCGATCGATCCGGATCCAGTGCATCTCGCGGTCGTTCATCACCTCTTTGCGACCGACGACCGGAACGTTGTTCTCGTTCTGGCAGGCGACCATGCACGAGTTGCAGCCCGTGCAGGTCGACAGATCGATCGCCATCGCCCAGCGGTGCCCCTTGTACTCCGTCTCGCGGAACAGCGAGAGGCCGCGGGTCTTGCCCTCCTCGTTGACCTTCTCGTCGTTCCAGTAGCTCGGATCCTCCTCGTGCGCCGTCCACGACTTGTCGCGCGCGAGCTCACCGGCGGTGACCTCGCGAACCAGCTCGGGGAGCCGCTTCTGCAGACCGTCGGTGTTCACCGAGGGCATCAGCCCGGTGCGGATGTCCCAGTGCTCCTGCGTGCTGGCGAGCTGGTACTTGCCACCGCCCGACACCGACGACGCCGTGGCGATGTCGAAGCCGTTCGAGAGCCGAACCTTGTACGTGTTCCAACCGGGCGTGCGGCTCGCGCCTTCGCCACCACCGACGCGACCGGCCGCGGTGCGACCGCCGCCGAGCACGAGGCCGATCGACTGACGCGCCTGACCAGGGATCACGTAGCAGGCAATCTCGACCTCGCGGTCACCGATCTTGACGGTGATCATCTGGTCGTTCGAGATGTCGAGCATCTTCGCAGTGGCCGGACCGACCAACGCGTAGTTGTCCCAGACCACCTTGGTCATGAAGTCCGGCGTCTCCTGCAGCCACGCGTTGTTCGCGAAGCGACCGTCGTAGCTGAACGACGACTGCAGGAAGGTGACCTCGATCTCCTTGGGATCGGAACCACCGCGCTGCACGGCGGTGAGGTTCGCCGGAGGCAACGTGCCGACGTTGTACTTCTTCTCCTCGGTCGGTGCGATCGGCTGGATGAAGCCGTCGTGGACGTGCTGCTTCCAGTTGGTGGCGCCGAACCGGCCGACGACCACACTGATCAGCTCGTCGGCTGGAGCATCCTGCCTGAGCGGACCCTGCGGACCCTCGACCGTGGCACCGAGCATCGCGAGCATCTGAATGTTCGAGATCGAGCCGTAGACCGGCGCGATCAGGGGCTGCGCGATCGAGATCGTGCCGTCCCACGTGCGGCAATCGCCCCACGCCTCGAGGAAGTGTGCCTTCGGCACGTGCCAGGTGGTCTTCTGCGAGGTCTCGTCGATGTACTCGCTGAGGTGCACCGTGGTGCGGACCTTGCCGAGCGCGCTGGCGAAGTCGAGATCCGCCGGGGCGTTGAAGACCGGGTTGCCGCCGAGAATGATCAGCGCCTCGACGCGGCCCGCCTGCATGTCGCGGGTGAGTGCGGTGATCGACGCGAGGTGGCTCGGGCGATCGAGATCCGGATCCTCGATGTAATCGAGAGTCTGACCGACAGCGCCGAGCTTCTCGTTGATCCGCGCGACCAGGGCGTGGACCTCGGGAGGCTGCCGGCGACCGGCGATCACGACCGCGTGACCCTTGTTCGCGAGGAGCTCTTCGACGAGGACGTCGACGAACTTCTTGACGCGTGGTTCTTTGAGGAAGGCGGCATCGATCACGCTGCCACCACCGAGCGCGGCATCGAGTGCCATCGCGAACGGCAGTCCGTGATCGGAGCGCAGCGCGAGGCGATGATCGGCCAGGCCGCCGGTGTGCGAGAGCACGCTCTCGACCGTCCACAGGCGGTTCATCTTGCCGAGGCCGAGCGTGCCGCCGATGCGACGGCTCCGCGCGAAGTCTCGGCTGTACTTCATCGACGCCGGGTGTTCGGCGAAGATGTCGCAATCGATCGTGACGATCGTCTCGGCGCGGTCGAGCTTGGCGACAGGACGTAGCGAGCGACCAAACGCCTGCTTGGTACCGACGCGCTCGTTGTCCCACGACAACGGCTCGTACTCGTGCCAACCGTAGCCCTTGCCGACGAGATCCTTCTGGAGCTCGCGGATCGTGGGCGACGACGTGGCCTCGGAGAGGATGCGAACGCCGGCGGCCGCGAGCTTGCGGAGATCGGCGACCGCGCCCTTGAACGCATCGATCGTCGTGCCGTTGTTCTTGCTCTGCGGACCGACGGAGCGATCCGGGTCATAGAGGTGGAGGATCGAGGCGGCGACGAACTGATCGATACCGGCGTGCCGGATCGGCGTGCTGCCCGTCGACGGAACGATCGAGCCGCTGGCGAACGGGTGCTCGGTGTTGCCGTTGAGCTGGATCGGGCGACCCTCGAACGACGTCGCGAGCAAGGCATGCCCGACGCCGGCGAAGTCGTATGCGGTGGCGTAGACCTGGCTCTGACCCGGCACCTGGTGCTCGGGACGGCGCGCCAGGGGCACGATCTCTTCCTTCTCGTAGCGGCAGGCGCCAACGCCGGCGAGCGCCATCGAGGCGCCCATCAGCTGCATGAAGCTGCGGCGCTGCATCGGGTCGAACACCTGCGGGATTGGAGGCAGCTCGTTCCCGCTCGTATCGAGCGTGACCTTGCCTTCCATCTCGCGAAGTGACTTCCAGAAGCCGTGGACGATCGGCTTGGGCTCCTCCGTTACCGGAGTGGGTTCGTTGTACGCACGCTCGTAGTTATCGCCGTGCTCGGCGTGGTCGTGCGCGTGATCGAGATGCTCGTGTTCTTCTGCGGACATCGTCGGGCTCCTCAGCGATGGCAGGTCGAGCAGTTGAGAGGTGGACGCACGTTCTTTTCCTTCATCAGGCGCTCGCCTTCACCCTCGGGGGCCTCGTAGCCCATCGTGGTGAGTTGGTCGGCGGGGCGGATGTGCTTCGAGGCATCGCGGTGGCAGTTGATGCACCACTCCATCGTCAGCGGCATGGCCTGATAGACCTTGACCATCTGATCGACGCGGCCGTGACAGGTCTCGCAACCGACGGTCGCGTTCGTGTGCGCCTCATGGTTGAAGTAGACGTAGTCGGGGACGTCGTGAACGCGCACCCACTTGACCGGGATGTCTTCGCCGTACGCCGCCCGCACGGGATAGAGGACATCCGAGTCTTTCTTGATGGTGGTGTGGCAGTTCATGCAGATCTGCGCGGGCGGGATTGCTGCTTCACCGGCGCGTTCGACGGTGGTGTGGCAATACCGGCAATCCATCCCGAGCTCGCCTGCGTGCAGCGCATGGCTGTACGGGACTGGCTGTTCAGGTTGGTACCCGATGCGGATGGCATCTGGCGTGACGCCGTACGCGACGAGCGCGACGAGGTAGACCGGGGCTCCCAGGACCAACAAGTTGATCCACTTCTTGAGAGTCTCGGTCCATTCAGGAAATGTAAAACGCGGCATAGGTGTCCTGCGAATCACGTGGACTGACGTGCCCCCTCTTGCACCACGTTCCAGCGTAGTTGCGCAAGGTTGCGCGGTGCGAAGTTGGCGCGGCGAGAAGTCGCGGCTCGTCAGTCATCTCGG
>JBBQJJ010000370.1:0-9018 GCA_038325805.1 Haliangiales bacterium
GAAGTAGTCGACCTGATCGAGCACGCCGTGGGCCTCGGCGACGCCGCGGCCGTGCTCGCCGTAGAGGAGGAACGAGTGCGCTTCGTCGACGAGGACGCGCGCGCCGTACGACTTCGCGAGCGGCACGATCTCCGAGAGTCGGCCGAAGTCACCGTCGGCGCTGAACACGCCCTCGGTGCAGACCAGGATGCGCGAGGCAGTTGGTGCGATCTCGTCGAGGATGCGCCTCAGATCCTCGACGTCGTTGTGCTCGAAGTAGTGGATCTTGGAGCGCGCGAGCTGCGCGCCCTCGAGGATCGACATGTGTGCGGACTTGTCGACGACGATGTGATGCTTGCGCTTCATCACCGCGGAGATCGTGCCGGTGTTGACCGCGTAGCCCGAGGAGAAGAGCGAGACGCCGCGGTCGGGAAGCCCCATGAACTCGATCAGCTGGCGCTCGAGCACTTGATGCAGCTCGCTCGTGCCGGCCTGCACCGGCGAGCTCGCGGCGCCGAGCCCGTAGCGATCGAGGGCGTCCTTCGCGGCAGTGATCACCTCGGGATGCGTGCTGTACCCGAGGTAGTTGTACGACGAGAAGTTGAGGAGCTCGAGCGTGGTGCCGTCGTGGCGGCGGGCGCGGACGAGCGGCGTCTGCCCGCCCAGGCGCGGGACCTCGAACGCATAGACGCCATCGCGTTCCGCGGCGTCGATCCACTCGGAGAACCGCGCGGCTTCGGAGCTCTCGCCATCGATGCTGGCGATGAACATGTCGTACGTGTAGTCGTAGTACTCGGGACGATTCATGGAGTGCTCCAGTCGGAGATCGAGAGCTGCGCGTGTGGGTTGCCGTCGAACGCGACTGCGGCGCGATGGCGGTGTCGACGGGGAAGGTCAGGCCCGCACCCGAGGCCTTGCAGAGCGCCTCGATGCGGACCCACCAGCAGCTGAACTGTGCGGCGCGATGCTCGGCGGCGGTGTATTGGAGCGCGAGCGCGGCGTCGGGGCCGAGCGCGGCCTCGGCGATCGCGGTGACGTCGCGATGATGGGAGATTGGCTCGACGTCGATGCCGACGTTTCGTTCGCGAGCGATCGCGACGAGGACGACATCGCCGGCATGCGACAGGTTGAAGTCGATCCCTACATGGCGCGCGAGTCGCGGCTTGCCGTCGACGGGCTCGTCGATCTCGATGCACCGGCCCAGGATGCTGCGGAGCAAGGTTCGCCCTGCGATGAACGAGATCGCCGCCGCACGACCGAGCGTCTCGGCGTGCCATCGCTCACGCGTTGCGAGCACGGGTGTCTGGGTGAGCTCGGAGATTCGGCCGCGCGTCACCGCGATGTCGGATCTGCTGATCACGCCTGCTTCGCGGCCGGCTGGGTGGCGACCTGGTAGAGCAGGTCGACGAGGCCGTCGATGTTGGTGAGCTTCGAGAGCTCCGACCGCGGGACCTTGACCTTGAGCTCGCGCATCGAGACCGACACGATCTCGACGATGTCGAGCGAGTTCGCGCCGAGCTCCTTCATCGACTTGGAAGGTTCGATCTGGGCTTCGGTGAGGCCGTCGATCGTCTGCATGAGGTGCTTCTTGACCACGGTAAAGATGTGTTCTCTCGTCATGTGCTTCGCTTTCTCTGGTGATCCAACTGGGCGAACGATGCGACGTGCATCAACGCCTCCTGGGTTCGTGCAAGCTCGAACGCCTGGCGGCGCCGCACCGATAGCGTGCGTTTGAGGGCGATCACGGCATCGCGTGGCTTGTCGGCGATCCGCGCGGCGAGGTCCCGGGCGCGCGCATCGACCTCGGCGTGTGGCAGCACGTAGTTGACGCCGGTGCGTGCGAAGTCGCGCCCGCGACGCGCCTCGCCG
Source organism: Haliangiales bacterium (assembly GCA_038325805.1). Taxonomy (GTDB): domain Bacteria; phylum Myxococcota_A; class Polyangia; order Haliangiales; family Haliangiaceae; genus JABFXX01. The sequence continues at coordinate 1,849 of JBBQJJ010000370.1, forward strand.
GTGAACAGCAGCTCGTGTGCGATCGCCGGTGACAGCACGTGCTCGAGCAGCGCCGTGGTGCCCATCCCCGGCGTGAAGCCGAGGTCGAGGAAGTTGACGGTGTAACGGCTCTTCGCGCCGAGCAGGATCACGTCCGCGGCGATGCCGAGCGCGAAGCCTCCGCCGATCGCGTAGCCAGCCATCGCGGCGATGCACGGCACCGGGCACGTGAGAAGGACGCGTGGTAGATCGAGCTCGCCGGTGTGGCGGCGGCCGGCGACGAGATCATCGATCACGTCGCGACTCGCGCCGCTCGAGAATACGTCGGGCAGGCCCGCGAGGACGATCGCGTGGATCCGCGTGTCGCGGCCGAGCTCGGCGAACGCGGTCTCGAGGGCAGCGACGGTGTCGTGATCGAGGGCATTCGAGGTGGCCTCGTCGACCATCCGAACGACGGCCACGCGATCGTCGTGTTCGATGATCAGCGTCATACGGCCTCCGAAGCGAGGTGTGCGTACGCGCGTCGGATGGTCAGCGTCGTGCGGCTTGCGAAGTGCGGCGCGCGAACGTGCGCGTCCGAGATCGCGAGAAAACGTGCGGCGGTCAGGCGTGCTCGAGCACAGCTGACGAGCGAGGCGTCGACGATTGTTCCGACGGTCACAGCCATGTGGGGTCCTCGGATGCAAGCGCAGCGCGAACGCTCGGCCGCTCGAGGGCACTCGCCGTCTCGTCGACCCCAACGGCCAGGGCGGCCTCGAGCGTAGCGGCCTCCCATCGGCGAACGGCCGTGAGCGTCTCGGGGCTTGCGCGGCGCAGTGAACGGATCACGCGGTTCTGCGCCCCAGGTAGATCGGTCGCGACCTCGTCGACGAGACCCAGCGCGAGGGCCTCCGGGGCCGAGCGCGAGTGGATCGTGGCGATCAGCATCGCGAGCCGCTGCGGCGACAGGCGACGCAGCAACGCGGGCCGGATGATCGCCGGCGTCAGGCCGTAGAGCGCCTCGGGGAGCCCGAACCGCGCGCGGTCGCTCGCGAGGACGTAGTCGCAGGCCGCGGCGACGCCGAGCCCACCGCCGAGCGCCGGACCGTCGACGACGGCGAGCGTGGGCAGCGGCGCGAGGAGCAGCGCGCGGATCACGCCGGCGAAGCCTGCGAGCGATGCGCGATCGGGGACCGGCTCGAAGCGCATGCCAGCGCAGAACTGCCCCGGCTCGCCGGTGATCAGGAGCACGCGCGCATGGACGTCGAGCGCACGCGCGATGCCGTCGCGCAGTGCCTCGACGCAGGGCGTGTCGAGTCGCTCGCCCAGGGTGACCGTCGCGATCACGCGACGCCCCACGCATGACGTCGGTCAGGTCGCGACGACGCGACGCTGCGCGGATGGTCGAGTTGCTGACGGGCGCGATCACGACACACCCACGAGGGTCGGTCGTGCTCGACCGCGGGCGTCGCGATCACGTGACACTCCACGAGTAGCGCCGGTAGTGTTCGGCAGTGCCGTCGAAGATCAGGTGCGGCGCGGCGGTGTAGTAGCGCTCGTACCAGTCGCCGAGGTGCGATCGATCGGTGGTGTAGTCACCCGCGTCGATCGCCTCGGTGCGTGCTCGTTCGATCGCTTCGTACTCGGCGACCGTGACCTGCTTGCGGCGGTCGAGCAGGGCCGGGAGGCCCGCGGCACGCACGACCTCACGCGCTTCGGGGCAGACCTTGCCGCTCCACAGCTCGGCGCACGAGCCAGAGCCGTACGAGAACATCCCGATCCGATCACCCGTCTCGATCGACGCATCGTTGTCGAGCAGCGCCATCAGCGCGAGGAACGTGCTCGCACCGTACGTGCCACCCACGCGCTTCGCGTGCGAGATCGACGGTGCGCAACGGTGTGCGAAGTCGGCGTCGGCTTCGCGACGAGTCTTGCCGAGACGCCGAAGCACCGTTCGATGCGCGACCTGCCCCATGCCGGCGAATGGCAGGTGATAGACGAGACGCTGGAAGTAACGCTCGATCTCCGCAGCTTCGGGACAGCGGGAGACGTAGTCGTCGAACGCGCCCTCGAGCCCGTCGAGGTACGACAGCAAGCTGGTCTCGCTGTTGCCGGTCTCGATGCGCGAAGTCGGCCGCGTCAGATCGGAGACCTCGTGGGTATACACGCCGGTGGCACCGAGCTCGAGCTCGAGCACGCGCGGCCGCGCCGACACCAGCATCGCGACCGCGCTCGCACCGAGCACGAACTCCCATGGCTTCCCGAAATGTGCGCGGGCTTGATCGGTATTGATCACGAGCGCGGTGTCACCCGGGCCTGCGCCGGAGGTGACCCAGCTCGCCGCGAGCTGCAGCGCGGCGGTCGCGCCGTAGCACGCGTGCTTGAGCTCGACGTTGCGAACGCGCGACGACAGCCCGAGGTACCGCTGCACCCACGTGCTCATCGGCTTCTCCTGGTCGACACCGCTCTCGCTCGCGACGATGACGAGCCCGATCTCTGCGCGATCGCGCGCGGTCAGCATCGGCAGCGCGGCGTTGACCGCCATCGTCACCGGGTCCTCCCATGGAGGGATCAGCGAGCGCTCGTCGACCATCATCGACGACCGGAGCTCGGCGAGATCGCGACCCCGCGCCTCGCACAGCGCGGCCATCGACAGCGCGAGACTGCCGGGGTACGCCCGGATCCGCTCGATGCCGATCATCGGAGACGCTCCAGCTCGATCGCGAAGACTCCGGTTCCCACGGGTGCACAGCCAGGTCGCGGGCGGATTCGGTCGATGCCGATTGCCACGATCACCTCGATCACCTCGATCACCTCGATCACCTCGATCACCTCGATCACCTCGATCACCTCGATCACCTCGGGCCGGTAGACCTCGGGCGGTCGCGGTCTGTCGACGGTCTCTTGCAGGGCGATCACGGTGCCCACCCCAGGCCACCATCGACGCGGATCTCCTGACCGTTGATGTAGTCAGCGCCCGGTGAGGTGAGGAAGCCGATCAACTTGGCCAGCTCCGGCAGCTCGCCGAGGCGACCGAGCGGGTTGTGGTTCAGCCAGAACGCGCGATTGTGCTCGGACATCCCGGCGCGCGTCATGTCGGTCTCGAAGAAGCCCGGCGAGACGACATTCGACGTGATGCCCTTGCGACCGTACTCCTTCGCGAGCGTGGCGGAGAGGCCGAGGAGCCCGGCCTTGCTCGCGGCGTAGTTCGCTTGCCCCGACACGCCCGTGGTGCCGAGCGACGCCATCAGGATGATCCTCCCGAAGCGCTGTGCGAGGAACGTCGGCAGGAAGTAGCGGCTCACGTAGAACGCGCCGAACAGGTTGGTCTCGACCACCGATCGCCACTCCTCGTCGGACATCGAGACCACGAGGTTGTTGTGGTTGATCCCGGCGTTGGCGACGACGACCTCGACCGACTCGAAGTCCTCGAGCACGCGATCGCCGACTGCCTCGACCTCGGCCGAGCTGCGCACGTCGAGCCGGTAAGGCTTGAACTTCGCGGCCGGCGCGATCGCCTGGCACTGCCTCGCGACCTCGATCGCGGCGCTCTCGTCGCGCACGTACGTGAAGGCAACGTCGTGACCCGCGCGTGCGGCCTCGACGACGATCGCCGCACCGATGCCGCGCGAGCCGCCGGTGACGAAGTACTTCACGAGCCCTCGTAGCGCGCGATCAGGCTCACGCAGTTGATGCCACCGAACCCGAACGAGTTCTTCATCAGGATCCGGACCGGCCAGTCGACCGCGGCACCACGACAGACATCGAGATCGACCTCGGGGTCGAGGTCGTCGATGTTGATCGAGGGGTGAAGCTTCCCGGCGCGCATCTGCAGCACGGCGGCGACCGTCTCGACTGTCGGTGCCGCCCAGCAGGTATGACCGAGCATCGACTTCGTCGCGTTGATCTTGAGGGCCTTCGCGTGCGCGCCGAAGACGCGCTTGATCGAGCGGAGCTCCGTCAGATCACCAAGCGGCGTCGAGGTGGCGTGCGCGCTGATGTAGTCGACCTGCTCGGGGGCGATGCCAGTGCGCGCGAGCAAACGCGTCATCAGCCGCGCCTGACCTTCTTCGGACGGCTGGGGTAGGTGATTGCCGTCGGAGTTGGCCTCGATCCCGAGGATCTCGGCGTAGATCCTCGCGCCGCGCCGGGTCGCGGAGGCGAGCGTCTCGATCACGATCGCGCCACCACCGTGGGCCGGCACGAAGCCCTCGCGCCGGGTGTCGTACGGGCGACACGCGCGGGTCGGCTCGTCGTTGAAGCTGGTGAACGTGATCGCACCCATCAGCGCCATCGCATGAAGCTCGACGGGAGAGAAGTCGAGCACCGCGCCCACCACCATCGCGGCCTCGATGCCGTGGTGGCGGACCTCGTCGATCGCACAGCGCAGCGCCGTGTTGCCACTCGCGCACGCTGCGCCGACCGTATAGATCGGGCCGCGGATCCCGAGCGTCTCGGAGATACAGCCCGCGTGATCGGTGTCGAGCCCGGTGAGCGCGAGGAGCGAGTCCATGAAGTCGGGCTCGTCGGCGTACGTCAGGCGGTTCTCGTACTGATGGTTGAGGTTGATGTTGTGGCCGGCGACGATCGCCGCGACCTGATCGAGATCGACACCGCCGAGGTCTGCGTCGACGAAGGCGTCGAGTGCGAGCAGGATCGTGAGCTTCGTCGTCCACGGCGACTTCGAGATCAACTTGCGTGCGCGTCGCCAGACCTCGGGCGGCAGCTTGCCTTCCAGTGCGGCGAGCTTCGTCGCGATCTCGTACTTCGAGAGATCTGCACCGACCTTCGAGTAGCAGCGTGTGACGTCGATCGTCTTCCAATGCGATAGCGCGGAGGTGCCGGCGAGGAGCGCCGCGAGAAAGCCGTCGAGGTTGTCCGCGAGCGGCGTGTTGATCGCCATGCCCGTGATGACGATGCGTTCAGGCTTCGACAAAGTAGACCTCCATGACGGCGACGCAGCAGATGACGTCGCCGACGAGCAGTTGACCGGCGCAGAGACCGAGCGTGTCGTCACTGGTGATCGACGACGCGAGCAGGCGGAGCTCGCCGCTCGGGCGGACCGGCGCTTGAAACACGGCGTGATGAATCCGCACGGCGCGCACATCACCGCCGCGACCGCGCTGATGCGCGTACAGGCACAGGCCGAGCTGGCCGATTGCCTCGAGCTGCAGCACGCCGGGAAAGATCGGATCGCCTGGGAAATGTCCGCGGAAGATCGGGTTGGTCGCGTCGATCTCGAGATGGCCGGCGATCGCCTCCGCACTGATCGCGTCGATCCCGTCGACGAACAGAAACGGATCCCGATGCGGGATCAGGGCTTCGATCGCGGTGCGGTCGAGTGAGACCGTGTGGCTCGCCTCGGGGACATAGATCGCGCGCCTGCGACCGGCGCGAATGAGGGCGTCGTGGTCAGGCTGCATCGCGCAGCTCCTTCGCGAGCGTCTCGAGGCGCGAGCGCCAGTCCTCAACCGCATCGGTCTTCGCGCGACGGCCGGGCATCCAGTCCTTGCCGAACAGGTTGTGCAGCACGGCCCGTGGACCGACCTCCACGAAGTGCGGATCGGGAACGTGCGCCGCGATCACGTCGACGCTGGTCTTCCAGCGCACCGGGTGATCGACATGGTCCGCGAGACAGCCGCGGATCAGCGACGGCGTCGCATCGACGAACAGCTCGCCGAGCGTGTTCGGGAGATATGCCCGGCCGGGTGCCGAGACGGAGAGATCCTCGAGCGCCGCCGCGAGGGTTCGCGCCGTCCTCGAGAAGCAGGGCGCGTGCATCGGGATCCGCGGCTCGATCACGGTCGCGTCGAAGTAGTGGTCGTTCTCGAGCACGGCGAGGACGCGTTCGACGGCGCTCGCCGCGCCCGAGATCACGTTCTGGCGCGGCGAGTTGTAGAGCCCGATGCCCACCTCGGCACCGAGCCCGAGGCGTTCGATCACGGCCTCGATCTCGACGGCTTCGAGCGGGAAGATCGAGACCATCCGACCGCCGACCGCATGGTCGTAGAGCTCGCCGCGGAGCTCGACGAAGCGCAGTGCGTCGTCAAAGCTCAGGGCGCCGATGTGGACGAGGTGGTTGTACTCGCCGAGCGACAGCCCGAGCGACCACGCGAACGTCACGCCCTCGGCTTCGAGCAAGGAGAGATGGAGGTGATTCGCGAGGAACACGCCGACCTGGACGTCGCGGTTCGTTGCGAAGTGCTGGGCGCGAAGATCGCGACCGAGGAGCTCGGAGGCGCGCACGACGAGCCTCGCGGCCGGTGGAACCGAGGCGAGCTTCTCGATCATCTCCGGGTAGCGCGAGCTCTGGCCCGGGAACATCGCGATGGCTGTCATCGGCGCTCCGCATAGAGGAAGGAGATGCCGTCGGCGAACGTGTTGCCGCGATCGACCATCACGACCTGACCGGTCATCGCGTCGAACATCCCGCTGCACAGCGCGAAGGCGGCGTTGCCCACTTCCGCGGGGGTGACGAACCAGGCATCGCCCACGAGGTCTCGCAGGAAGCCGTAGAACTCCGCGCCGAACGTGTCGGTGAACGCATCGGTCTTGACGCCGCGCGAGCGCAGCACGTTGACGCGCACGCCGTCGTCGCGCAGGCGATACGCGAGGTACCGCGATAGCGTCTCGAGCGCGGCCTTGCCCGACGCGACGAAGTCATACGCGGGCGTGAAGCGATCGGGACCGTCGGAGGACATCGCGACGACGTAGCGTGGATACGCACCGAGCTCTCGCTTCGCGGCGAGGAGGTACGCGACCGTGGGCCACACCGTCGCGCGCATCGATTCGACGAAGCCGCGCTCGGTCAGATCGTCGAGCGATTGCACCGTGACCGCCGCCGAGGCGTTGCTGATCAGCGCATCGAGGGTGCCGAACCGGTCGCGGATCTCGGCGAACAGCCGCGCCGTGTCCTCGGTGGAGCGAATGTCTGCCTCGACGATCAACGGCGCCGGCGCTTCGGCGCGACGAAACTGCTCGCGCAGCTGGTCCTCGTCGGCACTACCCCACTTGTGCGTCAGCACGGCGCGCGCTCCGTGGCGGCCGAACGCGAGTGCGGTCGCGAGCCCGATGCCCTTGGTGCCACCGGTGACGAGCACGGTGCGGCCGTCGTAGAGCCTCATGGCTTGCCTCCGATCGGCGTCAGCTGATCGCGCTGATCGAACAGGGCGCTGAGTCCGTCGCTGATCGCGGCGCCGCGATCGACCGTGA
>JBBQJJ010000371.1:0-9013 GCA_038325805.1 Haliangiales bacterium
CGCCGCGAGCAGGAGTGCCTCGACGAGGAACTGCGTCATCACGTCGATCGGCTTCGCACCGACGGCCATCCGGATGCCGATCTCTCGCGTTCGCTCGATCACGCTGACCAGCATGATGTTCATCACGCCGATCCCACCGACGAGCAACGACACCGCGGCGACGATCGCGAGCAGCGTGGCGATGCGCTCCGTCGAATCCTGCTGGGCCTTCGCGAACTCCGCCGGGTTGCGGATGCGGAAGTCGTCCTCGTCGGACGAGTCGAGCTTGTGGCGATCCCGCAGCAGCGCGGTCACCTTGGAGATCGTCGTCTCGGTGGTGCCCTCTTCCTTCATCGCGATCAGCACCTGACCGCGCATGTACTTCGCGGCACCGCTGCGATCGAGCTTCTGCTGGAACGCCTTGAGAGGGATGATGATCGTGTCGTCGCTGTCGCCGCGCGGATTCTGACCCTTCGAGGTCAGCACGCCGAGGACTTCGTACGGCTGGTTGTTGATCCGGATCGTCTGACCGACCGGATTCGTGGTCTGGAACAGCTGCGTCGCGACGGTCTTGCCGATCACGCAGACCTTCGCGTTCGACAGGCCGGTGTCCTCGTCGAACAGCGCGCCTTGCTCGGCACCCCAATCGCGGACCTTGAACCACTCCGCGGTGGTACCGGTGATCCCGGTGTTCCAGTTCGCGTTCTCGGACACGACCTGCGTGCCGCGCGTGTCGAGCACGGGCACCGCCGCGCTGATCGTCGACACCTCGGTGCCGATCGCGGTGATGTCGTCCCAGGTCAGCGAGGCGCCACCCGCGCCGCCGGCGGACGGACCCTGCGCGCTGCGGCCCTGCGCGTTGCTGAGGATGAGGGTGTTGGTGCCGAGGCTGGCGAACACGTCCTTGACCGCGGACTGTGCGCCCTGACCGAACGCGACCATCGCGATCACGGCGCCGATGCCGAACACGATGCCGAGCATGGTGAGCAGCGAGCGAACCAGGTTGCGAGTCATCGCGCGGAGCGCGAGCTTGATGGTGGTGAAGATACTCATGCTGCAACATCTCCCGGAGACGTCGCGGCCGCAGCCGCCGCTGCCGCATCGAGGGGCTCCTGTTGCCGGTCACTGACCACGAGACCGTCTCGCAGCGTGATCACGCGCCCCGCGTAGGCGGCGATGTCGGTCTCGTGGGTCACGAGGATCACCGTCTTGCCCTCCTTGACGAGGCCTTGCAGGATCGTCATCACCTCGTACGAGGTCTTGGTGTCGAGGTTGCCGGTGGGCTCGTCGGCCATGATCACCGGTGCGTCGGTGACGAGGGCGCGTGCGATCGCGACGCGCTGCTGCTGACCACCCGAGAGCTGGTTCGGATGGTGATCCTCGCGACCCTTGAGGCCGACGCGCTCGAGGGCGCGCATCGCTCGCTTGTGGCGCTCCGCGGAGGGCGTGTTCTGATACATCAGCGGCATCTCGACGTTCTCGAGCGCGCTGGTCCGCGACAGGAGGTTGAAGCTCTGGAACACGAAGCCGATCATCCGCCCACGCACCTCGGCGAGCTCCGCACGCGACAGCCGAGCCACGTCGCGGCCGCTGAGGTGATAGCTGCCCTTCGAGGGCTGATCGAGGCAGCCCATGATGTTCATCATCGTCGACTTGCCGGAGCCCGACGTGCCCATGATGGCCAGCGACTCGCCCTTCTGGATCGTCAGGTCGACTCCGCGCAGCGCGTGAACGAAGTTGTCGCCCATCACGTAGGTGCGCGTGATGTCCTTCATCTCGACGAGCGCCGGCATCAGAACACTCCGACCTTGCGAGTCGCGGCGACACCGGTGATCTCGGTGACCAGCTGGTCGCCGGGGACGAGCTCGCCTTCGAGCATCTCGGTCGCCGATCCGTCGGTCAGGCCCGGCTTGACCAGCACCATCTTCGGGACGCCGTCGACAAGCTTGTAGACAGCCTTCTTGTCACCGAAGTCGCGCTTGCGGCCTTCGCCACCGGGCCCACCCGGGCCGCCACCGCCGCCACCCATCCCGTTCGGCCCACCCTCCGGCGGGCGGCTGCGACGACCGGAGCCCGACCCCGAGCCCCCGCCCTCGCGCGTGATGCCCATCTGCTCGCGCAGTGCTGCCATCTGCTCGCGGCTCGGCTTGAAGCGAAGTGCGCTGTTCGGGATCTTGATCGCATCCGCGACCTTCGCGAGCTCGAAGGTGACGCTCGCGGTCATGCCGGGACGGAGGCTGAGGTCGGTGTTGTCGACGTCGATCACCGCGTCGTAGGTGACCACGCCCGACGTGGTCGTCGGCGCGTTGCGGACCTGGCGCACGACGCCCTCGAACGTCTTGCCCGGAAACGCGTCGACGGTGAACGTCGCCTTCATCGCTTCCTTGAGACGGCCGACATCGGCCTCGGCCACGGCGGTGTCGATCTGCATGCGCGCGAGATCCTCGGCGATCGTGAACAACACCGGCGCCGATAGCGACGCGGCGACGGTCTGGCCGAGCTCCACGGAACGCGAGAGCACGACGCCGTCGACCGGCGAGTAGATCGTCGCGTACGACAGGTTCGTGCGCGCCTGCTTGAGGTTTGCAGCGGCCAGGCTGACCTGCGCCTTCGCCGCCGCCAGCGAAGCGATCGCGCTATCGCGCGTGACCTCGGCCTGCTCGACGGCGATGCCGGCCACCAGCTGTTGATCCTTGAGCAGCTTCTGGCGGTCGTATTGACGGTTCGAGTCGGCGAGCGTGACCTGCGCCTTCTTCTGGTTCGCGATGGCGAGGTCGTACGAAGCTTGCGCTTGATCGATCTGCGCCTTGAGCACGAGCTCGTCGAGCCTCGCGATCAGCTGGCCCTTCTTGACCTTGTCGTTGAAGTCGGCGCGCACCTCGACCACGCGGCCCGACACCTGGGCGCCGACCTGCACCGTACCCTTCGCGGACAACGTGCCGTTCGCCGTGACCTGCGCGGCGATCGATCCCTTGCCCACGGTGACGGTCTGGAACGCGATCGGAGTCTCACCCTTCGCCCACGGCTTCTTGATCACCAGGAAGGCCACGGCGCCCGCAACCAGAGCCAACATCACGATTCGAGGGATCCAGCGCTTCATGACGTAGGAAAGGTGATACTCCGCTTGGGCGGGGACGTTGCTCACGTGTTGCGATTTGTTGCTGAATGATCGCGATAGCTTAGGTGCCGATTGGGACCTCGAGGCGAGCGCTGGTTCCCGTCCCGGGCGTAGACGCTAACGAGATGTCGCCGCCGTGAGCGCGGGCGATTCGGCGTGCCAGGGCGAGCCCCAAGCCCACCCCGCCGGTACGCCGCGTCCGGCTGCTATCGGCGCGCCAGAACGGCGTGAACGCGCATGACAGCTCTTCGGGCGACATGCCGATCCCGTGATCGATCACCTCGAACACGATGTGCGTGATGTTCGGCTTCGGCACGACGCGGACGGTCAGCTTGACGGGTGCATCGGAGTACTTCGCCGCGTTGTCGAGCAAGTTGTCGATCGCGCGGCGCAGCAACACGGGATCGCACTCGAGATCGAGCTCGGTCGTACGGTCGTCGGGCTCGAGCTCGAGCTTGCGGCGTGGATGCCTAACGGTGAAGCGCTGCACGGCGCGGTCGACGAGCTCCGAGAGCAGCGTCGGGCGTCGTTCGAGGTGCGGTTCGCCATCGAGGCGTGCGGTGGTGAGGATGTCCGCGATCAGCTGATCGATCTCGTCGAGATCGGTGCCGACATCGATCAGCACGTCCTTCGCGGCCGTGGGGTCCTCGACGGCGAGCTCGATCGCGACGCGGATCCGCGACAGGGGTGTGCGGAGCTCGTGTGAGACATCGCCCATCAGCTGGCGCTGCGCGAGCATCACGCCGGCGGTGCGATCGGCCATGTCGTCGAACGCCTTGCCGACCTGACCGAGCTCGTCGGCGCGATCGAGGCGCGCGCGTACACTCATGTCGCCTTCGCCGAACTTGCGCGCCGCGGACGCGAGCTGATCGAGTGGGCGGGCGAGTCGCCGAGAGAACCAGATCGACGCCGCACCGACGGCGAGCAGGATCGCGATGCCCATCGGCAACACGTAGCCCCACGGAAAGCCTGGACGGTTGGGGTGATAGACCGCGAGCAGGGTGCCGTCATCGCTGCGAACGACGATGCGGCCCGTCGATAAGGACCACTTGCCGGTGCGGAGCGCTTCGCGATCGTCGTCGTCGGGGAGATCGAGGGGCGGATCGATGTTGGTCCACTGGAGCGTTTGGTTGTTGCTATATAGCGAGAGCTTGCCGCGGAGGCGCGGTGCGATCCGGCTCATGCCCTCGGAGAACTCCTTCGGCTGCTTGAGCGACCAGCGATCCACCATGTGCTGAAGGAGGGAGGCGTGGGGCTCGAGGTAGCTCGCGCCGCGCGTGTAGCGAGGCAGCACGAGCAACGCGACCGTGATCGCGATCGACAGGGCCGCGGCAAATCCGTAGACGCCGAGGACCAGTCGCTTCGATCTCACGCGTCGGCCTCGCCGGCTAGCAAGTAGCCGACGCCGCGGACCGTCTTCAAGATCTTCGGGTTTCGCGAGTCATCGCCGAGCTTCGCGCGGAGCCGCGAGACGTGGACGTCGATCGAGCGATCGAACGACAGCTCCGCGGAACCCTTGGCGACATCGAGCAACTGCTCGCGCGACAACACGCGGCCAGGCCGCTGCGCGAGAGCGCGCAGGATCGCGAACTCGTACGCGGTGACCTCGACGGGCTTGCCGTCGAGCACCACGGTCATCCGCGCGGGGTCGAGGATCAGGGCGCCGACCTGGATCGTCGAATGCGCCGGGCCGACCTGACCGCGAACGCGGCGTACCGTGGCCTTGATGCGAGCGAGCAGCTCGCGCGGCGAGAACGGCTTGGTGACGTAATCGTCGGCGCCGACCTCGAGGCCGAGCACGCGATCGGCTTCCTCGCCGCGTGCGGTCACCATCACGATCGGCACGTCGGTGCGGGCGCGCAACTCGCGTGTTACCTCGATCCCGTCGCGGCCGGGCAACATGAGATCGAGCACCACGCAGTCGTACTGACGGCGCAGCGCCTCGTTCTGTCCTTCGATGCCATCCCCGGCCACGGTGACCACCACGCCGTGGCTCTCGAGATAGCGAGCCGTTAGCTGAGCGAGGCGGGTATCGTCCTCGACCAACAACACCTTGATCGAGCCCAGTGCGTCTGCGGTCACCGCGCGAGCATACCGAGGCGGCTGCCAATGCGTGAGAACTACACAGTTCGTCATCGGTGCCTGCGGTAACTCGCGAGAATCGCGAGCCGAAATATCCGAGAAGGACTGACTCAGCGTGCATGAGAGCGCAGCAGTGCGCCGATACATCACTGAAATCCGGAAACGTAGGCTGGCACGCAACGGGCAACGTGTCGGTGCGTGCGGTTGCTCTGCATCGCGATCACCGTGGCGTCGGCGCCCGCATTCGCCGATGTGGCGAGCGTCGATCCTCCTCGAGATCAGGATCTAGTGACGCCGCGACATGCCCCCGAGCTGCCGAGCGCCGCCGATGTCGAAGACGCCCCTCGTCCGGGAGCGGAGAGTGGTCGGATCGATCGAGTCGATCAAGGCGATGGGATCGGGCGCATCGTCGGGCGCGGGCTGTTGTGGTTCCCGCGTGCCGTGTTCGAGATCGTCGCGCAACCGCTGCGCGGCGCGGCCTACCTCCAGTCTCGCTTCTTCTCGGGCGACGGCTTCTCGACCGAGCCGAAGCGATTCTCCGTCGCGCCCGTCGCGCTCCTGCAATCGAACGCCGGACTTCACGTTGGTATACGTGCGGGCGCCGACGATCTGCTTCGTCGCGACGAGCGCCTCCAGCTCTACGCGGGGCTGGGCGGCGAGCTCCACCGCGTCGTCGGCGTCACGGCCGAGCTCGGCTCGCACGAGCTGTCCGCCGGGATCGAGGCACGGTTCGAGCAGCGCCACCGCGAACGCTTCTACGGCTATGGCAACGGCTCGCTCGACGAGCGACCGATCGCGCCGATCGACCCGACCGTCGACGACACGGCCGTGCGTACCACCTATCGACTCGAGCGTCGGCAACTCGTCCCGCGAGTCACCGTCCGACCCACCAAGCAGCTCGCAGTCACCGCGCGCGTGGCGCTCATCCAGGACGAGACCACCGTCGATGACGAAGGTCCGCTCGACGCGGTCTACACCACCGCGCTCGGCGATCGCGACTTCGCCTACAGCGAGCTCTCGATGACCTGGGATACCCGTCGACCCGCACATCCCCTCGATGGCGCGATGATGCATGGAACCGGTGGCTCTGCGTCGGTGTTCGGCGGTCGCTCCGACGGTGCGCTCGACTTCTATCGGGCGGGCATCGATCTCCGGCGCAACATCGCGCTCACCCGAGGGCCACGTGCCCTCGAGCTCCGGTTCTACGGCGAGACGGTCAGTGGGCCCCGCTCCCAGCTCCCGTTCGTCGAGCTTCCACACCTCGGTGGTCGCAACCGGCTGCGCGGCTACGACCGCGATCGCTTCCGCGACAAGGTCGCGACCGCGGCGCAAGTCACCTACCTGTTCGCGGTCTCGCGTTTTCTCGCCGCTTCCATCTTCGTCGACGTCGGTCGCGTCTACTCCAAGCTCGATGCGCTGACCTACCGCGATCAGCGCGTCGGCTACGGCGCCGCGCTCGAGATCTACAGCAAGACGGCGAAGCTGATCCGCGCCGAGCTCGCGAGCTCCATCGACGGTGGGCTCTTCGTGTATGTCGCCCTCAATAACTAACCCCAGAGCTCACCTCCAGGCTGAGCTCTGGAAGTAGGAGTTCGCGCGATCGCGCTCACCGGGTCGATTGTCTTCGGGGTCCCCGGCTCGAGGACGAGCCACCCTGTTCCACATCATTCGCCTGGTCGAAGAATCGACACAGGCGAACTCTGGGGATTAGAGGAGGCTCGTGGCTTCGCGAACGCGCTCGGCGAACCACGTGTATCGCTTCTTCGCGTCGGCGTTGCGAACCGCCATGCCGACAGCGCGCCTGCTGCCGACGAGCACGACCAGCTTCTTACCTCGAGTGACTGCCGTGTAGAGGAGGCTGCGCTGCAGCATCATGAAGTGCTGCGTGGCGATCGGGATGACGACGGCGGGGTACTCGGAGCCTTGCGATTTGTGGATGGACACCGCGTAGGCGTGCTGGAGCTGGTCGAGCTCGCTGCGCTCGTAGGCCACGTGCTTGCCGTCGAACTCGACGAACAGCTTGCCCTCGTCGCGCTCGAGTCGGCTGACGACGCCGATGTCTCCGTTGAAGACGCTGCGGTCGTAGTCGTTCTTGAGCTGCATGACCTTGTCGCCGCGGCGGAACGCGCGATCGCCACGCGTCAGCTCCTCGCCGGCTGGCGGTCGTGGGTTGAGGCGTTCTTGCAGAACATGGTTGAGGATCTGGGTGCCGAGATCGCCGCGGTGCATGGGAGTGAGGACCTGGACGTCGGTGATCGGATCGAAGCCGAACCGCTGGGGGATGCGCTCGGCGACCAGCTCGACGATCGTGGCGCGAGCAGCGTCGGGATCGTCGCGGTTGATGAAGTAGAAGTCGCTGGTGCCGCCCTGCGCGGAGTCGAGATCGGGGAGCTCGCCGTGATTGATGCTATGGGCGGAGATCACGATCTTGCTCTCGGCGGCCTGGCGGAAGATCTCGGTCAACCGGATCACCGTGGCCGCCTCGGAGGCGATCACGTCCTGGAGCACGGCACCCGCGCCGACCGACGGCAGCTGATCGATGTCGCCGACGAGCACGAGCTGCGCGCTCGAGGGCATCGCGGTGAGCAGCGCGTGAAACAGCTGCGCATCGACCATCGAGCTCTCGTCGATGATCACCAGATCGGTCTCGAGGACCTGCTCCCGGGTGCGCTGGAAGCCACCCTCATGCGGGTTGTACTCGAGCAGGCGGTGGATCGTGGAGGCCTCGTATTCGGTGGCCTCGGAGAGGCGCTTGGCCGCACGCCCGGTGGGAGCAGCGAGTGCGACCCGGCGATTGACGAGCCGTGACAGGTGCACGATCGCCTTGACGATGGTGGTCTTGCCGACGCCGGGGCCACCGGTGATCACCACGCACTTGTCGACCAGCGCCGCCTCGACGGCCCGTCGCTGTTGTTCGGCGAGCGTGACGCCGGTGACCTGCTCGAACGCGTGGACCGCAGCGTGGACATCGAGCGCCATCGGCTTACCGGCCGTGCGCGTGATCTCCGCGATGCGATCGGCCGCTTCGATCTCGGCGTGGTTCGCCCACGGCAGCATCGTGCACGGGCCGCGGTGACCGAGGGTCTCGCGCATGATCAGGCGGCGTTCCTCCAGCGCACCCAGCCGCACGGGCAGCAGCTCGCCATCCACCCCGAGGAGATCCGTCGCACTCTTGAGCAATTCGTCGTCGGGGAGGTGCATGTGCCCGTCGTCGACCGACGTCTCGAGCGCGTGGAGAAGGCCTGCTTCGAGCCGCTCCGGGGCGTCCTTCGCGATGCCGAGCTTCTGCGCGATCTCGTCGGCCTTGGTGAAGCCGATGCCCCGGATATCGTGCGCGAGCCGGTACGGGTTGGTCTGCACCTTGCTGATCGCGTCGGTGCCGTACTGCTTGGCGATCCGGACCGCGAACGAGGACGAGATGCCGATGCCTTGCAGGAACACCATGACGTCCTGCACGTAGCGTTGCTCGGCGAACGCCTTGCTGATCGTAGCCGCCTTCTTGGACCCGATCCCGATCACCTCGGTGAGGCGCTGCGGCTCCTTCCTGATCACCTCGAGCGTCTCGAGTCCGAACTTCTGCACCATCGCCTTCGCGAGCGCGGGACCGATGCCGGGGATCAAGCCATCGCCGAGGAAGCGCGTGATCCCGACGAGCGTGGCCGGCGAGCTGGTCTGATAGGTGGTGACACGGAACTGCTTGCCGTGGCGCTTGTCGGTCACCCACTGGCCACGCAGCTTGAGCGGCAGGCCTTCCTGGACGCCGAGCAAATCGCCGACGATCGTGACCTGCTCGTTCGAGGTGCTGAACCTCGCCACCACGAAGGCCGTGTCCTC
>JBBQJJ010000372.1:0-8988 GCA_038325805.1 Haliangiales bacterium
TGATGCTCCTCGTCGCCGGCGTGATCCTGTGGTTCTTCAAGACCAAGGGTTGGATCTTTCAGGGCAGCGATCTCCCGACGAGTCGTCACCGACCCCCAACAAATGAATCGTGAGCAATATCGCGACGTGCAAGCACGAAACCGTGCGGGGTCTGCAGACGGCGATTGCATGGCGCAACGTTTGCGCATTCGGTTCGCGGAGCTCGCGACGCCGATCAACGGAAGCTGCGTCATGCGAAATGCAGACTCGAGGGGGATGAGATTTCATGCGACGGCAGCGCGGGCACCCGCTCCTGGAGGCGAACTGAGCCAAGGAGCCTCATGCGCACGTTCTCGATCATCGGCATCACGACCTGCTCGCTACTCACCACGCTCGTCGCAACCGCCAAGCCTCAGCCTCCCACCGAACGGCCACCTCCCGTGACGACCCAGGCGTGCCTCGGGGATCTGAACGACTTCCTCCGTTGCCCCCCAGGTGCCGCCGTCGATGGAACCGAGTGCCGGGCGACCAGTGGCCATTGGGCCAAGTCCACGCGACAAGGCCCGGCGTTGCTTCTTCGCGATGCTGCCGAGCGTGACAGCACCCGCGTCCGCGTTCAGTTTGCGAGCTTCTACAAGGACCACAAGAAGACCGGCCGCACGTTTCACTTCGACGCCGAGGGGCGACTCGAAGAGTGGAGTGACACGCAAGCCGACGAGCAGCATGGCCTCTCGGTCCAGTGCTCGCCCGACGGTCGAGTCGAACGTGTCGCTTCGTTCAACCGTGGCAAGGTCGTCGGGTTGTCCCGGACCTGGGGCAACCAGGACGGGACGTTGTCGCTGGCCTACGAACACGGCGCCGATGGGAGAGGGCGTCGCGTCGAAGTCTCGGCCGAGCTGGCGCGACGGCCCGACGAGCTGTGCCGACCGACGCATTGTGACGTGACCGCGAGACCGGACCTCTCGGGAATCCCCGCCAGCCAACCGAGCTCGAAGTAGGCATCCAGGATCGAGTCGGTCGATCGACGAGCCCCGCTGACTTCCGTGCGACGGCTCGACGATCAGCCGCTCCTGGCCATGATGCTTCCGAGCCAACCACTCGACACCCCGACCCGCCACGACCTCTGGGAACGCTTCGCGGATCATTTCCTCGACAGCGAGACCAGGCCCACGATCCCGAGCACCGCGGCGGCCTGTGTCGCCGCGGGCCTGCCCACGAGCGAGGCGTTCGACATCTGGCGCTTCGAGGTGACCCCAGCGGTGTGGTCGAACGTGTACGACCTGACGGGACAGTGGGGAGCATGGCCACGCGAGTGGCTTGTTCGCCGGATCGAGGAAGTCGGGCTCACCAAGCGAAGTCGGACGGCCGGGGTGCCCGCGAACATCGTCTATCGATCGCGGGTCCACTGGCTGCACCGGATCTGGGGCGCGATCGCGGCGTGCATCGAGCTCCTCCAAACGACGGTCGCGGACCGTCGCGACGAGCTCACGGCCGACCTCACCTGGCTAGCCGGCCGGTTCTTCGATGCGGAGCATGTCGGCCGCGCTACCAGTCAGCCTCGGCTGGCCCGGCTCTACCCCACCGTGTTCATGCCGGTGTTCGGACCGCTCGTCGTCACCAACCACGTCACGGGTGAGTCGCCGCTCGCATGTCATCGCCGCATCGTCGCGGTGCTCGGCGAGCTCGCGCCTTGATCTCGATGGGCGTCCGGTGGAGGTTACCTGGACAGCCACGCCGTGATCCGTGCGACCTCGTCGAGCTTACCCGCTGCCCGAAACGCCGCGAGCGCCGCCTCGGCGAGCGCCCGGCCATCTTCCCGCTCACCGCCACGAGCGAGCTCCCACTGCACCTCGGCGATCACCACGGGTGGCGCCTTGATCTCCGACAGGATCTCTAGCGCCTCCGGGAGCAGCACGCGAACGAGCGCCGGCGTGCCGCGCGCGACCGCCAGGTGAAGTCGAGCGCGGTCTGGCGCCCGGGGGTGTAGCTTCTCGGCGAACTCCGGCGGGGAGCAGCTGGGCTGGATGAACGGCCCGGTGACCGGGTGGTGGAGGACCGCCTGACAACGTAGGAGCGCGACCGCGATCCGGTGTGAGACCGCCTGGGGAAACGGCTTCGTCACCGCAGCGCCCGACGTACCAGCGGGGTCGATCCAGGTCAGCCGAAACCCACGGTCGTCGAGAACGTCGACCTTCGCTTCACGAAACCGCCGGGCAGCGACGAGGATCTCCAGCCTCGCGACCTCGATCAGGTAGCTCCGCAACGGATCCGCAAAATCCTGGAGTCGATCGAGTGCCTGCAAGGCGCCGTCGACATCGCCACCAAGTGCGGTTGCGCGGAGTGCGCCGAGCCGTGCGAACAGGGTCGTGCCATCAGCCTTGCCGAACGCCTCGCTCGCAGCCACGCCGTCGCCAGCGATCAGCGCCAGCTCTCCCACGCCAGCGTACGCCTCGCGAAGCGCATCGTCGCTCGCGCCGATCGCGCGTGCGATCGCGGCACGTGCCTGCTCGCGCGCGGTGACGATGTCGAGATGGAGTGCATGGAGCGCCTTCGCTCGCGTGACCCGTGCGCGCAGCAGGCGATCGGGATCGTGCAGCGCCTCGGCCGCGCGCAGCGTCGACTCCCACGCAGCGTCCGCTCGAAGAACATCCCCGACCTCGGTAAATGCGATCGCCTCGGCCCATGACACCACGAGCTCCTCGCGAGCCGACCTCGGGTGGTTGCGGAGCATCGCGCGCAGGATCTGGGCGCTCTGCAAGACATTCGCGTGATCGCCACGCCACCGCGCGACCTCGAGGAGATGCAGCGTCGCGCGGCCTCGTGTCGCATCGTTACCCTCGCCGGCGCTGAGTTGCTCGCGAAACCGGCCCTCGGCCTGTTCCATCTCGAAGCGCTTGAAGGCTGCGATCCCCGCGGCCTCCGCGGTTTCTGCGGCAAGCTCGTCGGCTGCCAGCTTCGCGAGGCTCGGGTCCTCCGGTGCACCGTCACAGCGCGCGAGGCTCTTGACGGCGGCCCATGGCCCGGCGCTCGGCCTCGTCGACAGCGTCTCGCTCAATGCGTCCAGCGCGGCACGGCGGTGCTCGACACACGCTGGTGTCGACCACGCGTCGACCGCCGCCGCGCCCTGGCACAACGCTACCTCGCTCACCCCGAGCTGCTCCACCGATCGATCGATCGTCCCCGCGATCAACTCCGCGCGCCAGCTCGCGAACGGTTGCGGGGATTCGCCGAGCTTCTCCACCACGAGAGCACGTGGCTCGCCCAGCCATCGACGAGCCGCGTCGGCGACACAGCTCGGCGCGGAGCCAGGCCGCGAGGCGAACCACGCCACTCCCACGACGGCCACCACGAGCAGCGTCATCAGCAGCGGCCAGTTCCGGCGCTTCCGCGGTGCGAGCGCGGCGAGCAGGTCGTCGATCGTCGCGAACCGGCTCGCCGGCGCTTCGCTCAGCGCGCGCAGGAGGGCCGCGCGTATCGGTCCAGGCACATCGGCCATCGCGAGCGCCGTTTCGAGCTCCGCGAGATCATGCACCGAGACCTTGCGACGCGAGGGTTGCTGGTCGAGTAGCCCATCGACCAGCGCCAGCGCGAACGAGTACTGATCGGACCGCGCATCGACGGGCTCACCCGCGGCCTGCTCGGGTGCCATGTATGCGGGCGTGCCGATCACCGAATCTGCCTGGGTCAAGATGGCGTGCACGCCGGACCTGCGCGGAGCGGGGCTCGCGGAGATCGAGCTCTCCGTCGACACCACGGCACGCGCGAGGCCGAAGTCGGTCACCTTGACCAGGCCCTCGGGGTTGACCAGCACGTTGGAGGGCTTGAAGTCACGGTGCACCAACCCGGCATGATGGGCGGCCGCCAACCCGGCTCCAGCCTGAGCGAACTTCGCGAGGATCTGGGGGTGCGTGCGTGGACTCTCGATCAGCCAGTCATCGAGCGTCTGTCCGGGGACGTACTCCATCGCCAAGAACACGCGGTCTCGATGCCGACCGGTGTCGAAGATCTGCACGACGTTGGGGTGCGAGAGCTGTGCCATCGCCTGGGCTTCGCGCTCGAGTCGCGCTTCGTATGCGGTCTCTTCGTCCCGACTCGCGAACACGTCGGGGCGGACGAGCTTGATCACCACCGCTCGGCGCAGCGCGGGATCGCGTGCGAGCGTCACCACACCCATGCCGCCAGCACCGAGATGTTTCTCGACCACGTAGCGACCCACGACCTCGCCCGGCTCGAGTCGCTCGAGTCCGGCGTGCTCGGGAGGGTCGTTCGCGGCTGGACGCGGGCTCGCGACACGCCCACCGGGCCGCTCGACCTTGGTTCCGGCCTCGTCATCACTGCGCACCTCAGGCTCGGTGTTGCGCGCGGCCTCGGCGACGATCTCACGACATGACGGGCAGGCATCGATCCGCCGCTCGACCTCGGCACGGAGCGCGGGCGAGAGCTGGTGATCGACGAACCCGAGTGCGACGTCGACGGCGAGGCAACTCGGCTCGCCTGCCTGACACGGCCACGGAGCGCCCACGGTTCGATCGTTATGCTCACTCGTGCGACGGGTCAAGCGGTGGTCCGGGGACGTTCAGGCCAACGCCGGGCGCCGAGATGGGTATGCTGACGGACATCGTGGAGACCGAGGATCCCGTCGAGGCCGCCTGGACACGATGCCGTTTGTCCCGGCCCGACGTCGCCGTGTCGCTCGCTGCGTTTCGGGCATACCTTGCCGCGCGCCGGCCGCCCGAGGTGACGGAGGCCGACCAGCTCGCGACCTCGTGTCTCGATGATCTCTACCTCGCCTGCGCCTGCGTGGCGGGCGACGGTGCAGCGGTGCGCGCGATCGAGCGCGAGATCATTCCGATCATCGATCTGGCGCTCACCACCTGGGATCGCGAGATCGTCGAGGAGACCCGCCAGCAACTGCGCGCGCTGTTGATGGTTGATCACGCCGGGCGCGGGCCTCTGCTGGCGCAGTACGGCGGCAAGGGTGCGCTTCGCCGCTGGATCCGCGTCGTCGCCGCCCGCGAGGCTGGCAAGATCCGTCGCGCCTCGATGGTCGCGACGCCGGTCGACGACGATGCGCTGTTCGATGCGGTCGCCCCGGCCGACGATCCCCTGCGCAGCTTCGTCAAGTCCGATGCGACAGTCGCGTTCAAGACCGCGTTCCTCGCAGCGGTGGGCGAGCTCGACTCTCGTGATCGCAGCCTGTTGCGCCTGCACGTGCTCGACGGGCTTTCGATCGACCAGATCGCGCCGATGTACGCCGTGCATCGCGCCACCATCGCGCGATGGATCGCGGCGGCCAAACAGCTCGTGTTGGAGCGAACACGCAAGCATCTCATGCATGACCTCAGGATCGATGCCGCGGAGGTCGACAGCTTGATCCGTCTGGTCCAGAGCCGGATCGAGTTCGCCGACAACCCGTTGAAGACTCGCTAACGCGAGAGCACCTCTGCGGCGGCAGATCGAAGGTGGTCGAGCATGCCCTGCTGTTCGGCATGGCTCACGAGCTGGTTCGCGAACAACAAACGACGGTCAGTTGACCCGATCATCTCGGGCCGATAGCCAGCGCGGATCGCGATGGCCTTCAGGGTGTCGAGGGTGCACGCGTCGAACAGCGCGCAGGTCAGCGCCACCGTCGAGCCGTCCAGGCTCGGCGAGGGAGAGCTCGGTGGTGCAGCTTCGCGAACCTTCATGTTGTAGACGTCGAGGAGCGCGCTTCGGACCCGATCGAGCCCGCCGTGGCTCCGTTGCGCCTGGAGGATCAGATGCTGGACGCGGAGCTCGGTGCTGCCATCGCGCCGTGCGTCGAGGCCGAGCCCAGCGAACGTCGCACCGAGCTCGAGCTCCTCTTCGGACAACCGCTCCGCGAACCAGGCCCGCAATGGCAGCATCGACGCTGGAACTTCGTCGAGCGTTGCCGCGTCCTGTGGATGGAGGAGCGCATCGGTGCTCGATACAGAGCCGCTGGTCAACTCGCGTACCACCAGCGCGGGCAGGTCCTTGATCACGCCGGCCTGGGTCGCGCTCGAGCACAACCGGAGCGCGACGTTCTCCAGGTTCCGCGACCGGCTGCAATCAACCCCGACGTCCAGCACGCGAGCGATCGACCGCAACCCGTCGTGCGTGAGACCGCGCTCGACGGCGAAGCGCGCGAACGCCGACGGTGAGTCGGGCACGTCGGACTCCATGATGCCGTCAGGGTCCAGGGGCTGAGTGCTGTAGCCGAGCTCGGAGGCGGTCGGCGCCCGGAGGCTCGTGGTCGCGGCGACATCTGGTAGCGATCCGACGCTGGTGAAGGTCTGGTGCGGGGCTGCGGGCTCGGGCTCGGGTGCCTCCACTCCTTGATTCCCGCTCTGGAGTCGATCGTGGAACGTCGTGAGCATGCGCCCAGGAGCACCAGGCATCTCCTCCGTCGCACGGTTTCGTGACCGGCTCGATCTGTCGTAACCAAGAACGACGTTGCGACCTCCAAGTTGCTCTAACAACTGAGAACCGTATGAAACTGACAAGCGTACCGGGCTGGCTCGCATTCCTCACGATGACGACTGCATTGGCTGACGACCAACCACACGTCCTGTTCGACTTCGCCAAGGCCGATGCCGCCATCGAGTGGCAGACGGTGAATGATGGCGTGATGGGCGGCGTCTCCGACGGCAACTTCAAGGTCGCCGAGAAGACGCTGGAGTTCTTCGGGACGCTGTCGCTGGACAACAACGGCGGCTTCACCTCGGTGCGCACGAAGGCCAAGAAGCTCGGGCTGGAGCAGGGCGACACGCTCGTCGCTCGGGTTCGAGGCGACGGCCGGGAGTATTCGCTCAACCTTTACCTCGACAGAGCCAGGATGGCCTTCTCCTACCGCGCCGTGGTCCAGACCAACAAGGACCGCTGGCTCGAGGTCAGAGTGCCGCTCGACCAGTTCGAGGCAACTTCGTTCGGCCGGGTGGTCAAGGATGCAGGAGCGGTGAAACCGAGCGAGGTCAATGCGGTCGGCTTCATGTTGAGTGACAAGAAGCCGGGGCCGTTCAAGCTGGAGGTCGCTTGGATCAAGCGGGTGGGAGCGGCGAAGTGATCTGTAGGGTCGCCAGGTTCGACAGCCTCAGTTCGTGTTGAGTAGATCGCGGGCCACCTCGTCGAACTGCTCGAGCGCCGCCGCGACTCCATCGAGGGCTTGCTCGTCGGTGTCGAGCGTCAACACGATCCCGGGCTCGCCACCGCGATAGCGCCCGAACGGATCGTAGAGCAGCCAGTCATTTGGCTGCCCCCAGTTCGCGAGCGGCACGCAGTCCTCGATCCCGCGAGCGCCGTAGCGCGCGGACATCTCGAGGTAGTCGCGCGCGCGCTTCGCGAGTAGCGTCTCGGTGCGGTAGTCGATCGTGCCGAGGAACTGGTGATCGAGCATCTTGAGGCCGTCGCTGATCGTCAGCAGCGCCCGGTAGTCGTTCGGGAGCTGGATCTTGCCGGCATGCTCGGCGGCGAGGATGGTGTCGAGCGTCGCGGGTGGTTCGAGCGTGACGGCCTCGCCGTAGCGCTGCAGGGTCTCGAGCACGGTGTCGATCGCGGCGCGCACGATCACCACGTGTGGACGAATGTCGACGTCGATCTCGGGCGGCGTCGCGCGCTCGAGCAGCGAGCGCAACTCGGGATCGTCGCGATAGCCGTCGAAGTCGGCATCGCGGAGGAATGCCTCGGGGGACGAGCCGCAGCGCAGCGCGGAGCGCACCGCGCGCAGCATCGCCTCGCGCTCGCCGGCCACCGCGTAGGCGCAGGCGAGGTTGAAGCGCAGCTCCGGTGTGGCGTCCGCGGGCACCAGCATCGCGAGCTGGATCACGCGCTCGCGATCCGTCCCGACCGCGGCGAGGGCATTGCGGAGGAACTCCTGCGCATGAAAGCCGGTGGCGTCGAAGAAGTCGGCCCAGTGCGAGAGCACGAGATCGAGGAGCTGCTTGACCTCCGGACCGCCACGGTGCTCCTGCGCGATCGGCAACAGCAACATCTGCGCGGAGCCGAGCGCGACCTGACTCTGCTGGACGGTCATCTCGCCGGTGGCATCGAGGTACTCGCGCAGTGCAGCGATCGGCGCCGTCGATTCGACGAGTCGCATCACGGCACCGGAGGCGGTGGCGCCCGAGCCTTCGTGCATCAGCACGATCGGCACACCGGAGCTCGGTACGCTCGATCCGTTTCGTGGCGCCGCCTGCTTCGTCGGCTTGGTGCGCGCCTTGGGGGCCGACTTCGCCGGCTTGGTGGGCTTGGTCTTCTTCGCCGGCTTGGTCTTCGCCGTGGTCGCCAACTTCGCCGGCTTCGCAGGCTTGGACTTCGCCGGCTTGGTCGCCGCCTTGGTCTTCGGTCTAGCCTTGTTCGCAGCCTTGCGGACCGGCGCTTTCGCGCGAGTCAGTTTGCTGCGGGGGCGGGCCATACCCCACGCTACAACGTTCGATCAGGCGGCGCGACGTACGTCTACGCCTACTGCTTGGCGCCGGTGATCGTGAAGGTCGACGCGGCGGTCGAGTAGCCGCGCACCATCACGTGGATGTTCGCAGGCTGTGCGAGCGTGACGCTGCAGGTCTCCGCCGAGCCGTTCTTGTACGGGCGGCAGTCGTAGGTCCCCGTCGTCGGCGCCGAACCGACGCGGACGTAGAGGTCGGCGTCGTTGGTCCCGGTGATCGTGAACTGGTAGGTACCCGCGGCGACGACGCCGGTCGAGTAGCGCTTCTCGACGCCCTTGCCGACCGTCGCGGCGTCGGTCAGTCCGGCCCAGCTCGTCGGGGTGCCGCCGCCACCCGGGGTGAACACGTTGTCCTGCTCGCCGGTGACGAGCACGACCTGCGCGGACGCGATGCTCTTGAAGATCGTTTCGTAGGTCTTCGGGTTCGCGTGATCGAGGAGGCCGCGGAACATCGCCATCGTGGTGTTCGACAGATCGCTGAAGAACGCCGGCATCGCGTTGTTGACGATGTCGATGTACTTGAAGCCGGTGGTGTCGTCGGGGTTGATGGTCTTGTGCGCGCGGAACAG
>JBBQJJ010000373.1:0-8980 GCA_038325805.1 Haliangiales bacterium
CCGCGAGGAAGGCTTCGAGGAGATCGCCGAGTGGTTCGAGACCCTGGCCCGCGCCGAGCGTTCACACGCCGGTCGGTTCCAGAAGGGTCTCGATACCCTCAACGTGAAGTAACGTTCCATGATCGGCGTCACCGCCGAACATGTAGCCTCCATTGCGTGATGCTGTTGGCTGCTGCCGCCGATCACGTCGAGGTAGCGCCCGATCACCGCGCAGGTCACGCCCGCGTGGCGTGATCGCGAGCATGCGTGCCCTGCGAGATCACGCCGCAGGGCTTCCAGCTGCCGGCCTGGGTCGGCGTGGTACACACCACTCATGAGCCTCGTCCGCCCCATTACTCGTCGGGACATCAAGGGTCCCGCGCTCTACGGGCCGATCCGTGATGATTACCGCTCTCGCGTGATCGCGCTGAAGCGGCCACGCCGCGTGGTGATCGGAGATCGCGTCGCGATCGTGTTCGAGAATCGCCACACACTGACGCTCCAGATCGAAGAAATGATCCGCGCGGAGAGCATGACGCGCGACGAGCAGATCGAAGAAGAGATCGCCGTCTACAACGAGATGATGCCGAACGAGGCGTCGCTGTCGGCCACGCTGTTCGTCGAGCTGCCGTCGGATGCCGATGCCAGAGCTGAGCTCGACAAGCTGATCGGCCTCGACGAGCACGTCGTGCTGCAGATCGGGTTGCACGAGATTCGTGCGCAGTTCGAGCCCGGCCGCTCGACCGCGGATCGGATCTCCGCGGTGCAGTACACGCGCTATCCGCTGACCGCCGAGGCGCGCAGTGCGTTGCTGACGCCGGGCACGGCCGTCGCGGTGGTGATCGATCACCCGAACTACACGTATCGCGTCGAGTGCTCCGAGGACATGCGGGCCTCGCTCGCCGGCGACTATGCGTAGCGCGTGGCTGCTCGTCCTCGCGCTGGGATGCGGCGGGGCTCGCGATCGCGCGCGTCGCGAGGCCGTCGATTTTCAATGCCGCGAACGGATCGCGAGCTACATCGCCACGCACCACATGGGTGGTGACGAGATCGGCGTGCAGATGGATTGCACCGAAAAGGGCCCTCGGATCAAGCGGTGGCGGATGACCAGGCAGGGACAGCGCGTCAACGACGAGCACGCACTCTCACCCGTCGAGTTCGACAACGTGTGGCGCGAGATCGATGGTGCCGGGTGGCCGAACCTCAAGGACTGCGGCAATGGCACCAACGGCAAGCAGGATCCGATCTACACGTTCGACATCAAGGACGATCAGAACAAGGCGTCGTTCCAGTGTCAGTCGAAGTCGATGCCGTATCCCTACAACACCATCGTCGATCCGATGGACGTCGCCGCCCAGCGTGATCGCAAGCAGCTCGGTGATGACGAGCCGGCCGACTTGAAAGCCCTCGATCACAAGCAGAAGCAGCAATGAAGCTGGCAGGCACCACGGCGATCGTCACGGGTGCCAGCCGAGGCATCGGGCGAGCCATCGCCCTGCGGTTAGCCAGCGCGGGAGCCGAGGTCGCGTTATGGGCGCGTGACAGAGCCGCGCTCGATGCCGTCGCCGCGGAGATCGCGGCAGCACATGGCAAAGCGGTCGCGTACGAATGTGATGTCTCGGACCCCGCGGCGGTCGAGCGCATCGCGTCCTTGGTGAGAACGGCGTTGCCCCCCGTGCGGACGATCGTCAACAACGCGGGCGCCGTGATCCGCAAGGCGACGGCGGAGCTCGACGATGCCGAGTGGCGTCGCGTGATGGCCGTCAACCTCGACGGCACGTTCCATGTCACACGCGCGTTTCTTCCGCAACTCACGAAGACCGGCGGGCGCATCATTAACATCTCCTCGCGGGCAGGCCGCGAGGGTACCGCCCTGCTCGCCCCGTACTGCGCGGCGAAGCATGCGGTCGTTGGGTTCACGCGGTCGCTTGCCGAGGAACTGCGCGCTGCTAAGGTCTGCGTGAATGCGGTCTGTCCTGGTTCCGTGGATACGGCGATGCTCCGAGAGGGCATCCCGGGTGCGGAGCCGGATATGACGCCGGATGACATCGCGCGGACGGTGCTGTTTCTAGCGACCGACGCCCCAGATGCATTGACCGGCACATGCATCGACGTCTTCGGGTAATGTGGTGAGTGGAACGCTTGGCATGTCGGACCTGAGTCAAGGACTCGACCCCAGCGCGTTGGCATCGCTGCCAATCTTTCCGTTGCCCAACTGCGTGCTGTTGCCGGGCGGTTTGCTGCCGCTCCACGTGTTCGAGCCGCGCTACCGCGAGCTCACCAAGCATTGCCTCGAGACGCACCAGTTGGTGGGTGTGGCGCGGCTGCGGCCGGGCTACGAGACCGCGTATTACGGTCGCCCGCCGGTCTTCGAGCGGTTCGGCGTCGGCAAGATCATCTGCAGCGAGGAGCTGCCGGATGGTCGGTTCGCGCTGCTGCTTCGCGGTGTCGCGAGGGTCGAGATCACGCGTGAGCTGCCGGCCGATCTGGCGTATCGCCGGGTCGAGGCCAGGCTGCTTGATGATTCGTCGAGCGATCAGATCGAGATCAAGCAGACCCATCGCCGGCTGATCTCGCTGTGCGACCGGCTCGCCGAGGTGATCGATCAAGGCGGACCGCAGCTTCGCGATCTGGCGCGCTCGTTCGAAGCCCCCGGCGAGTGCGCGGATGCGATCGCCGCCGCGTTGATCATGGATGCCGATGCTCGCCAGGAATTGCTCGAGGCGTGCGATCCGATGGTTCGCCTGCAACGCACGCTGGGTCACGTGAGCCACCTTCTCTGCGAGCTCGCCCCGTGCGCCGAGACCGTGAACTAACCCGTCCGAAGGTCGATCCGCGAGACGTGTTGCGGCGCCGCGCGACGGATTGGGATCACGAGTTCATCGAGGATGCCCATGTTCGCGCGCTCGGCCCGACGGTTTTGGTCGGCTACGGCTGGACCGAGGAGCGGTTGCGCAAGCAGTTCAATCGCGAGGTCAACCTCGTCGACTGCTGGGTGATCGCCGTGGAGGGCATTCGCGCCGGCTACCTCGCGCTCGAGCACAAGGACGGTCACTGGTACATCGACGCGATCGCGATCGTCCCGAACTTCCAGCGCCGTGGCGTCGGAGAAGCGGTGTTGCGCGATGTCATGCTCGAGGCGGGGCGGATGCCGATCCGGCTCAGCGTGTTGCTGTCGAATCGTGCCCGCGGGTTGTATCGCCGCCTCGGCTTTCGCGTGATTGGCGGCGACCGCCAGCGCGAGCTGATGGAGTGGCGAGCGCAGCCGTTCTGACTCGAGGTGGCGCTGTCGCTCTGACTATTTCGCCCTGAGGCAGACGTTACCGGTGCAGGTGAAGCCCGACGCACAATCGGTCTGCGCGGTGCACACGTCACCCTCGGTACCGAGTACGGCCTCCGGCGGCTTCGACGTGGGCGGCTTCGGGCCGATCGGCTTGGCAGGCTTCGCGACCGGAGGCTGCACCGGATAGCTGGTCGGCGGTTGCGTGGGCCTGGCGACTGGCGGCTGGACCGGATAGCTCGTAGGCGGTTGCGTGGGTCTCGCGACCGGCGGCTGCTGCGCCGGGTACCCCGTCGGCGGATAGGGCTGCTGCGGGTAGCCGGGTTGCGGCGGATACGTCGGCTGCGGCTGATAGCCCTGCGGCGGGTAGCCCTGCGGCGGGTACTGCGGCCGCTGCGGATAGCCGTAGCCCTGCTGCTGGTAGCCGTACGGGTACTGCTGCTGCTGGCCGTACGCCTGCGCCATGAACGTCTCGTTCGCGCGTTTGCACTTGCTGACGCGCGAGTGGCCGACGAGCGCGCTGATGCCGGCGGCGCCGGCGACGATGAAACCGCTCGCGATCGCGTCGCTGTCAGGGTCGTCGCTGGTGGCGCTGGTGTTGTCCTGCGAGATCGCGCTGATCATCGCGAGCGTCAACACGGCGGCGACCACGCCATCGACCGCGGGCCACGTCATCGAATTGGTGCAGTCCGGCGGCGCGGATGCGACCGAGTCCTTCGACGGACCTCGCGTCAGGAACAGAGAACAGCCGGTCAGGGAAACGGCGACAACACCAACGACAGCTGTGCGGGCTATTCGGCTCATGACTTTCCGGGCGACGGCTCGATCATCCTCACACGAAAGCTGACTACTCGTAGCCTTCTTTTCGCTTCACCGCGGCACGCTTGGCCGCATCGGCGGCCGCGGCACTCGGGCTGCCGCAGTCGGCGAGTCGGGTCTGACCCGCGCTGTCGATCTTCCCGAACACGGTGATCGTGTGGTTGCCACGAACCTCGATGTTCCAGAACTTGTTCTCGTCGTCGTTGACGAGCTCGATGCGCTGCGTGCGCGGGCCGTACTTCGCGAACGGGCTATCCGGATCGTCGTCGTCGGCAGGCTTCGCGGGCGCTTCGTCCTCGTCTTCCTCTTCCTCCACCTCCTCGGGAGCTGCGCGCTTTGGCTTCGGCGGCATCACGTTCTTCACCGCCGGTGCTCTCGGAGTGGTGACGGTCCGGTCACACATCTTCACGAACTCGGTCTCGCTGATGATCTTGATGTGCGAGCCCTGCGCCTGATGGCGCTCCGCCTTGAGGATCTTGTCGCCCTTCGCACCGGCGCCGAACAGCGGCGAGCCGTCGTCGCCGACGACGAGGTAGTCGAGATCCGCCGAGACAGAACCGGCATTGACGCCACCGATCGAGGTGACCTTCGCCTGCGCCTGCGAGCGCTGCATCCCGGCGAGCTTGCCGGTGAACATGAACTTCTTGCCGCGTGCGAGATCGCTGCCCGCCGAGACCAGATCGGGAGCGCGAAGCATCTTCTTCGGCGGCTCGGGCTGGTCGTCGTCGTCGTCGTCTTCGTCGTCGTCGTCGGGCGGATCGGGAGCGCGTGCCGGGTTCGGCGCCACCACCACCTTCGGGGTCGCCTTCGTGGTGACGGTGCGGTCGCACATCTTCACGAACTCGGTCTCGCTGATGATCTTGAGGTTCGAGCCCTGGGCGATCAGCTTCTCGGCCTTGAGGATCTTGTCGCCCTTGGCTCCGCCGCCGAACAGCGGCGAGCCGTCGTCGCCAACGACGAGGAAGTCGAGGTCGGCCGACACCGAGCCCGCGTTGATGCCTCCGATCGACGTCACCTTCGACTGCGCTTGCGAGCGCTGCATGTCCGCCAGCTTGCCGGTGAACATGAACTTCTTGCCGCGTGCGAGATCATTGCCTGCCGACTCCAGCTTCGGTGCCGGATGCATCTTCCGCGGCGCCCCGTCCTCGTCCTCGTCGGGCGGAGGTGTCGCGAGCTTCTTCGCGACGGCGCGAGTGTCCGGCGCCGAGGTCTTCGCACTCGTGGTGGACTTCATCGCGCCGCTTCCCTTTGCCAGGGGAACGGTCTGGATCGCGCGCGACGACTTCGCGATCGGCGCCGGCGTGTCGACATCGAGTCGCTCGCCGACGTACGACGGAAATCGCGGCACGCCGTCGTCGGACAGCTCCTGGTAGCGGAACGTGATCACGGCACCGATCGCCGGCGGATTCTCGCGCTCGTGATCGGAGAACCCGGTGCCCGCGTTGAACGTGATGCCACCCGGCAACTGGCAGATCAGCGCGCCGAGCCGACCCTTGTGCTTGCCGCTGCCCGGTGCGTGCCCGATCACGGTGGCCTCGGCGTCGTGGAACGTCTTGACCTTCAGCAGCGTCTGCGAGCGACCTGGAACGTACTTGCTGCCCGGCTGGCGCAGCATCAAGCCTTCACCGCCGAGTGCCTCGACGCGTGCGAGCTCTTCGCGGAGGTGATCGACCCCCTCGCACTGGACGTGCTCGTGCCACCGCGCATGCGGCGCCTCGGCCCGCTCCAGCACGCTGCGCGCGTGCTCCTGGCGCTCCTCGAACGAGCCCTTCGCGTTCGGCGCGTCGAACACGACGAACTGCACGGTCTTCCACTCCTGTCCGGCGGCGCCGGAGCGGACGATGCTCGTCGTCTTCTGGAACATCTTGCGCCCGACCCAGAGCTCGCCATCGAGCGTGTCGGCCGGCAGATCCGCGACGAACCAGTCGGGCGCGAAGAAGCGATTGCCGAGTCTCGAGGTGAAGGTCTCGCCGTCCCAGTAGGCGCGGATACCGTCGAGCTTCTCGCTCATCCACCAGCCCTTGGGATCGTGGTCGACCTCCCACTTGTGCGCGAGGAGCACCGGCGGCGCCGTCTCTTTCTTGTTCGCCGACGAGCCACCGCCAGATTTCGTCGAGGCTGCGCGCGAGGGTAATGCGCCGAGCCGCGCGGTCTCGAAGTCTTCACCGAGGTAGCCACGCAGGTGCTTGCAGGTACGCGTGTCGACCGGCGCGCTCTGGTTCTTCCACGCCGGGCACGAGCACATGTACGTGCTTCCGTGGCGCGTCAGCGTGTACGTGCTGCTCGAGCCCTCGACCTCGGCGGTGTCGCCGTCTGCGAGCTTGGACTCCTGGTCGCCCTCACCCTCAGCGCCACCTTCGACTTCATCGTCATCGTCGGCCATCGACGAGGATGTTACCCATCAACCCTGGTTGTAGCCCTCACCGAGCAGCGTCTTCTTCAGCCGTTCATGGGCCTTCTTTGCAGCGTCGGCATCGGCGTAGGTCTCGACCGCCTCCATCCGCACGGTCTTGCCATCGATCGAGAGGTACGTCTCGACCTTGCGCTTGCCGGCCTCGAGCACGTAGCGCACACCGGTGGGCTTCGCGGCGGGTGCAGCCGCCGCGGCCGGCTTTGGCGCGGACTTCTTCGGAGGAGCTTCTTCCTCCTCGTCGTCGTCGCCGTCCTCCTCAGCCTCGTCCGACTCTTCTCCACCACCGCCGCCGGCGTCGGCGTAGCCCTTCTTGCGCTTCTCGCGGACCAGCTTCTCGTACTCGGCTTCGGCCGCGTCGGGATCACCGAGCTGCTTCACCTGGGTCTGGCCGTTCGAACCGATCTTGCCGTAGTTGACGTAGAGCGTCTTGCCCTCGACGCGCGCGCGCCAGAACTTGCTCGACGTGCCTTCTTCGAACTCGAGGTTTACGGTCCAGTCACTCATGTCTGTTCCTTCGTCGGTTGCTCGTCGCGCTTCGCGATCAACGCGTCGATCCGAGCCATGAAGTCACGGCCCTTCTTGAGGTCGGTCATCATGATGAACGCGGCCTTGCCCTTGAGCTGCTCGAGGGTCTCGTCGACCTTGTTCGGCCGACCGAGCTCGCGGTTCTTGATCGCCGCTCGCAGCTGACGCACCGTCTCCCGAGGCACGCGCGCCGATGGGATGCCGGCCGGTGCGGTGTTGACCACCAGACCGGTCACCTTCTGACGCGCACCGCTGCGCATCACCGCCGTCTTCTTGATGTGGATCTCGAAGCCCTCGGCGCGAACGATCGTGTTGACACCGCGCATCAGCGCGCCGATGTCGCTCTGCGATCCGCCGTGCCACGAGAACGTCAGGTCGTCGGCGTAGCGCGTGTAGCGGCAGTCGAGCTTGCGCGCGAGACCGGAGAGCCGGCAATCGAGGCGCAGGCACAGTGCGTTGGTGATCGACGGGCTGGTCGGCGCGCCTTGCGGCAGCGAGCGCGGTCCGATGGCGACGTAGTGCTTCCTGCCGTGGGTGTCGACCTCCTCGCGCGGAGACTCGGTAGCGAGCAGCGCCATCAGGGTCGAGACCTGCTCGTTGAGCCCGGCGCGCCGCAGGAGGCCCTTCACGCGGCGCATCGTCACCGTCGGATAGAAGCCCTTGATGTCGAACTTGATCACGGTCTTCGCGGTCGCGTGCACGAGCGCGTTGGTCAGGATCGAGCGGCCCGCCAGGAAGCCGTGCGCGGCGCCGTGCACCGGCAGGTGCTCGGTGACGGCGTTCATGATCCAGCGCTGCACGCGCTTGAGCTCGGGCTTGGGCGCCGAGATCAACCGCGACGATCCATCGCGCTTCGGAATGCTCCAGCGCACGTAGTGCGTGCCGGTATCGACCTCGCGGTGATACGCGAGCCAGCGCAACCGAGGAATCGTGCACTCGACGGCCTTCGCGAACGCCTCGAGGTCACCCGCACCGCCGGTGAACAACGCCGGGAACGCGTTGTCCTGGCGCGCCTTCGTCGGATCGTCGGCGTCGAACCGATCGACATCGGCGGTGTCGTGCCAGAACACGCCCGGCCCGAGGTGCACGATGTGCGAGCGCTTGTAGGACTGCCACGCGCTCTTGTAGAGCTCGCGGCGAACGCGGCGCTCTTCTTCACGGCGTGCCTTGAACACCTTCTTCTCGGCGTCCGTCATCGACGACGGCACGCCCGAGAACGCCAGGCCGAGCCGCTGGATCTCGGCGTCGACCCACTCGCGAATGCCACCCTTGGCTTCGACGTCAGCCCATTTCAGCTCGGGCTCAGCCACGATGTACCTCGATCAAAAAACGGAGGAAGAGTCGAGACCCGCTACATCCCTCATGGGACACGGTAGGCTCACCGGCGGGCCGAGTACCAGGCATCCAATTGCTTGGCTCGAACCGCGGTGGTGTGGTTGGTCCAGCTGAGCCAAGCAATTGGATGCCTGGTACTCGAGCCCGCCAAGAACAGCCTACCTTGTGGAGAGTGGCCTGTGATTTTGCCCGGACGGCGCGACGCCGCCCTTGCGATTGCTCGCTGGCTAACGGATTCGACTCCTCCTCCGATTTTGTTTTTCCGCCGGTGAATCATGGTGACCGAACCGCTCCTCGACTGGGCGGACGTCGCCGCGAAGGGCGGCATCCGCGAATGGGTGGATGCGCAGATCTCGACGCGCGGGCTGACCGATCCGGGCGGCGCGTCGTCGATGAACGACGCCGAGAAGAAGCTCTACAAGGCGCGGCGCGAGGAAGAGCGCCGGATTCGTCGCGAGCTCTACAAGCAGGCGTGGCAAGCCTACAAGCGCTCGCACATCGTCCACCTCGGCCCCGGCGTGTTCTGGCACGACACCGCCGATGTCGATCGCTTCGACGCGGATGACCCCGAGCGCAAGCGACAGGACAACGGGCTGCCGCAGCTCGCCGACGTCGCCGCGTTCAGCAAG
>JBBQJJ010000374.1:0-8947 GCA_038325805.1 Haliangiales bacterium
CGCGACCACCACCGCGATCAGGCGGCGGCGACGGCGCGGCACGCCTGCGTGAGCCGCGGCGCTGAGCTGCGCCATCGCCTCCTCGATCGTCGACGGTCGATCTGCGGGACGCTTCGCCAGGAGCCTGCGCAGGACCGGATCGAACGCGGCGTACTGCGGTGCGAGTGATGACACCGCGGGTGCGGGAGCTTGCACGTGCTTCATCATGATCGCGAACGCCGACTCGCCCTCGAACGGCACCTTACCGGTCAGCAACTCGAACGCCATCACGCCGAACGCGTAGATGTCGCTCGCGGGCCCGACCACGGTCCCCATCGCCTGCTCGGGTGACATGTACGCGGGCGTGCCGAGCGTGACACCGGTGCGGGTGAGCTTGTTGTCTGCGTCGGCGTCGAGCGCCTTCGCGATCCCGAAATCGGTCAGCCGAGGCGCGGCATCGCTGTCGAGCAGGATGTTCGCGGGCTTGAGGTCGCGGTGCACCACGCCCCGCGCATGCGCGAAGCCGAGTGCGCGTGCGACCTCGCCTAGGATCGCGAGCACGCGCGACACGTCGAGTGGTGCGGCTCGCTCGAGGTACTGCTCGAGCGAGGGTCCATCGACCAGCTCCATCACCTGGTACGCCCGCCCGTCGGCGAGCCGACCGAAGGCGAGCACGCGCACGATCCTGGGATGAACCAGCGTGCTCGCTGTCTGCGCCTCGCGTACGAAGCGGCGCATCGCCTCGGCATCCGTGGTCAGTGCTCGCGACAGGACCTTGATCGCGACGTGAGTGCCGAGCTCGCGGTGGCGGGCTCGATACACCGTCGCGAAACCACCAATCCCCAGCGTGTGTTCGATGGCGTACGCGTCGACGCTGGTCCCGGGAGCCAGGGTCTCGTCGATCGGCTGGACGTCGGCAGGCACGGCGGTGCGTTCGTGGCGGTGACGGGCTTCGATGCAACGACTCGCGAGATCGTTGCTCGGAATCTTTTGTTCGTTGCGATCTCGGGAGGATGCACGTGTTCGGAGTGATCGCTGCATCCGATCCGCCCGGGCATCGCGAATAGCCGAGTCGAAAGCCACGCCAATCCAAGGAGCTTACGATGCAACTAGGTTCTCACTCACTCTCCCGCTCGTGCTTGTTCGCCATGGGTCTGCTCGCCGCCTGTGGCGATGACGATGGAGACACCGATCCCCCGGTCGACACGTCGATCCTCGCCGCCGCCCAGGCGACGCCGGAGCTCTCGACGCTGGTCGCCGCCGTCCAGTTCGCGAGCGACAACAACGACCTCGTCGAGCTGTTCGCGGAGCCGGGCACGTTGACCGTCTTCGCGCCCAACAACGCCGCGTTTGACTCGCTCGCGGTCGAGCTCACCGGCGACTCCGGTGCCACGGCAGCCGATCTGCTGACCGCGGAGAACAAGCCGCTGCTGCGCACCGTGCTGCAGTATCACGTGCTCACCAGCGAGGTGTTCGCGGCCGATATCCCGTTCGGTCAACCGATCACCAGTGCCGAAGGGAGCATCTTCAAGATCGACTCTGCCTCGCCTCCGGAGATCAACGACGGTCGCAATCGGATCTCGAAGATCATCAGCACCGACATCGACGCCAGCAACGGCGTCGTTCACGTCATCGACAAGGTGATCCTGCCGGCCGACAAGAACATCGTACAAACGGCGCAGGCGCTCGCGGCCGCTCCGACCCCGGAGTTCACGATCCTCGTCGAGGCCGTGGTCGCAGCAGGCCTCGCTCCAACGCTCTCCGGAGCCGGGCCCTTCACGGTGTTCGCGCCGACCGACGCTGCGTTCGCCGACTTGCTCGCCGAGCTCGACGTCACGAAGGCCGAGTTGCTGGCCGACACGGCGCTGCTCACCGCGGTGCTGACCTATCACGTGGTGCCGTCGCTGGTCCTCGAGGCGCAGGTTCCGATCGGCGCGGCGATCACCTCCGTGGAGACCGGGACCTTCACGATCGATGCGTCCCTCGACATCACGGACGAGCGGTCGCGAAAGGCGGCGATCGTCGCCACAGACGTGTTGACCTCGAATGGCGTCGTCCACGTCATCGACAAGGTCATCCTGCCCGCACCCTAACCCCAGAGCTCGGTTGACCTCGAGCTTCCGGCTTCGCCGGAAGACGCTGTCCTCCAGGCTGGAGCTCTGGAAGTAGGAGTTCGAAGGATCGACACGGGCGAACTAGGGTTAGTTGGTGAGTCGACCGCCCACGCTGCGGCTCCGCACTGGGGACTCTCGAAGAATCCCTCGTGCAACCTCTCGGGATCGCGTGGCTGCCGTCTGGTGCAGCTCTTGCTGTAGTCAGTTCCATGCGCCAGAGGACGGTCTCGGGGGAGATCGATACGATCGACGTCGACGCGGTGCGTCTGAAGCCGCGCGATGACGAGCCAACGCTTCCCCTGCCTCGCGCCTGGCCGCGCGCGACCCGCGAGCTGACCTCGGAGATCGCGACCGAGACGGAGAACTTGCGCACCACGATCTGGTGCGCGGTTGGCGGCTTGCTCGTGGTGATCAGCCTCTACTTGGTCTTCTGATCGCGGTGCTGTTGTTGCTCGGCCTCGCGGTCGAGCTCGTTGCGTGGGGCGATCCGCAGCAGCTTGCCGTTCGGCCGGTAGCGATAGCCAAGCCCGTGCGCCTCGAGCACCGTGGTCAACGCGACGCCCCAGTTCGCCTTCTTGAGATAGACCGAGACGCGCGGCGTGATGTGATCCGGCACGACGACGTTGATGCCGGCCGCATCGCCAAAGACGCGGAGCAGGTCCTGCAGCGGCGCCTCCTTGAAGTCGAGATCGAGCTCCGGACCCGCTGGAAGCACATCGTCGACGAAGCCGTGCTTCTGCCGCCACGCGACGTTCTCGATCTCGCGGTCGAGCTCGTTGCGCGGCGCGATCAGGATCATGTTGCCGGTCGGGTCGTAGCGGTACCAGAGCCCGTGGGACTCGAGCAGGACCTCGAGGACTTGATCGCACGGCGCCTGCTTGAGCTTGACGCTGATCTTTGCCTCGACGCGGTCGGGCACGACGAAGTTCAGCTTGCATGCTGCGCTGACCACGCGGACCACGTCGTGCAGCGAGGTCTGCTTGAACTCGAGGTCGATCAACGTGCCGGGCGGGATCTTCGCCTCGACTGGGCGCTTCACTTCGGTCAGGGACTGGGACGAGCTGAGATCGCAGCGCAGGTTCGTCACCTGATTCGGTTTGATCTCGACGGTGCGCTCGCAGCGCGCGCCATCCTTCGCGAGGATCTGGATCTTGCGCGAGCCCGATGGCAACGCGATCTGGTTGCCGCCATACACCATGTTGTCGACCAACTGATCGTCGACGAACAGCTTGCCCGTCGGTTGTCCCGCCATCTCGAGCGCGAGCTTGCCGACCAGCAGATCCGTTGGCGTCAGGTGACAGAACACGAACGCCGCACTGTCGCTCTCGACGGTGACGCGCTCTCGGCAACCCGGTCCGGCGACGACCGTGTGCTCACCCGCGGAGACCATGGCTTCGAAGCGCGGGCCGACGCGTCCCCACGAGTCGCCGTCGATCCACAAGCTGACCTCCGACGATGGTTCGCTGAAGACGTAGATCGTGCCTTCCCCACCCTTCGTCGCTGCGGGCGAGCTCGTCAACGCGTGGGCGCCATAGCCGGCAGCAGCGAGCCCGAACGCACTCGCAGCGAGCAGCGCGGGACGCGCGAAGCGGCGGCGCGGCCGAGACGTGATCGGCGTGATCCGATCGCCGCGCGCGGCAGCGTCGAGACCCGCGAGCGCGGCCTGGGCGTTCGCGAACCGGTGCGACGGTTCGGTCGCGACGATCTTGGAGAGGAAGTCACGCAGAGGATGAGACACGTTGATCCCTTCGAGCGACGCGCCCTGTAACAGCCGCCAGGGCTCGCGTCGACTGAGCAGATGAATGAGCGATGCACCGAGTGCATAGACGTCGGTGGTGGCATCGACCTGACCGGCAAGCTGTTCGATCGGCATGTAGCCGAACGTGCCGATCGAGGTCGAGCCGGCGGTCGTGCCCTGCACGTGCGCCGCACCGAAGTCGACGACGGCGATCTTGCCGTCTGGTTTCGCGATCAAGTTTGCGGGCTTGATGTCGCGATGGATGACCATCGGCGACACCGACTGGAGATAGACGAGGACCTCGAGCACCTGACGGCCGATGTCGAGGATCTCGGGCTCGGAGAAGAAGTGATCGTCGAGCTTGTCGGCGAGGGACTCGCCGGTGACCAGCTGCTGCGCGAGGTAGTACCGGGTGTGGACCCCGGTGCCTTCCTCGAACGAGGCGCGGAACCTCGGGATCGCGGGGTGTTCGAGCGCGCGCAGGAACTTCGCTTCGCGCTCGAACATCGCGACGGTATCGAGCGCCGGCGTCTGGACGAACGCGAGCTCTTTGAGCGCGACCTGCGCTCCATCGGCATCGCGTGCGACGTACATCCGACCGTGCGCGTTGGAGACCAGCACCTCCTCGACGATGTAGCCGCCGGGCTTGACGGCGACACCACAGGCCGCGCACCGCGAGTCGCCCACCAGATCGTTGCAGCCGACGCAGAACACGCCCGCGGCGCCGGCGTCGCGGAGGAGGGATTCGAGCTGGGCTTCGTCGGCGAGCATCGCTTGGAGCTTCGGGTCAGCAGCGATCTCGGCCTCGAGCGCCGCCTTGTCGCCGTCGTATTCGCCCATCAGGTAGAGCTCGATGTCTTCACGGCTGTAGTGAGTCACGGCGTCACCTCCAGGGCCTTGCGGATCTGCGCGCGGGTCTCGCACAGGATCTGGCGCACCCGCTGGAGCGACAGACCGACTTCCTTCGCCGCCGAGGCCGCGTTGCCATCGGCAGTCGCGTAGACCAGGCGGAAGATCTTGCGAGCCTGCGGCGAGCAGGTGCCGAGTGCGGTCAGCACGCGGTCGAGCTCCTGGCGGTCGCCGACGATGCGTTCGCTATCGAGCGAGCTCGGTGGATCCGGAACCGCCGCGAGCGTGCGTTGCTCGCTTCGGTGCTTCTTGAGCTCGTTGAACGCGAGGAACCTCGCCTGCCGGATCGCGAGACCGGGCAGCTCGATCTCGGTCAGCGCACCACGCGCGTGCTGTTCGATCAGCCGCGTCCACGCCGCCTGTGCGATCTCGCGTGCGCGATCCGGGGATAGCCCGAGCGCCAGGACCGAGAGGTAGACCCGCTTCTCGTGAAGCCGGATGGCACCATCCCAATCCGTCTCCAGGGCCGTCATTTCCGCCTCTGCTTCCACACCACGAGAACAACCGCGGCCCAGGACCATATCGGAGAAATCTCGTGGAATCGCGACGAGCTCCCCGTAGTCTCGTCCGTACCCACATGGCGCAGCCTTCGAAAAACCGTCGCAATCTCGCAGTGATCGGCGCTGGTGTCGGCGTCGCCGTTGCAGCCGTGGTGACCCTCCTGGTCGTTCGCGACAAGCCGGAGGAGGCAGCCATCGAGCTGTCGGCACGCGCCGCGGCACTCCCCACGTTGCCGAATCAGGCGCTCGAAGGTGGTGTGGTGAAGCCGTGGGAGACCAAGCAGCCCACCGCGGCGGACCTCGCCGAGCTGAAGAAGGCGGAGGAAGCCGAGAAACTCGAACGAGCGCAGGACGAGGCGGCCGCCGAGAAAGCCCTCATCCAGGCCCAGCGCGCGAACGAGCAGGCCCGCAACGCCGACATCCTCGGTCAAAAAATCGGCGCGTTCGCGTCGCTGACCGGCACCGGCTTCAGCGGCGGGTTGGCAACGGACGGTACTGGCACGTACGACATGATTGGCGGTGGTGTGGGACAGGGCGGCTATGGCGTCGGATCCGGCAGACTCGGCAGGAGTCGTGGTCTCGCCACGCCGATGATCTCGATCGGGCAGCCGACGGTGAAGCCCGCGGTCTCCGGCGGCGATGGCGAACTCGACAAGACAATTCTTCGCCGTTACGTGAAGCGCAACGCTCAGAAGCTCCAGCACTGCTACGAGAAGGAGCTGCTCACAAAGCCCACGCTGCAGGGCATCGTGCAGTTGCAATTCACGATCACCGACACCGGTGTCGTCGATAACGCGAGTGCATCGGGTGTCGACGCGACCGTCTCGTCGTGCATGGCCTCGGTGGTCGAGGGCATCGCGTTCCCGAGCCCGAAGGGCACAGGTGGCATTGCCGTGCGCTACCCGTTCACGGTTCGCCGCAGCCCCAGCTAGATTTCACCAATTTGCGTCGACGATTTGCACCGCAATCTAGCTAGGTGCGGATCGGCTTGTACTTGATCCGGTGCGGCTGGTCGGCCTTGTCACCGAACCGGCGCTTGCGATCCGCTTCGTAGTCCTGGAAGTTGCCTTCGAACCACTCGACGTGGGAATCGCCCTCGAACGCGAGGATGTGCGTCGCGATCCGGTCGAGGAACCAG
Organism: Haliangiales bacterium; assembly: GCA_038325805.1. Classification (GTDB taxonomy): domain Bacteria; phylum Myxococcota_A; class Polyangia; order Haliangiales; family Haliangiaceae; genus JABFXX01. The sequence continues at coordinate 6,379 of JBBQJJ010000374.1, forward strand.
CGATCGTGGCTGATCACCACGGCACAACCAGGGAACCGCTCGAGGCCATCTTCGAGAGCGCGCAGCGTGTCGACGTCGAGATCGTTCGACGGCTCGTCGAGCAGCAGCATGTTGTTGGCCTTCTTGATCATCTTCGCGAGGTGGACGCGGTTGCGCTCACCACCCGAGAGGATGCCGACCCGCTTCTGCTGATCCTGGCCCTTGAAGTTGAAGCTCGACACGTACGAGCGCGTGTTGAACGTGCGCTCGCCGACCGTCATGTTCTCGACGCCCTCGGCGATCTCGTCGTAGATCGTGCTGTTCGGGTCGAGCGCATCGCGGCTCTGATCGACGTAGCCGATCTTGACCGTATCGCCGATCTTGATCGTGCCCTTGTCGGGCTTCTCGACGCCCATGATCATGCGGAACAGCGTGGTCTTGCCAGCACCGTTCGGGCCGATCACGCCGACGAGCCCGCCACGTGGCAGCTTGAACGTCAGGTTGTCGATCAGCATGCGATCACCGAACGACTTCGACACGCCCTCGAACGACACCACCTCGCCACCGAGGCGCGGGCCCGGAGGAATCACGATCTCGAGCGCGGGATCGCGGATCTCGCGCTGCGCCTCGTTCATCATCTCCTCGTAGCGGGCCAGGCGAGCCTTGCTCTTGGCCTGGCGGGCCTTGGGCGACAGCCGCACCCACTCGAGCTCGCGCTGCAGCATCTTCTGCCGCGCATCCATCTGGCGCTCCTCGTCCTTCATGCGCTTGGCCTTGAGCTCGAGCCAGCCGGAGTAGTTGCCCTCGAACGGGTGACCCTCGCCGCGATCGAGCTCGAGGATCCACTTCGCGACGTTGTCGAGGAAGTAGCGATCGTGAGTGATCGCGACGACCGTGCCCTTGAAGTTCTCCAGCGTCCTCTCGAGCCACGCGACGCTCTCGGCATCGAGGTGGTTGGTGGGCTCGTCGAGGAGCAGCATGTCGGGGTTGCTGAGCAGCAACCGGCACAGCGCGACGCGGCGCTTCTCACCACCGGAGATCACGTTGACGTCGGCATCGCCAGGCGGGCAGCGCAGCGCATCCATCGCCATGTCGACCTGGTGATCGAGCTCCCACGCGTTGATCGCGTCGATCTGATCCTGCAGACGGCCCTGCTCCTCGAGCAGCTTGTTCATCTTGGCCTCGGGCATGTCCTCCCCGAGCTTCATCGAGATGTCCTCGAACTTCTGGAGCAGTGCGCGGGTCTCCGCGACGCCTTCCTCGACGTTCTCCTTCACCGTCTTGTTCGGATCGAGGTGTGGCTCCTGCGCGAGGTAGCCGACCTTGACGCCCGGTGCGGCCCACGCCTCGCCGAGGAAGTCCTTGTCCTCACCCGCCATGATCTTGAGCAGCGTGCTCTTGCCGGCGCCGTTGTTGCCGAGCACACCGATCTTGGCGCCCGGGTAGAACGACAGCCAGATCCCCTTCAGGATCTCGCGCTTCGGCGGGACCAGCTTGCGCAGGTCCTTCATCACGTACGTGTACTGGGCAGTCATGCCGCGCGGTTATACCCGCCGCCTTCCGGCTCGGCTAGGCTCGACCGGTGGCGTATCGCGACGATTCCGAGGACGTCCTGGAGGCGCCGACCGCCGAGGGAATGCTCCGGATCGAGCTGGGCCCGCGGACCATCAAGGCGACGGTCGGGATCCGCACGCTGCACGTCGTCGACAAGGTCGCGACGGTGCTTGACCAGAAGACCAAGAAGAAGGTCCGGCGCGAGTCGTTCAAGTTCGACAAGTTGCTGGTCGCGCGCGACGTGCCTCACGAGGATCTCGGGGTCTGGGTCGAGCTCGCGGGGGGCTGGCGCAGGATCTTCGGAGTCGAGCCGGTCAGCTTGCTAGAGCCCGACGGGCTGACCGCGCTGGCCACGCTCGACCGCGCGATCCTGCGCTTGCGGAGCGCGGTCTCGGAGCTGTCGGGAGAGATCCGTCGCTCCGTCGAGATCGGGCGCGGCCTCGACAAGGTGTTGCTGGCCGATCACGGCGATCGCTTCGTCGTCTACGCGCGGCGGTTGTTCCGCGATCGCGCGCGGAGCGCGATGGAGATCCACAGCGACGGCAAGATCGTGCTGCGCCAGGCCAAGAAGCCGATCGAGATCACGGTGCGCTCGCGGTTCGGAGTCACCGTCGTCGGCGACTACGTGCGGTTCTCGACACCGGACGGCCAAGATCTCGGTCGCTGCTCGATCCCGTGGATCACGCCCGAGGATCGGCAGGAGCTCGCGCGACGCATCGGTGCGCTGATCGATCTGACGCCCGACGCCGACTACATCTCGTTCCCGTACTCAGCGTAGTTAGGGTGAGCTGTCCGTGGCTCGAGGACGAGCCACCTCGTTCCCCATCATTCGCCTGGTCGAAGGATCGACACAGGCGAACTCTGGGGTTGGTACGCGTTTGCTGCGGACCCCGCGCACATCCTCGACGAGCGTTCGTTATAACGACGGTTATAGCGAGATTGGTTATAACAATCGTTATAACGATTACGCTTGGTGGGGTCGCGAGGACCTTGATCCCGACTCGCGCCGAGTGCGCGCGGAGGTCGAGGTGTCCAT